>DAOTIG010000001.1:0-13987 GCA_035448065.1 Dermatophilaceae bacterium
GGTAGTTCTCGTGGCAGCCGTAGGAGTTGCCCGCCGAGTCGGTGTTGTTCTTGAAGACGTAGATGTCGCCGGCGATGCCCTCCTCGGCCAGCCGCTGCTGGGCCTCCTCGGCGAGTCCCTCGAGCACCCGCTCACCCGCCTTGTCGTGGACGACGAGCTCGCGCACCGAGTCGCACTCGGGCGTGGCGTACTCGGGGTGGCTGCCGACGTCGAGGTAGAGCCGCGAGCCGTTGCCGAGGAAGACGTTGCTGCTGCGCCCCCAGGCGACGACGCGACGGAACAGGTAGCGGGAGACCTCGTCAGGAGTGAGCCGGCGTTGCCCTTGATGGGTGCAGGTCACCCCGTACTCGGTCTCGATCCCGAAGATCCGTCGGTCGATGACTCTCACCTGCCCAGCCTAGGTTGTGTCGCGAGACTCGGCGCCCCAACCGGCCGGCTCCTTCGTGCCGTCCTCGCCGGTGCAGGTCGAGGACGGGTTCTGCCATAGTGGAGCCCATGTCCGGCAGCGCGGGATCGTGGCGCTCGTCGGTCTCAGGGGACGATGTCGGTGACGTCAGCAGGCACGCGACGGCGATCCTCGCTCGGGCCCAGCAGCACGCCGACAGCGTCAGCGCCGAGGCCGATCGAGTGCTCGCTGCTGCCCGCGCCGAGGCCGAGCGACTGCAGGGCGAGGCGGCCCGACTGCACGCCGAGGCGGTCGAGGCTCATCGGCTCGCAGAGGCAGATCGCGCCCAGGCTGCCGCCCGCCGCGACGAGGCCCACGAGGATGCCGCGGCGCTGCTCGACGACGCCGCGGAGCAGGCATCCCTCGTCGCCGCGGCAGCGGCTCGGTCCAGCGCCGCCGAGATCGATGCGGCACGCACCCAGGCTGCCGACCTGCTGGCCCGTGTGGGGACGCAGGCGGCCGAGCTGCGCGATGCCGCCGAGGGCGACTATCGGGCGGCGATGGCTCGCTTCGCCGAGCACGAGCAGTCACGCTCGGCCGACCTCGCGACCCGGTGGGCCGATCTGGAGGCCGAGGAGAGCCGGCGGCTGGGCGAGGCCGGCGAGCTGGCCGAGCAGCGGCTGGCCGAGGCGCGGGCCGAGGCCGAGCGGCTGGTCGTCGAGGCCAAGGCCGAGTCCGTGCGGATGCGGGTGGCTGCCGAGACCCTGCGTACCCGGACCATCCGAGAGGCCGACGCGCTGCGGGCCGAGTCCGAGTCAGCCGCCGAGTCGGTCGTGAAGGAGGCCCAGCAGCAAGCCGATGCGCTGCTGGCCGCGGCCGAGCAGCACCTGGGCTGGGCGCAGGAGACGATGCGCGAGATCCTCGAGAGGGCCTCGATCGAGGCGAGCCGCTCGCGGGTCGAAAGCCGTCGAGAGCTGGCAAAGCACGCCCGGCGACGCCGGCACGAGATCCAGGCGGTCGTGGCTCGCACCACCCACACAGCCCGGCAGCGCCTCGAGTCGGCCAGCGACACGGCCACCCGCGAGCGGGCGCAGGCAGCAGCGGTTTTGGCGGCGGCGGAGGCGGACGCACGGCATACCGCCGAGCGAGCGCAGGCCGAGGCCGAGCATCTGCTCGCCCAGGCGCAGGCCACGTCCGAGGCGACGCTCGAGCGGGCCCGGTTGCGGTTGGCCGAGGCCGAGAGCGGCGCCCGGATCGTGCGGGAGCGCACCGCCGCCGAGGTCGAGAAGCTGCATCGCGAGGCACACGCCGAGCGGCGCAGCGCCCGTGACGAGCTGGTGCGGACGCTCGCCGAGGCGCGCAGCGAATCCGACAGACTGCGTGCCGAGGCGCGGGCCACCGTCGAGGCTGCACGGGCCGAGGTGGCCGCTCTGGCGTCTCGGCGCGCCGACATCACGGCCCAGCTCGCCGACCTCTCTGGGGTCATCGAAGCGCTGGCCGTCCCCGAGAACGGGGCGCGCGCCCCGAGCACTCGCCCCTGACCCATCCCCTCCCCCGACCCGATCGACAGGATCCTGATGAGTGACCTTCCCACCTTCCGCTCCGTGCTGCGCGGCTACGACCCCGCCCAGGTGGAGCACCATGTGCGCGAGCTGGCCACCGCCGCCGACGCGGCTCGCCAGGAGGCCGCCGCGCACAGTGTCGCCCTCACCAAGCTCGAGTCCGGGTATGCCGCCTTGCAGGGCGAGCTGGCCGAGCGAGACGAGCGGATCGCGGCGCTGGAGCGGACCTCGCGGGAGGCCGAGCGGCAGGCAACGGCGCCGACGTTCGCCGACCTGGGCGAGCGGATCGGGCACATCCTGACCCTGGCGGACGAGGAGGCGGTGGCGATCCGGAGCGCGGCTGAGGAGGACGCGACCGGATCTCGGCTGGCCGCCGCGCAGCAGTCGACGGCCACCCGGGCCGAGGCGGATCGGTATGCCGGGGACGTCCGGTCCCAGGCCGAGGCCGACGCGGCCCGGATCCTCGAGCAGGCCCGGCGCACCGCGGACGAGATCATGGAGCACGCCGACCGGGAGGCCTCGGCGCGGCGCGAGGAGGCCGAGGCGGTCTACGAGAGCCAGCGGGCCAAGGCCGCGGCGGCGGCGGCGGACTTCGAGACGACGCTGGCCGGGCGTCGGGACAAGGCGGCGGCGGACTTCGCGGCGCAGATGAGCCAGCACGAAACTTGGCTGGCGGCGGCGCAGGAGCGGGCCGAGGCGCTCACCGCGGAGGCGCAGCGCCACCACGACACGACCCGGTCGGAGGCGAGCGGGTTGCTCGAGCGGGCCCGGTCGGAGGCCGAGGCGCTGGTGACCGCCGCCCGGGAGCAGGCCGATCGGATCAAGCGAGACTCGGAGCGCGAGCTGGCTGCGGTCTCGGCCCGGCGCGACTCGATCACGGCGCAGCTCACCAACGTCCGGCAGATGCTGGCCACCCTCGGTGGCGGCGCCGTCGCGCCCGCTTTCGGTGAGGTCGAGCTCTCGGCGGACGCACCCGGCAGCCCGGCATCCGCCGAGGAGGCACGCGCCGCCGACCTGGTTGACCGTGAGGTCGAGGGTGAGAGTGGAGTTGGAGGCGACGCTGACGAGCTGAGTGAGCCGGAGGCCGACCGTGAGGTCGAGACTGACGGGGCGGCAGGTTCCGGGGACGGCGCGCAGGCCGAGACCGCGGACGAGCCGAGTGATGAGGCAAGTGAGGATCTGGCCTCCCCAGAGCGTGCTCAGGCGGTCACTGGTGGCCGCGGACGCCGCCGCTGACCGGACCCGGGGTGCAGTTGCGACTCGCCGCTGCTGGCGCCCGGCCAGCAACGCCTGAGCAGGCCCTACCAGTTTCGGCTCGGCGATACGGCATTGCCGGCACCCCGCCACCAGCGGCTGAGCAGGGCCCACCAGTTTCGGCTGGCGATACGGCACTGCTGGCACCCCGCCACCAGCGACCGCCCAGGCCCCACCAGGCCTCCCGCGGGGCTACGGCACTGCTGGCACCCCGCCAGCAGTGCCGTAGCCGAGCCAGGAGCGTTGCCAGCCGGCCGGGCTGACGCTGCACGCACCCCGCCAGCAATGCCCTATCGGCGCGGGACACGGTGGCAGCGGTCAGGCTGCCGCTGTTGGCAACGCGCCAGCAATGTCGTCCCAGGCGCGGCACGCGGCCAGTCAGTCGGGTCGCCGTTGCCGGTCCCCGGCTCAGCCAGCCGGGTGCGCCGAACCCGGGGGCTCGCCCGGCCGAACCTCCGGCTCGGCATAGGTATCGCGATCCGGCGACGGCGGGCGGTCGGTCCCAGGGACCGGCTCGGTGTCCGGCTTCCGGTCGGCGGAGGCGTCCTCCGCCGAGCTCCGAGCCCCACCCTCACCGGACAGCGTGTCGTGATGCCCGGGCACCGACTCGTCACTCTCCGGCGCATGCTTGGTCGGGCTCTCGGCATTGAGCAGGTCGGCCAACAGCGAGCCGACGATCCGCCGGAAGGTGCGCCGCGGGCGCAGCCGGTCGAGCACCGCCACCTCGAGCTGCTCCGGGGCGAGCGTCCGCGCCGTCCCACCAGCGGGATCAGCCCCGAGCGCCGCCACGGCGAGCGTGAGCGCCTCCCCCAGGGTCAGCTCCTCGCGCCACCCACCCTTGAGCACCTCTTCGGCCGCCGCGGTGGAGCCGCCCATGACGACAAAGCCGTGCTGGTCAGCGACCGACCCGTCATAAGTGAGCCGATAGATCTGGTCCTGCGCCGGAGTCCGCCCCACCTCGGCGACGCACAGCTCGATCTCGTAGGGCTTGGTCTCGGTCGTGAAGACCGTGCCCAGCGTCTGCGCATAGGCATTGGCCAAGCCACGAGCGGTGACGTCGGACCGGTCGTACGAGTAGCCGCGGAGGTCGGCATACCGGATGCCAGCGACCCGCAGGTTCTCGAACTCGTAGTACATCCCGACCGCCGCAAACGCGATCCGGTCGTAGATCTCGCTGATCTTGCGCAGGCTCTGCGGGTTCTCCGCGACGAACGCGATGCCTCGGTCGTACTGGAGCACGACGACGGACCGGCCCCGACTGATCCCCTTGCGGGCATAGTCGGCCTTGTCCTTCATCAGCTGCTCGGGGCTGACGTAGAACGGCATGCTCATCGCGCGCCTCCTGCCCGCTGGTCGGCGCTCATCGCGCGCCTCCTGCCCGCTGGTCGGCGCTCATCGCGCCTCCTGCCCGCTGGTCGGCTCATCGCGCGCCTCCCGGGTTCCCCCGCCGATCCGCGACGATCCGCTCGACGACCGTGCCCAGCTCGTCGTCGGCCAGGAAGCGCACGCCCTCCCGATCGATCACTGCCAAGGTCGGCCAGATCCGCCGCCCCACGTCCGGCCCGCCGGTGGCCGAGTCGTCGTCGGCCGCGTCGTAGAGCGACTCCACCGCCGCCCGCACCGCGTCCGCCTCGCTCAGCCCGGGCCGCCAGATCTTCTTCAGCGACCCGCGGGCGAACATCGACCCCGACCCGATCGCGTGATGGTCCGCCTCGGGGTAGCAGCCCCCGGTGACGTCGTAGGAGAAGATCCGGCCACGTCCCTCGTCGAGGTCGTAGCCCGCGAACAGCGGCACCACCGACAGCCCCTGCATCGCCATCCCGAGGTTGCCGCGAATCATCGTGGCCAGCCGGTTGGCCTTGCCCTCGATGCTCATGATCGCGCCCTCGATCTTCTCGTAGTGCTCGAGCTCGACCTGGTAGAGCTTGACCAGCTCGATCGCGATGCCCGCCGTGCCGGCGATCCCCACGACCGAGTACTCGTCGGCGGCATAGACCTTCTCCATGTCCCGGTTGGCGATCAGGTTGCCCATCGTCGCGCGCCGGTCCCCCGCCATCACCACCCCGCCCTCGTGCTCGAGGCAGACGATGGTCGTGCCGTGCGGCGCCTCGAGCGACATGCCGGCCGGCAGCGACCGCCGCCCCGGCAGCAGCTCGGGCGCCACCCCGGAGACGAAGTCGGTGAACGACGCCGTGCCCGGGCTCAGGTATGCCGCGGGCAGCCGCCCGTCGCGCGCCGCACCTGCCGCGCCGGGCGCGGGGTGGGTCACTGCCCGCCCTTCTGGACGAAGCTGCGCACGAACTCCTCGGCGTTGGTCTCCAGGACGTCGTCGATCTCGTCGAGCACGCTGTCGATGTCTGAGTCACTGACGTTGGTCGACGCACCACCGGGCGCCGGCGCGGCGTCGGGTGCGCCGTCGGGGTCGCCCTCGCGGCGCTGCGGTCGGCTCTGCTCCTGGCTGGCCATCTGGCCCCTCCTTTGTGCGGGCTTGCTGTCCCCAACCTAATGCCCCGGCCGGACAGCGGCTTCGGCCGTCCGGTTCGCATCCGTCGTGCCCCGCCGACGGATGCCTCCACCGCCGGGCCGGACGCCTCCTCGCACGCGGCTCAGGAGGGCGTGTCGAGCTCGGCGAGCAGGGTCGCCACGTCGGGGCTGCGGTCGAGCAGCTCCTGGAGCTGGGCGCGGGTGCCCCGGGTCGGCTCGAGCATCGGGATCCGCTGCAGCGAGGTCCGGCCCGGCACCTCGAAGATGAGCGAGTCCCACGACGCGGAGACGACGGCCGCGGCATACCGGCTCAGGCACTGCCCCCGGAACCACGCGCGCGTGTCCTCCGGCGGGCTGGTCACCGCCGCCCGCACCGCCTCCTCCGACACGAGCTCGGTGACCTTGCCGGCCGCCTTGAGCTTGCCGAAGACGCTCTTGGCCGGGTTGACGTCGCTCCACTGGATGTCCAGCGCGGCCAGTCGCGGCTCGGTCCAGGCGAGCCCGTCCCGATCGCGATAGGCCTGCAGCAGCCGCAGCTTGGCGACCCAGTCGATGTCCGCCGCGCACGACATCGGGTCGCGGCCCAGCCGGGTGAGCACGTCGGCCCACAGCCGCATCACCTCGGCGGTGTCCGGGTCACCGGCCTCGTCGGCACCGGCGTGCCCGCGATCGCGCAGGTATGCCGCGACCGCGTCGTGGTAGGCCCACTGCAGCTCCAGCGCGGTGAGGGTGCGCCCGTCGCGCAGGGTGAGCAGGTGGGTGAGCGTCGGGTCGTGCGAGACGGCGTGCAGGCAGGACACCGGGTTGGTCACCATGAGGTCGCGCGGCATCGCCCCGTCCTCGATGACCGCGAGGACCAGCGACGTGGTGCCGGTCTTGAGCAGGTTGGCGACGTCGCACTGGTTCGCGTCGCCGATGATGACGTGCAGGCGGCGGTAGAGGTCGGCCTGCGCGTGCGGCTCGTCGCGGGTGTTGATGATCGGCCGCTTGAGGGTGGTCTCGAGGCCGACCTCGGTCTCGAAGAAGTCGGCGCGCTGGCTGATCTGGTAGCCCGCGGTGCGCGAGTCGACCCCGATGCCGACCCGGCCGGCGCCGCAGATGACCTGACGGGTGACGAAGAACGGGGTGAGACCGCGGACGATGTCGGCGAAGGCCGTCTCGCGGCGCATGAGGTAGTTCTCGTGGGTGCCGTAGGAGCTGCCCTTGCCGTCGGCGTTGTTCTTGTAGAGCGCGACGGCCGGCCGGGCCGGGTCGGGGCTGAGCAGCTGGGCCGCCTCGCGCATCACCAGGTCGCCGGCCCGGTCCCAGGTGACGGCTGCACGGGGCGTGGTGACCTCGGGGCTGGAGTACTCGGGGTGGGCGTGGTCGACGTAGAAGCGGGCGCCGTTGGTGAGCACGACGTTGGCCATCGTCGGGTCCTCGACGTCGGTGAGCTGGCTCGGGTCGGCGTAGCCGCGCCCGAGCTCCCAGCCGCGCGCGTCACGCAGCGGCGCCTCGTCGGCGTAGTCCCACGCCCCCCGCCCGGTGTGCAGGCCGTGCGCCCGCGCATAGGCGGTGACGACCTGCCCCGAGAGCATCATCGGGTTGGCGGTCGGGTCGCCGGGCACCGAGATGCCGTATTCCGTCTCGATCCCCATGACCCGCCGCACACCCATGTCCCCAACCCTATGCGGCCCCTCGCGGAGGTCACCCGATGTTCACTCGTCCCGAGCCCCGCCGACTTGGTATGCCGCGCCCCCGCGGCAGAGGATGAGGACGTGACCTCCACCGAGACCTCGGCCTCCACGTCCCCCTACCCGACCCCGGCGCCGACCGGCCCGCTCTCCCCCGAGCTGAGCGAGCGGCTCGCCCGCATCGACGGCGACGAGCTCGCCGCGCTCGACGCGTGGTGGCGGGCGGCGAACTACCTCACCGTCGGCCAGATCTACCTGCAGTCGAATCCCCTGCTGCGCCAAGAGCTCTCGGCCGACGACATCAAGCCGCGACTGCTCGGCCACTGGGGCACCTCGCCCGGCCTCGCCTTCGTCTACGCGCACGCCACCCGGCTCATCCGGCATACCGGTCAGGACGTCGTCTATCTCGCCGGCCCGGGCCACGGCGGCCCCGCTCTGGTCGCCGCGGCATACCTCGAGGGCGTCTATTCCGACCTCTTCCCCGAGGTGACGCTCGACACCGAGGGGCTCACCCGCCTCTTCCGCCAGTTCTCGGCACCCGGCGGCATCCCCTCGCACGCGTCGGTGACCACCCCCGGCTCGATCCACGAGGGCGGCGAGCTCGGCTACGCGCTCATCCACGCCTTCGGCGCCGTCTTCGACCACCCCGACCTGCTCGCGCTGACCGTCGTCGGCGACGGCGAGGCCGAGACCGGCCCGCTCGAGGGCTCGTGGAAGGGCGTCTCGTTCCTCAACCCGCGCCGCGACGGCGCCGTGCTGCCGGTGCTGCACCTCAATGGCGCCAAGATCGCCGGCCCCACCGTGCTGGCCCGCAAGGACCCGGCCGAGGTCCGCGACCTGCTCCGCGGGCACGGCTGGGAGCCGATCGAGGTCGAGGGCAGCGACCTGCCCGGCATGCACGAGCGCTTCGCGGAGGCGCTGGCCGCGGCATACCGCTCGATCCGTGAGATCCAGGCGACCTGGCGCAACCCCGAGCTCTCCGACGAGGAGTATGCCGCCCTGCCGCGCCCGCGCTGGCCGGTCCTCGTGCTGCGCTCCCCCAAGGGTTGGACCGGCCCGCACGAGGTCGACGGCGTCGTCGTCGAGGGCACCTGGCGGGCCCACCAGGTGCCGCTCTCGGGCGTCAAGGACAGCCCCGAGCACCTGGCCCAGCTCGAGGACTGGCTGCGCACCTACCGCCCCGACGAGCTCTTCGACGAGCACGGCGCTCCGACCCCGATCGTGCTGTCGCACAACCCGATCGGCGACAAGCGGATGACCGCCAGCCCCTATGCCAACGGCGGTCTGCTCACCGTCGACCTCGACCTGCCCGAGCTCGGGGACTACGAGGTCGCGGTCGAGCGGCCCGGCGCCACCCGCGCGGAGTCGACCCGCTCGCTCGGCGCGCTGCTGCGCGACGTCTACACCCGCAACCCGCACTCCTTCCGGCTGTTCTGCCCGGACGAGACCAACTCCAACCGGCTCGGCGCGGTCTTCGAGGTCTCCGACCGGGCGACCATGGAGCGGGTCACGCCCGACGACGTCAAGCTCTCCCGCGACGGCCGGGTCATGGAGGTTCTCTCGGAGCATTCGTGCCACGGCTGGCTGGAGGGCTACACCCTCACCGGTCGGCATGGCCTGTTCGCCACCTACGAGGCCTTCGCCATGGTGAGCGCGAGCCAGACCATCCAGCACGCCAAGTGGCTCGAGGAGGCCCATCACCTGTCCTGGCGCGCCGACGTGCCCAGCCTCAACGTGCTGCTCACCTCCACGGCGTGGCGCAACGACCACAACGGCTTCAGCCACCAGGGCCCCGGGCTGATCACCAACGTCCTGCAGCACCGCGGCGACGTCGCGCGGATCTACCTGCCGCCGGACGCCAACTGCCTGCTGTCGGTGTCCGAGCACTGCCTGCGCAGCCGGTCCAAGGTCAACCTCATCGTCCAGGACAAGCAGCCGCAGCTGCAGTGGCTCACCCTCGAGCAGGCCCACGAGCACTGCCGGCGCGGGGCGTCGATCTGGGACTGGGCCGGCACCGAGGGCGACGACCCGGCCGAGGATCGGCTGCCGGACATCGTCCTCGCCTGTGCTGGCGACGTCGTGACGATGGAGACGGTGGCCGCCGCCGAGATCCTGCGCGAGCGGCTGCCCGGCCTGCGGGTCCGGGTCGTCAACGTCGTCAACCTCATGTCGATCGCGCGACCGAAGGACCACCCCAACGGCATGTCCGACGTGCAGTTCAGCGAGCTGTTCACCGACACCCAGCACGTCGTGTTCAGCTTCCACGGCTACCCGGGCGCGATCCACCAGCTCGTCCACGGCCGGCCCGACGCCGACCGCTTCCACTGCCGCGGATTCATCGAGCAGGGCACGACGACAACGCCGTTCGACATGGTCGTGCGCAACCAGGCGAGCCGCTACCACCTCGTCATGGACGCGATCAACAACTCGCCGCGCAAGCCGCGGGGCAGCGCCGACCTCAAGGCCTGGTGCCAGGAGCAGCTCGCCCGGCACGAGGCCTACATCGAGGAGCACCTGCAGGACCTGCCCGAGGTGCGCGACTGGCTGGTCCAGCAGCCGACGTCGGAGGCGCCGCTGCACTCGTGACCGAAAGGTCTGCGGCACAGCCCTGTTCCGGGCACACTGGGTCGATGGCGAGGATCGCGAACGCTCCCCGGCAGGCGGTGAGCCGCCTGCGTCGATCCGGTATGCCGCGGGCCGCCCGCCCGCACGTCGTGCCGGTCGCGGCCGAGCTGCCTTTGCGGACAGCGGTGTTCGCCGCGGTCATGGATCGCTTCGGGGCGCACTCGATCATCGGGCTCGACGAGGCCGGCATCGCCCGAGCTCGCGCGTGGGTGCCGCCGCAGCGGTGGCCGCACACCTGGATCACCGGCCGGCTCTCCCGCCAGGTCGCCGTCACCGAGGACTCCTTCGAGGCCCGCGACGGCGGCCGGGTGGGGGTGCGGATCTACACGCCCACCGGGCCGCCGGCGACCACGGCGGACGGCGCGCCGGCGGCCGGCGGCGCGCCGGCGGCCGGCGGCGAGCCGGCGGCCGGCGGCGAGCGGGCGGCATACCCGATGGTGGTGTTCTTCCACGGTGGTGGCTACGTGCTGGGCAACACCCGGCTCTACGACCCGCTGTGCAGCTTCCTCGCCGAGCAGGTGTCGGCGCTCGTCGTGTCGGTCGACTATCGGATGGCGCCGGAGCACCGCGCGCCGCGAGCGGCCCACGACGCGATCGACGGGGTGCGCTGGGTGCACGCCGAGGCGGCCCGGCTGGGCGGCGAGCCGACGCGCATCGCGGTCTGCGGCGACAGCGCCGGCGGCGGCATCGCGGCGGTGGCCACCCAGGTGCTCCTCGACGCCGGCGGCCCGCCCATCGCTCACCAGGCGCTGCTCTATCCCGCGACCGACGCCACCCGCTCCTATCCGTCGGCCCGGGAGCATGCCCGCGCGCCGGTGCTCGACGCGCGCAAGATCGAGGTCTTCTCGCGGCACTACCTCGACTCCAGCGGCTTGGCGCCGGACGACCCGCTCGTCTCACCCGTCTGGCGGGTCGACCTCGCCGGGCTGCCGCCCGCGCTGGTGCAGACCGCCGACCTCGACCCGCTGCGCGACGAGGGCCTGGGCTATGCCGAGCGCTTGCGCGCTGCCGGCGTCCCCGTGCGGGCCACGAACTACCTGCGCACAGTGCACGGCTTCATGTCCTTCCCCGGCGCCACCGTCGTCGGAGACCAGGCTCGGCTCGAGCTCGTCACCGAGCTGCGCCGCCACCTGCATCCGACACCGGCACCGGCCTTACCCCGTCCGGTCCAGGCGGTCTTGGCAGACTGAGCCCATGGCCTGGCTGCCGCTGCGAACCCGACTGTTCACCACCCTGCTCGATCGCGGAGTGCGGGGTTCGATCATCGACATGGACCTCGCCGAGATCCAGCGCTCCCGGGCCTTCACCGCTCCGCTGCGCCGACCGTTCACCTGGATCACCGGAGCAGTGCCCCGCGACGTGCGGATCGGCGACGCGTGGTTCACCACCCGCGACGGGGTCGGCCGACAGGTGCGGACCTACCTGCCCAGCGGCCGGACCGGCGGCCAGCCCTCGGGCGCCGCCCGCGGCGCGCCCGCGGCATACCCGGTCGTGGTGTTCTTCCACGGCGGCGGCTGGGTGCTCGGCAACACCCGGATGTACGACCCCCTGTGCGCGACCATCGCCGCGCGGGCCGAGGCGCTCGTCGTGTCGGTGGACTACCGGATGGCGCCCGAGCATCGCGCGCCCACGGCGGTCCACGACGCCGTCGATGCGACCCGCTGGCTGGCTGACGAGGGCGCCGCGCGGCTCGGCGGCGACCCGACGCGGATCGCGGTGTGCGGCGACTCGGCCGGCGGCAACCTCGCGGCGCTGGTCTGCCACGCCGCGCTCGACGACGGCGGCCCGGCGATCGCCCACCAGGCGCTCATCTACCCCGGCGTCGACCTGTCCATGTCGATGCTGGTCCGCGAGCACGCCAACGCCCCGGTGCTCACCCAGGCCAAGATCGAGGCCTTCCTCCGGCACTACTTCGGCCCCGACCCGCAGCTCTCGCCGCGCGACCCGAGCATCTCGCCCTATTGGCGCGAGAGCCTGCGCGGCCTGCCGCCGGCGCTCGTGCAGACCGCCGACCTCGATCCGCTCCGCGACGAGGGACTCGCGTATGCCGCGCGGCTCACCGCCGCCGGCGTGCCCACCCGGGTCACCAACTACCTCGGTGCCGTGCACGGCTTCGCGAGCTTCCCCGGGATGACCCTCATCGGGCGCCAGGCGACCCTCGAGCTGGTCACCGAGCTGCACCGGCACCTGCACCCGGCCGGCTCCCCCACGGCCACGCAGTGGCACGAGTAGGCTGACCGCACACCGCCGTCCACGACCGGAAGGGACCCCGTGTCCGACGTCGTCGTCTTCTCCGGCAGCGCGCATCAGGCGCTCGCCGAGCGGATCTGCAGTCACCTCGGCGTGCGGCTCTCCGGAGTCGACCTCAAGCGGTTCAGCAACGACTGCCTGCAGGCGCAGCTGCTGGCCAACGTCCGCCAGCGCGACGTCTACCTCATCCAGCCGCTCGTGCCGCCCACCCAAGAGCACCTCATGGAGCTGCTGCTCATGATCGACGCGGCGCGGGGGGCGTCGGCGGCCTCGATCACCGCCGTGATGCCGCATTACGCCTATGCCCGCTCGGACAAGAAGGACGCCTCGCGGATCAGCCTCGGCGGCCGGCTGGTCGCCGACCTGCTCAAGACCGCCGGTGTGACCCGGGTGCTGACGATGGCCCTGCACGCGCCGCAGGTGCACGGCTTCTTCTCGGTGCCGGTCGACCACCTCACGGCCATCGGGGTGCTCGCCGACCACTACCGCAGCCGTGACCTGTCCGGCCACATCGTCGTCTCGCCCGACCTCGGCAACGCCAAGACCGCCACCCTCTTCGCGCGCCTGCTTAACCTGCCGGTCGCCGCGGGCAGCAAGCAGCGCAAGGCCGACGACAAGGTCGTCATCGACGCGATCGTCGGCGACGTGCATGGCAAGCGGGCGATCGTCCTCGACGACGAGATCGCCACCGGCGGCTCGATCGTCGAGCTCATGGAGCGGTTGGCCGACGCCGGCTGCACGCAGGCGTCGGTGGCCTGTACGCACGGACTGTTCACCGGCTCGGCCGTCCACCGGCTGCGCGACCACCCGATGATCACCGAGGTCGTCACCACCGACACGGTGCCCCGGCCGGCCGACTGGCCGGAGCTCGAGGTGCGCTCGGTCGCCGAGCTGTTTGCCGAGGCGATCGCCCGGATCCATGCCGGCAAGTCGGTGTCCAAGCTCTTCGAGGGTGTGGACCCCACGCATGCCCCGCCGCAGCCCCGACTGCCCTTCGACGAGCTTCTCGTCGCCACCTCGTGAGCGCTCCGGTGCGCCCTCGCCCGGGCCCAGCCCACCTCGGTATGCCGCCCGCTCTCGCCGCCGGCGTGGACGCGCTGCTCGTCGTCGTCTTCGCGGCCATCGGCCGGGCCAGTCACGCCGAGGAGAATCCCGTCATCGGCGCCCTCAGCACCGCCTGGCCGTTCCTCGTCGGGGCGGCCCTCGGCTGGGCGGTGGTGCGGTGGCGGTCCGGCGGCTGGCCGGACAGCACCGGGCGAGGCATCACCCTGTGGCTGGTCACCCTGGTGGGAGGGATGCTGCTGCGGGCCGTGACCGGGCAGGGCACCGCGCCGTCGTTCGTCGTCGTCGCCGGGCTGGTGCTCGCGGCCCTCCTCATCGGGTGGCGGGCCCTCGCTGTCCGGCTACGCCCCACACGCTGACCGCTGACCTCTGACCGCGCCCCACTCACCCGGGTGGAGGTATTGCCCCCGGTCCAGGACCCCGCGGAATACCTCTACCCAGCGCTCAGCCGAGCCGGCCGTGCGCCCGCAGCCGCAGCACGCTCTCGAGGGTCACGATCCCCCGCCACTCCCGCTCCGCCAGCGCCCAGGCCGTCGGATCCGTCTCGGCCCAGCTCCAGGTCAGCGGCCAGCCGCCGTCGTCCTGCTGGGCCGCGACGAGGTGGTCAAGCGCCACCGCACACTCTTCGTGCAGCAGCGCTGCGAACCGGCTGGTGCTCGTCGGCGCCACGTCGAGCGCGCTGAGGACATAGC
>DAOTIG010000001.1:13997-66658 GCA_035448065.1 Dermatophilaceae bacterium
ACCCGGTGCGGCAGCACGTCGCCGAGGAAGGTCGCCGCGAGCTCGCGGTAGTCATCGGGCACGGCCGCCTCGCCGGCGAACCGTGCCGCCGCGATATGGTCGTGAATCGCGTTGCCGCGCAGTCTGTTTCGGATGGCATCCTGGCTGGCGTTGGCGCTCCGGTCGAGCAGCTCGGGCGGCACCAGGTCGCTCCAGTGCCACAGCAGCGCGACGATCGAGGCCCGTGGGTTGATCCGGAAGTTGTTGAAGGTCTCCGCCAGTTGCCCCGGCACGCCCTGGTCCCACCAAGGCGCGTGCGGATGGTGCTGCGCCTCCGGCGGCAGGAAAACCCAGCCCGGCCCGTCGTCGACCAAGGTCGCCACCTGCGCGACGAGCCAACCCACCCCGCCCTGCACGAGCGGGTCGTCCGCAGGCGCGTCGATCTCGCGCAGCACCTCCAGCGCTGTCCAGGTGGCCAGCGCGCTGCTCTGCGGTGCCCGGCAGTCCGGCTCGAGCGCGTGCCCGAAGCCGCCGTCCTCGTTCCGGTATGCCGCGAGCGCACCGCGGACGTCGTCCGCCGGACCGCGCTCCACGGCATACCGCCAACGGGCGGCCTCGAGCGATCGTCCGGTGCCGACGACGAGCCCGCGAGCCCGTGCCACTGCCTCCCGGCCGAGCCGCGCGGTCAGAGGTACTGCCCGGTGTTCTCGACGGTGTGGATGGAGCGACCCGGCTCGGTGCCGTCCTTGGTGTTGATGAGCGTGCGGATGTAGACGATCCGCTCGCCCTTCTTGCCCGAGATCCGCGCCCAGTCGTCGGGGTTGGTCGTGTTGGGCAGGTCCTCGTTCTCCTTGAACTCGTCAATGCACGAGCTGAGCAGATGCTCGACCCGCAGCCCCTTGTGCCCGGTGGCGAGGAACTCCTTGATGGCGTTCTTCTTGGCCCGGTCGACGACGTTCTGGATCATCGCGCCGGAGTTGAAGTCCTTGAAGTAGAGGATCTCCTTGTCGCCACCGGCGTAGGTGACCTCGAGGAAGCGGTTCTCCTCGCTCTCGGCATACATCCGGGCCACCGCGGCCTGGATCATCGCCTCGACGCACCGCTCCCGGTCGCCGCCGTGCTCGGCGAGGTCGTCGTCGTGCAGCGGCAGCTCGACGGTGAGGTACTTGCTGAAGATGTCACGAGCCGACTCGGCATCCGGCCGCTCGATCTTGATCTTCGCGTCGAGCCGACCGGGGCGCAGGATGGCCGGGTCGATCATGTCCTCGCGGTTGGAGGCGCCGATGACGATGACGTTCTCGAGCCGCTCGACGCCGTCGATCTCGGACAGCAGCTGGGGCACGATCGTCGTCTCGACGTCGGAGCTCACGCCCGACCCGCGGGTGCGGAACAGCGAGTCCATCTCGTCGAAGAAGACCACCACCGGCGTGCCGTCGGAGGCCTTCTCCCGAGCCCGCTGGAAGATCAGCCGGATGTGCCGCTCGGTCTCCCCGACGTACTTGTTGAGCAGCTCGGGGCCCTTGATGTTGAGGAAGTAGGACTTCTCGACCTTCTTGCCGGTCTTCTCGGCGACCTTGCGGGCCAGCGACGCAGCGACCGCCTTGGCGATGAGCGTCTTGCCGCAGCCGGGCGGGCCGTAGAGGAGCACGCCCTTCGGCGGCTTGAGCCGGTGCTCGCGGTAGAGCTCGGGGTGCAGGTAGGGCAGCTCGACCGCGTCGCGGATCGCCTCGATCTGCCCGGCCAGGCCACCGATGTCCTCGTAGGCGATGTCCGGGACCTCCTCGAGGACGAGGTCCTGCACCTCGGCCTTGGGGATCCGCTCGAAGACGAAGCCGGCCCGCGAGTCGATGGTGAGCGCGTCGCCGACCCGCAGCGGCTGGCCGATGAGCGACTGGGCGAGGCGCACCACCCGCTCCTCGTCGCCGTGCGAGACGACGAGGACCCGGTCGTCGTCGAGGATCTCCTTGACGAGCACGACCTCGCCGGTCTGCTCGAAGCCCTTGACGGCGACGATGTTGAGCGCCTCGTTGAGCATCACCTCGCGGCCCTTGCTCACTTCGGCCTCGCTGAGCCCGGGGCTCACCGCGACCCGCATCTTGCGGCCCGAGGTGAGGATGTCGACGGTGCCGTCGTCGACCTCGCTCACGACCACGCCGTAGGCGTTCGGCGGCTGGGCCAGCCGGTCGACCTCCGCCTTGAGGTTGACGATCTGCTGGCGGGCGTCCTTGAGGGTGCGCACGAGCCGCTCGTTCTGGGCCGACAGGGTGGACAGCGACGTCTGCTGCGAGGCCAGTCGGTGCTCGAGCTCGCGCAGCCGGGTCGGGTCCATGCCCCGTCCCTGCTGTCGCAGCTCGGCGATCTCCTCGTCGAGTCGGCGAGCGGCGAGCTGCTCGCTGTCGGTCGGCGCGCCTGCCCCCACGCTCGCTGCCGACTCGGGCCCGCTGGCCGACCCGGTGTCGCGCGTGCTGTCCTGCCCGCTGTCGGCGTCCCTCGTGCCGTCGTGGCTGGTGTCGTCGGACATCGAAGCCTCCCTACCTCTCGTCCTTCCCGACATTAACTCGCAGCCGGCCTCAGTCCGGGGACGTTCCGGTCACAGTTCGGTGTGCTCGTCTCACCTTTCGGTCACTCACCGGCCGCTCGCCGAGGTCGGCCGCCGTCCATTCCGGTATGCCGCCCTCGCTCGAATCCCCCGCGCGCTGCCCGGCACCACTGCGACCGGGGTCGCCGCCCGCCTCGACCTCGGCGTCGCCGTCAACCACCGGAGTGCCCTCTTGCGATCCCTTGGCCGGCCGCCGGGTGCGCCGCGGCGGGGTGACCCCGTCGGCCAACCGGCGGGTGGTGATGAGGAAGCCGGTGTGTCCGTGCATCCGGTGCTGGGGCCGGACCGCGAGCCCTTCGAGGTGCCAGCCGCGCACGAGCGACTCCCACGCGCTGGGCTCGGTGAAGCAGCCGTGCTCGCGCATCGCCTCGGCCACCCGGGACAGCTGGGTCGTCGTCGCGACGTAGCAGATGAGGACGCCCCCGGGTCGCAGCGCGTCGGCGACGGCTGCCAGGCACTCCCAAGGGGCGAGCATGTCCAGGACGACCCGGTCGACGCTGCCGGGCTGCACAGCGGTCGGCAGCGACTCGACGAGGTCGCCGACGACGACCCGCCAGGCCGGGTGCTCCCGCCCGAAGAAGGCGCGGGCGTTGCCCTGGGCGATGCCGGCGAAGTCGGCCCGGCGCTCGAAGGAGATGAGCTCACCCTCCTCGCCGATCGCCCGCAGCAGCGACATGGACAGGGCACCGGACCCGACGCCGGCCTCGACGACCCGGGCGCCCGGGTGGATGTCGGCCATCGTGACGATCTGCCCGGCGTCCTTGGGGTAGACGACGGCGGCGCCGCGCGGCATCGACATGACGTAGTCGGCGAGCAGCGGGCGCAGCGCGAGGAACTCCGCTCCCCCGCTGTTGACGACGACGCTGCCCTCGGGCTGGCCGATGACCTCGTCGTGGAGCAGCCGACCCTGGTGGGTGTGGAACTCCCGGCCAGGCTCGAGGGTGATGGTGTGCAAGCGTCCCTTGGTGTCGGTCAGCTGCACCCGGTCTCCCGGCACGAAGGCCCCTCGTGCCGCCTGGGTGCCGCGCCGTCCCGAGCTCATGGTCGCCGAGTCTAGGTTCTCCGCAGCATGCCCACCTCCACCTCATAGCGCGACTGGGTGCCACCGCCGCCGCGGAAGAAGCGCCGCCGCAAGGCCCCGACGATCTCGATCTCGTCGCCGACCCCGACCCGCAGCGCAGCCGCCCGCACCCGGGCGCCCCAGCAGGCCAGATCGACGACATCGACGGTCGGCGAGGTCTCGGTCCGCCGGCGTCCTCGGGGCACGACCAGCCGCAAGCCGACGACGACGTCACCGCTGGGCAGCTCGCGCTGCTCCCCGGCCATCGACACCCGGCCCCGCAACCGCACCTCGTTGACCGGTGTCGCCTCGTCGACCGCCGCCGCCTCGCTGCCGGGCTTCACGACGACCCGACGGCCCGACGTCCGCGCCACGCTCGCCATGCCGCTCCCCTTCCGCTCGCTCTCGCTCTCGGAGCTCAGCCTGCGCAAGCAGGCCTTCTGGGTGCCAGCGGCATACCCGCTCCTGTGGAGAACCCCGCGACCACGCAGGGGGATGTGGACAACCCCGTCAAGAGCGACGCAAAGCCGCCACTCAGAGGGTGTTCAGGCTGGTTCAGCCGTCCTGCAGCGCGTGCTCGACATCATCGAGCGACACCGTGCCCACCGCACGGCCGGCCGGGTCGACGACGAGCACCGCGTGCTTGACCTGCTCGCCCTCGAGATGCCCGGCGAGCGCCTGGACGATCGGGGTGATGTCGCCGTCGGGCAGCCCGACGACGACCCACCCGGGCGACGGGGCCAGCAGGAACGACGTGACCGGCACCTGCGGCCGCTGCTCGGCCGGCACCGACGCCACTGCCTGCAGGTCGAGGAAGCCCATCGGCCGGCCGACCGGGTCGAGCGCGACCGCCCACTCCGCCCCGCGCTGCTCCATCAGCCCGCGCACGAGCGTCTCGGCCGAGACATGTCCCGGCACGACGACGACCGGTCGCAGCACGCTCGCCAGCGGCACCCGCGCCACGGCCGACTGAGCCCGGGCCGAGCCGATCGACTGCGTCGCGCCCTGCCACAGGAAGGCCCCGATGAGCGCCACCCAGCCGATCGAGAAGAGGTCCGGCCGCTCGCCCGCGAGCAGCGGTCGGACGACCATCCAGGCCACGACGACGACCGCGAGCAACCGGCCCACCCAGCCGGCGGCGAGCAGCCCGGTCGAGCGCCGCCCGGTCGCGCCCCAGACTCCCGCAGCGAGGATGTGCCCGCCGTCGAGCGGGAGCCCAGGCAGCAGGTTGAAGATCGCGACGAAGAGGTTGGCGACGACGAAGGCGCCGGCCAGCACCCAGAGCTCGGGCATCGATCGGGCGGCCGGCTCGATGAGCCGCTGGGCGCCCCAGCCGACGGCCGCGAGCGCGAGGTTGCCGAGCGGGCCGGCTGCCGCGATGAGCGCGGCCGAGCGCGGTCGCAGCTGTCCGCCAGCAAAGACCGTGTGCCCACCCATGAGGGTCGCGACGATCCGATCCACCCGTTGACCGCTCGCCTGCGCGGCGATCGTGTGGCCGGCCTCGTGGACGAGCACCGACACGAGCAGCAGCACCGCGTATGCCGCCGCGATGAACGTCGCCGAGGTCGCCGAGAAGCCCTCGCGTTGCAGCTGCGGCCCGAAGACCGCGACGATGACGACCGCGATCAGCGCCCAGGACCAGCCGAGGTAGATCGGCACGCCGCGCAGCCGACCGATCCGCCACCCGTGCGATCGGTCCACGGCCTGGGTCATGCGGGCACCCTAAGGCATGGCGCGGCATACTGGACGCTCGCCCACGCCAGCCGAAGGACCCTCGTGACCGACGCGCCCGCCCAGCGTCCCGATGCCACCGCCGACCTGCACGCCGCACTCTCGCAACGGGTGCTGCTGCTCGACGGCGCGATGGGCACGATGGTCCAGCGGCACGGGCTGGGCGAGTCCGACTATTGCGGCGAGCGGTTCGCCGACTGGCCGAGCGACCTCAAGGGCAACAACGACCTGCTGTGCCTCAGCCAGCCCGACATCGTCCGCGGCATCCACCGCGCCTACCTCGAGGCCGGCAGCGACATCGTCGAGACGAACACCTTCAACGCCCAGCGAATCTCCTTGGCCGACTATGGCATGGAGCAGCTGGCCTACGAGATCAACTGCGCCGCAGCGCAGCTCGCGCGGGCCGAGTGCGACGCCCAGACCGCCCGCACCCCGGACCGCCCCCGCTGGGTCGCGGGCGCGATCGGCCCGACGACCAAGACCGCCTCGATCTCGCCGGACGTCAACGACCCCGGCTTCCGCAACGTCTCCTTCGACGATCTCGTCGCCGCCTATCTCGAGCAGGCGCAGGGTCTCGTCGACGGCGGCGCCGACCTGCTCATCGTCGAGACGATCTTCGACACCCTCAACGCCAAGGCCGCGATCTTCGCGCTCGAGACGCTCTTCGAGCAGGCCGGCCGGCGCTGGCCGGTGATCATCTCGGGCACCATCACCGACGCGTCGGGGCGCACCCTGTCCGGGCAGGTCACCGAGGCCTTCTGGAACTCGGTGCGGCACGCCCGCCCGCTCGCCGTCGGCCTCAACTGCGCCCTCGGCGCCGACGAGATGCGGCCCTACGTCGCCGAGCTGTCCCGCGTCGCCGACACCTTCGTCTCCTGCTACCCCAATGCCGGTCTGCCGAACGCCTTCGGCGAGTACGACGAGACCCCCGAGGCGATGGCGGCGGTCGTCGCCGAGTTCGCCTCGGCCGGCCTCGTGAACCTCCTGGGCGGCTGCTGTGGCACGACGCCAGACCACATCGCCGCGGTCGCCCGCTCCATCTCCGGTATGCCGCCGCGCCCGGTCCCCGAGGTGCCTCGCGCCATGCGCCTGGCCGGTCTCGAGCCGTGCACCATCGATGAGAGCTCGCTGTTCGTCAACGTCGGCGAGCGGACCAACATCACCGGCTCGGCGCGCTTCCGCAACCTCATCAAGGCCGAGGACTACTCGGCCGCTCTCGCCGTCGCCCGGCAGCAGGTCGAGGCCGGCGCGCAGGTCATCGACGTCAACATGGATGAGGGCATGATCGACGGGGTCGCGGCGATGGACCGCTTCCTCAAGCTCGTCGCGAGCGAGCCGGACATCTCCCGGGTGCCGATCATGGTCGACTCGAGCAAGTGGGAGGTCATCGAGTCCGGCCTCAAGTGCATCCAGGGCAAGCCGATCGTCAACTCGATCTCGATGAAGGAGGGCGTCGACGCCTTCGTCGAGCACGCCCGGCTGTGCCGCAAGTACGGCGCGGCCGTCGTCGTCATGGCCTTCGACGAGCAGGGCCAGGCCGACACCCTCGAGCGGCGCATCGAGATCAGCCGCACGGCATACGAGATCCTCACCCAGACAGTCGGATTCCCGGCTGAGGACATCGTCATCGATCCCAATGTCTTCGCCTTGGCGACCGGCATCGAGGAGCACGCGGCCTACGGCACCGACTTCATCGAGGCGACTCGCTGGATCAAGGCCAACCTGCCCGGCGCGCTCGTCTCCGGCGGCGTCTCCAACGTCTCGTTCAGCTTCCGCGGCAACAACCCGGTCCGCGAGGCGATCCACGCCGTCTTCCTCTTCCACGCGATTCGTGCCGGCATGGACATGGGCATCGTCAATGCCGGCGCGCTCGTCGTCTATGACGAGATCGACCCCGAGCTGCGCGACCGCATCGAGGACGTCGTGCTCAACCGCCGGCCGGATGCCGCCGAGCGGCTCCTCGAGGTCGCCGAGCGGTTCAATGTCGCTGCCGGACAGCAGGATCCGGCCACCGAGGAGTGGCGCAGCCTGCCCTTGCGCGAGCGGATCACGCACGCCCTGGTCAAGGGCATCGACGAGCATGTCGAGGCCGACACCGAGGCGCTGCGCGCCGAGATCGCCGCGGCCGGGGGCCGCCCGATCGAGGTCATCGAGGGCCCCCTCATGGACGGCATGAACGTCGTCGGCGACCTCTTCGGGGCAGGCAGGATGTTCCTCCCCCAGGTGGTCAAGTCAGCCCGGGTGATGAAGCGCGCGGTGGGCTACCTCGTGCCCTTCATCGAGGCCGAGAAAGCCGAATCCGGCGATGCGACAAGCGGATCCAACGGCACCATCGTCATGGCCACGGTCAAGGGCGACGTCCACGACATCGGCAAGAACATCGTCGGCGTCGTGCTGCAGTGCAACAACTACGACGTCGTGGACCTCGGCGTCATGGTGCCGGCCCAGCGGATCCTCGAGGCGGCCAAGGAGCACGACGCCGACATCATCGGCCTCTCCGGCCTGATCACCCCGAGCCTCGACGAGATGGTGGCCTTCGCCGCCGAGCTGCAGCGCCTCGGCCTCGACATCCCGCTGCTCATCGGCGGCGCGACGACCTCCAAGGCGCACACGGCGGTCAAGGTGGCGCCGCGCTACACCGGCCCAGTCGTCTGGGTGAAGGACGCCTCGCGCTCGGTGCCCGTGGCCGCCGCCCTGCTCTCCGACGAGCAGCGCCCGGCCCTGCTGCAGGCAACCCGCGCCGACTATGCCGAGATCCGCGCCCGGCATGCGGCCCGCCAGGGCGAGCGACCGGTGCTGCCGGTCGAGCAGGCCCGGGCCAACCGCACGCCGGTCGACTGGGCGGCATACAAGCCAGTGCGTCCGCACCTGCTGCTGCAGCAGGCCAGGGACGTCGGGGTACTGTCGAGCAACCCGGGGGCGCGGGCCACCCACTTCACCCGCGTCTTCGCCGACTACCCGATCGATGAGCTGCGTCGCTACATCGACTGGCAGCCGTTCTTCGCCGCGTGGGAGCTCAAGGGGCGCTTCCCCGACATCCTCAACAACCCCGCGTCCGGCGAGGCCGCCCGCAAGCTCTACGAGGACGCCCAGGCGATGCTCGACCGGATCGAGCGCGAGCGCTGGCTGCGGCCGGCCGGCGTCATCGGTCTCTTCCCGGCAAACTCCGTCGGCGACGACATCGAGGTGTATGCCGCGGAGTCCCGCGACGAGGTCCGGATGGTGCTGCACCACCTGCGTCAGCAGGGACAGCACCGCGACGGTGTGCCGCACCGCTCCAACGCCGACTTCGTCGCCCCGAAGGAGTCCGGGGTCAAGGACTACATGGGGGCCTTCGCGGTGACCGCCGGGGTCGACCTGCCCGAGCGGGTCGCGGCCTTCAAGGCCGACCTCGACGACTACTCGGCGATCCTGCTCGAGTCGCTCGCCGACCGGCTCGCCGAGGCCTTCGCCGAGCGGATGCACGAGCGGGTGCGCCGTGAGCTGTGGGGCTACGCGGCCGACGAGCGCCTGGCCAACGATGCGCTCATCGCCGAGGACTACGTCGGCGTCCGACCGGCCCCCGGCTATCCCGCCTGCCCGGACCACACCGAGAAGGCGCTGCTCTGGGAGCTGCTCGACGTCGAGCGGACCACCGGGATGCAGCTGACCGAGTCGATGGCGATGTGGCCGGGCGCGTCGGTGTCCGGGTGGTACTTCGCCGGGCCGCACGCGCAGTACTTCGTCGTCGGGCGGATCGGGCGCGACCAGGTCGAGGACTACGCCCGGCGCAAGGGCTGGACGATGGCCGAGGCCGAGCGTTGGCTCGGGCCCAATCTCGGCTACGAGCCCGAGGACTGAGATGGGCGAGGGGCTGGCCGCCGGCGTCCAGCCGGCGATCGTCGTGCTGGCCGCCGAGCACCGCCGGCAGATCCTCGACGAGCTCGGGGCGCGCTACTCCCGTGACTACGAGCTGCTCTCCGGCGAGACCGTGCCCGAGGCCAAGGCGCTGCTCAAGGACCTGCTCGCCCATGGGCACCCGGTGGCGATGATCGCCTGTGAGCTGGACCTTGGCCCCTTCGGCGCGGTCGACGTGTTCGGTTGGCTGCAGCCGGTGCTTACCACCGCGCGCCGGGTCGTGCTCATCCCCGCCGGGCAGTTCCGCGGCTCGGTCGCGACGCTGCGCGAGTCGCTCGCCGCCGGGCATATCGACGCCTATTTCGTCATCCCGCAAGGGCCCCGGGACGAGGAGTTCCACGCCGGCATCACCGACCTGCTCTCCGACTGGACCTGGTCGGCGGGGGCCGTCTCCATCGACGTCACCCGCGTCGTCGTCGACGGGCCGAGCCCCGACGTCTCCCGGGTGCGCGACTTCTTCGACCGGATGGGCATCCCGAGCCGCAGCTATCCCGCCGACAGCGAGCCGGGGCGGGCGGCGCTCGCCGCCCTGGCCGACCTCGGGGTTGAGCCCGCCTTCCCCGTCGTCCACGGCATGGACGGGCGAGTCCTGGCCAATCCGAGCCTGGCCGAGCTCGGCGGGCTGATGTACGGCGCGCCGGTCGACCTCGATCCGGACGAGGTCTACGACCTTCTCGTCGTCGGCGCAGGGCCGGCCGGCTTGGCCGCCGCGGTCTACGGCGCGTCGGAGGGTCTCTCGACGATGGTCGTCGACGCCGAGGCGATCGGCGGTCAGACGGGCACGAGCTCGATGATCCGCAACTACCTGGGCTTTCCGCGCGGCATCAGCGGCATGCGGCTGGCCCAGCGGGCGCGCGTGCAGGCGACCCGCTTCGGCGCCCGCTTCCTCGTGGGCTGGTCGGTGACCTCGCTCGAGATCGAGGAGTCCGTCGACGGCCGGCCGCTGCATTGCGTGCGGGTCGGCCCGCACCACCTGCACGCCCGCACCGTCCTCGTCGCGACGGGCGTGACCTACCGTCGGATCGGCGTGCCGGCCCTCGAGGAGCTGGTCGGCAGGGGCGTCAGCTACGGCGCCGCGACGAGCACCGCCCGCGAGATGCGCGGCAGACACGTCTACGTCGTCGGCGGCGGCAACAGCGCAGGTCAGGCCGCAGTCCACCTGGCTCGGTTCGCCGAGAGCGTGACGATCCTCATCCGGCGGGAGAGCCTCGCAGCGACGATGTCCGACTACCTCATCCGTGAGATCGCCGGCCGATCGCGGATCACCGTGCGGCCCAACACCGTCGTCGCGGACGGCGGTGGAGAGGGCCGGCTCGAGAGGCTCCGGTTGCGTGATCTGCGCAGCGGCGCCGAGGAGCAGGTCGAGGCCTCGGGGCTCTACCTGCTGCTCGGGGCCCAGCCGCACTGCGCGTGGCTCCCCGACGAGGTATGCCGCGACGACCACGGCTTCGTGCTCGCCGGACGGGACGTGCCCGAGGCGCTCTGGGTCGACGGCCGGCCACCTGTGGCGCTCGGCACGGCAGTGCCTGGCGTCTTCGTCGCCGGCGACGTGCGGTCCGGGTCGATGAAGCGGGTGGCCGCCGCGACCGGCGAGGGGGCGGCCGTCGTCGCCCTCGTGCACGCCTATCTCGGCGACGCATGAGCGCTGCAGGGTCGGGTCGCGCGGTTGCCGCGACCGTGCTCGGCGGCGCCCTCTTCGGCACCGCCGGCACGGCGGCGGTGCTCTATGCCCGCGCTGGCCACGGCCGGCGTCGCCCTCGCCACCCTGGTCGCGGTCGGCAGTGCACCTGTCTGCACGGGGTTGCTGGCGTGGATCACGTTGCGCGAGAGACCGACTCGGTCCTGGGCGATCGCCACTGCAGTGTGCGTCACGGGTCTCGGCATCGCCACCCTCGGCGCCCGAGACACGCCGTCGACCGGCGGAGTCGGCTCGGCAGTGGCCGGGACCCTGCTCGCCCTCGGCGCCGGTCTCGCCATCGCCGGCTACACCGTCTGCGCGAAGCACCTCCTCGGCGCAGGCGTCGACGGCCTGCCCTACATGGCGACGACCTACCTCCTCGCCTGGGCCTGGCTCGCACCCTTCGTGCTCACCGGCCCCATCGGCTGGCTGTGGCAGCCGTCGGGGCTGGCGCTGGCGGCATACCTCGGCATCGCGACGATGGCCGTGGCCAACGTGCTCTATCTGCGCGGCGTGGCTCACCTGTCCCCCGGCCCGGTCTCAACCCTCGCGCTCACCGACCCGGTCGTCGCCACCCTGCTCGGGGTCGTCGTGCTCGGGGAGCGACCGACGGCGCTGACCTGGACCGGCTTCCTGCTCGTCGCCGCGGGACTCGTCTGGCAGGGGGTCACGGCGACCCGCTCGGGGCGGGCGCTGCAGCAGTAGGGCGGCCGGCGCGCGGGGTCTGTCGGTGCGGCGGCATACAGTCGAGGCGACATGGTTGCCGCCCTCTCGCCGAGCCGCGCCTCGGACTTCAAGCAGTGCCCGATGCTCTATCGCTTCCGGGTCGTCGACCGGCTTGCCGCGCCGGCGAGCCCAGCCGCCGCGCGCGGCACCCTTGTGCACTCCGTGCTTGAGCGGCTCTTCGACCTGCCCGCCGCCGAGCGCACCCCCGAGGCCGCGGCCACCCTCGTCGCACCGGCCTGGGCCGCCCTCGTCGAGGAGGAGCCGGGGTATGCCGCGCTGCTCGCCGACCGCGCCGAGTCCGACTGGTTCGCCGAGGCCCGGCGGCTGGTCGAGCGGTGGTTCACCCTCGAGGACCCGACCCGGCTCGAGCCGCAGGCCCGCGAGCTCTACGTCGAGGCCGAGCTCGACGGTCTGGTGCTGCGGGGCTACGTCGACCGGCTGGACGTCCGCGACGACGGGGCGCTGCGGATCGTCGACTACAAGACCGGCCGGTCGCCATCGGAGCTGTTCGAGCGGGCCTCGCTGTTCCAGATGCGCTTCTATGCGCTGGTCCTGTGGCGGATGCACGGGGTGGTGCCCCGAATGCTCCAGCTGGTCTATCTCGGCAACGGCGAGCTCGTCTGCTACGAGCCCGACGAGGCCGACCTGCTCGCGACCGAGCGCTCGTTGCGGGCGCTCTGGGAGGCCATCTCGCTCGCCGCGCGCACCGGCGACTGGCGACCGCGGGTCTCGCGGCTGTGTGACGGCTGCGACTTCAAGGCGCTCTGCCCGGCGTGGGGCGGCACGCCGCCGCCGCTGCCGCAGGACGCCGCCAGCCGGGCGCTCGACCCGGCCGCAGCCGGTCGGCCCGAGCTCGCGGACGACTAGACTCGCTCGGTTCCCTTCGCTGCCGCCGGAAAGGCTTCCTCCCGTATGCCGCCCGCCCCCGCCGCCCTCCCGGCGGCCGTGCTCTTCGACATGGACGGCACCGTCGTCGACACCGAGCCCTACTGGATCGCCGCCGAGACCGACCTGGTCGCGGCCTACGGGGGGACGTGGACGCACGACGACGGGATGCTGCTCGTCGGCCGAGCGCTGTTGGACAGCGCGGCGATCCTCATCGAGCACTCGCCGGTCACCTTGACTCCGGAGCAGGTCGTCGACCGGCTCGTCGCGGGCGTCGGGGCGCGGCTGGCCGAGCAGGTGCCGTGGCGGCCCGGGGCGCTGGAGCTGCTGCGTGAGCTGCGCGCGCTCGGGGTGCCGACGGCGCTGGTGACGATGTCCTACCGCTCGCTCACCGACCTGCTCGAGGCGGCCCTGCCCGAGCCGCTGTTCGACGTCGTCGTCACCGGTGACGAGGTGTCACGCGGCAAGCCGGACCCCGAGCCCTACCTCCGGGCGGCCGAGCTGCTCGATGCCGACCCGGCTGCATGCGTCGCGATCGAGGACTCCGAGACGGGGGTTCGGTCGGCGGTGGCCGCCGGCTGTCGGACCCTGGCCGTGCCGCACGTCCTGCCGGTGTCGGCCAACGCCGGGGCGGTCCACGTGCCCTCGCTCGCCGGTGTGGCGGCGGCCGACCTGCTCACCCTGGCCTAGGCTGACGTCGTGGTGCACCTGCACGATGTTCCCGAGGGGCTGCGCGACCCGGTGCTCGTCGCGGCCTTCGAGGGCTGGAACGACGCCGGCGATGCGGCGAGCCAGGCAGTGGCCCACCTCGTCGAGGTCTGGGGAGCGCGCGAGGTTGGCGTGCTCGACCCCGAGGACTACTACGACTTCCAGGTCAACCGGCCTCGGGTGCGCTTCGACGATGGCCGGCGGGTGCTGTCCTGGCCGTCGACCCGGATCCTCGTGGCGACCCCGCCCAGCCTGGCTCGCGACGTCGTGCTGGTCCAGGGCATCGAGCCCTCGACCCGGTGGCGCAGCTATGTCGCCGAGCTGCTCGACGCGGCCGGTGAGCTCGGCGTGAGCCTCGTCGTCACGCTCGGGGCGCTGCTCGCCGACGTCCCGCACACCCGGCCGATCCCGGTCATCACGACCTCCGACGATCCCGCGACCCGTGAGCGCTACGGCGTCGGCGCGAGCGACTACGAGGGCCCGACCGGCATCGTCGGCGTGCTCGCGCACGCAGCGGCCGAGCGCGAGCTGGCCGCGCTGTCGAGCTGGGCTCGGGTGCCGCACTACGCCGGCGCCCCGCCCTCGCCCAAGGCCGCGCTGGCGCTGGTCGGTCGGCTCGAGGCGCTGCTCGAGCTGACCGTCGCGCACGGTGACCTCGACGAGCAGGCCCAGGCCTGGGAGCGCGGCGTCGACGAGCTGGCCGAGAGCGACGACGAGGTCGCCGACTACGTCCACGCCCTCGAGGAGGACGTCGACACCGCCGACCTCCCCGAGGCCAGCGGCGACGCGATCGCCCTGGAGTTCGAGCGCTACCTGCGCCGCCGGGGCGACGAGCGCGGCGACAGCTAGCGAGCCAGAGGCCGGATCGGCGGCTGAGTCGTCGACTCAGCGGGTGTCGCCTGCCGGCGGATGCTGGCCGGCGGATGCTGGCCGGCGGATGACAGGGACCTCGAGCGCTTACGCACTGGTGGGCTCCTCCACCACCACGCACTGGTGGGCTCCTCCACCACCGCGTACCCGAGCAACCCCCTCAGGCGAAGACCGCGGCCCATCGCCCTTCGCGCAGCCGGGCCGCCGCCGGCCGTCCGCCCGCGTTCAGGGCCGACTACAGCCGGACGCCCAACAGCCGGTCGACCGCTCGCGCCACCAGGCCGGGAGCCACCGGGTCGTCCCCGTGACCCGAGATCGCCGCGCGCGCCCACTCGTCGACCAGGTCGAGGGCCGCCGGGGTGTCCAGGTCGTCGGCGACCCGCTCGCGCAACGCCGCCACGACCGGCCCGGCTTCCGGAGCACCGTTGACCGACAGGCCCGCTCGCCACCGGGCCAGCCGCAACTGGGCGGTGAGCAGGTCGGACTGGGTCCACTCCCACTCGGTGCGGTAGTGGTGGTCGAGCAGCGCCAACCGGATCGCCATCGGGTCCACGCCTTGCTCCCGCAAGGCCGAGACCAGCACCAGGTTGCCCTTGGACTTGCTCATCTTCTCGCCGTCGAGCCCGACCATCGCCTGGTGGACGAAGACCTCCGCGAAGGGGCGCGTCCCGGTGAGGGCGCACCCTTGCACCGCGCTCATCTCGTGATGTGGGAAGACCAGGTCCGAGCCGCCACCCTGCACGAGGAAGGGCACCCCGAGGTGCTCGACAGCGATCGCGGTGCACTCGATGTGCCAGCCGGGCCGCCCGGACCCCAGCGTCCCGCCGCCCCAGGCCGGCTCGCCGTCGCGCTCGGCCCGCCACAGCAGCGGATCGAGCGGGTCGCGCTTGCCTTCCCGGTCGGGGTCGCCGCCCCGTTCGCCGAAGAGGTCGAGCATCTCGGTGCGACTGGCGCCCGACACGGCGCCGAATCCTGGCCGCTGACTGATGTCGAGGTAGACGTCGGCACCGCCCGGCTGGCTCGCATCCGGTGCCTCCAGCCGGTATGCCGCCCCATCGGCGAGCAGTCGGGTCACCGCGTCGACGATCAGCCCGATGCTCTCGGTGACCCCGAGGTAGTGGTCCGGTGCGAGCACCGACAGCGCCGTCATGTCCTCGCGGAACAGCTCGGTCTCGCGGTCGGCCAGCTGCTCCCAGTCCACGCCGTCGCGCACCGCTCGGGCGAGCAGCGGGTCGTCGACGTCGGTGACGTTCTGCACGTAGCGCACCTCTTGGCCCGCGTCGCGCAGCGCGCGCTGCAGCACGTCGAAGGTGACATAAGTGGCGGCGTGGCCGAGGTGGGTGGCGTCGTAGGGGGTGATCCCGCAGACGTAGAGCCCGGCCACCGGCCCAGGCTCGAGGGTCACCAGCTCACCGCGAGCCGTGTCGTGAACCCGCACCGGCCGTCCGGCACCGGGCAGGTCGGGGATGTGGGGCGAAGGCCAGGAGCGCACCGGCTGAGCCTATCCTTCCGGCCGATTTCGGCGATTCCCACACCTGGCCGACGCGGCACCGACGGCCAGCCCCGCCCCGGCAGCGGCCCCTCACGGGGCAGGTCACCACTCGCGCGACCTGACGGCACCCCTAGATCGCCGGCCAGGGCACCGACGGCCAGCCCCGCCCCGGCAGCGGGTGCACCCCGGCGCGCGCCAGCCGCTCCACCCGCTGTCGCAGCGCGTCGACGTCCCCAGCGGGCAACAGGCCGAGCAGCTCGTCGACCAGCGAATCCCCTTGTGTGGCACAGCGTTCGGCGAGCCCTGCCACCGCCGCCAGGTCCTCGGCGCCCAGCGGCTGCCCGGCCCACCCCCACAGCACCGTCCGCAGCTTCGGCTCGGCGTGGAAGGTCAGCCCGTGGTCGAAGCCGCGCAGCTCACCGGCCGCGTCCCGCACCAGATGCGAGCCCTTGCGGTCGGAGTTGTTGAGCACCGCGTCGAGCACGGCGACCGAGCGCAGGTCGGCGCGGTCCTCATGGGCGACGACCACCGGCGTGCCGTCGCCGAGCTCGCCGTCGATCACCGTGAGCCACCCGTGCGGCACCCGGCCCCGGCGCACGACCCGCACCGGCAGCTCGTCCGGCTCGACAGCGGCGAAGGGGTCGCCGACCCACGCCTGGACCGAGCCGACCCCGAGCGGCCCGTCGCGCAGCACGGTCGGCGGCACCACGGCATACCCCATCGCCTCGGCGACCAGCGCGGTCGCGACCTCTCGGCCCGCGCGGGTGCCGTCGGGGAAGTCCCACAGCGGCCGCTCCCCGCGCACCGGCTTGTAGATCGCCCACCGGGTCGGCGCACCGCCGGAGCGCGGGTGCACCGTGCCGTTGGCGTCGACGGTGGGCTCCTCGCCCGCCTCGCACACCTCGACGAGCAGCGCGACGTTGCTCGAGTCGACGACCCGTCCGTGGACGACGAGCTCGCCGGCGAGCAGCTCCTCGCGGGTGGCGGTCATGGCCGCACCGTCAGCGGCGATAGCCGTTGGCGCGGGGACAGACGTGCCCGTCGGGGTCGAGCGGGCCGCCGCAGAAGGGGCACGGGGGCCGACCGGCCGAGACGATCGCGCGGGCTCGCCGGGCGAAGGCGCGAGCCTGGGCCGGGCCGAGCACGACCCGCAGCGCCGACTCCGGCTCGAGCTCGTCCTCGCTCTCCTCCCCCTCGGCGCGGGCCGCGAGCACCTCGTCGTCGTCGCGTTGCACCTCGATGAGCACGACCCGCCGGTCGCCGTCCCAGCCGAGCGAGAGCGAGGTGACCCGGAACTCGTCCTCGATGGGGCTCTCCAGCGGTCCGTCGTCGCTGTATGCCGCCGCCGCAGCATCGCTGCCGGCCTCACCGGCGAGATCGTCGAGCAGGTCGAGCAGCCGGTCGGCGAGGATGACGAGCTGCTCCTTCTCGCACGACACGCTCACCACCCGGCGACCCTCGCGCGCCTGCAGGAAGAAGGTGCGCTGGCCGGGCGGTCCGACCGTGCCCGCGACGAACCGCTCGGGGCTCTCGAAGTCGTAGACCGGCATACGCACGACCCTAACCCGCACCCGTCGCCGGCCCCGCGCCACCACCCACCGGCGCGTCCTGCTCGGCCTGATCGTGCGCCGGCTCGGGTGGGATCAGCCCGGCGAGCGAGCCGCCGACGTCGTTGACCCGCACGACGAAGGGCCGCCGCTCGGTGTAGCGCACGACCGAGATCGACCCCGGGTCGACGTGAATGCGCTGGAAGTGGTCGAGGTGGGTGCCGGCCGCATCGGCCAGCAGCGCCTTGATCGGGTCGCCGTGGCTCACCGCGAGCCACACCGCTCTCGGCCCGTATGCCGCGTCGACCGCCGCATCGGTCTCGCGCACCGCGGCGACGATCCGCGCGGCCATCGCCGCGATCGACTCCGCCGCGGGTCCGTCGGCCTCGGTGGACGGCGGGAAGGTCGCTGCCGACGGGTGGTCCTGCACGGTGCGCCACAGCGGCTCGGCGGCCAGCTCGGTCAACGGCCGGCCGGTCCACCCGCCATAGCGGCACTCCCCCAGCCGGTCGTCGGTCTCGACGCCGGGCACGCCGCCGGCGAGCCCGGCGAGCTCCGCGAGCACCGCCGCCGCGGTCTCCTGACAGCGCTGCAGTGGGCTGCTGACGATGCGCGCGAGCGGCATACCGGCTGCGGCGAGACGCTCGCCGACGGCCCGCGCCTGAGCCAGCCCGACCTCGTCCAGACCCACCCCCGGTGTCCAACCGGCTAGCGTTCCAGAGGCGTTCGCGGTGGTGCGGCCGTGGCGCAGCAGCAGGACAGTGGGCACGACCGACACGGTAGCCCGATCTCGGGCCCAGGGTCCCGCACCCCGGCAGGGCGGCGTGGGACATTGCCATGGTGATCGTGGACCAGGCCATGTACGTCGACGGCGAGCGGCAGCCGGCCGCGGAGCTGGCCCGCGCCCTCGAGGCTCTGCGGACTGCCGGGAACGGCTTCCTGTGGATCGGCCTCAAGGACCCGACCGACGAGGAGTTCGCCGGCGTCAACGCCGAGCTGGGGCTGCATCCGCTCGCCGTCGAGGACGCCGTCAAGGGCAACCAGCGCGCGAAGATCGACAACTACGAGGGCAACATGCTCGCCGTCCTCAAGACGCTGCGCTACATCGAGCGGACCTCGGACATCGAGACCGGCGAGCTCATGGTCTTCGTCGGCGACCGCTTCGTCGTCACCGTGCGCCGCGGCGAGGCCAACCCGCTGGACCATGTGCGCCGCCGGCTCGAGGCCAACCCGGCCCAGCTGCGGCTCGGTCCGCTCGCCGTCCTGCACGCGGTCATGGACAGCGTCGTCGACACCTACGAGATCATCGACCGCTACATCGCCGAGGACCTCACCCAGATCGAGCACCTCGTCTTCGGGCACGACACGACCGCCGACGCCAACGACATCTACCGGCTCAAGCGCGAGGTGCTCGAGTTCCGGCGGGCGGCCTTCCCGTTGGCCGAGGCGCTCAAGCGCTTCCCCTTCCTCAACTTCGTCGGCAAGGGCGAGAAGAAGATCCTGCCCTTCTTCCGCGACGTCGAGGACCACCTCGCCCGCACCAACGACCATGTCGAGTCCTACGACCGCCTGCTCTCCGAGCTGCTCAACGCCCACCTGTCGAAGGTGACGGTGCAGCAGAACGCCGACATGCGCCGCATCTCGGCATGGGTGGCGATGGCCGCCGTGCCGACGATGATCGCCGGCATCTACGGCATGAACTTCGACGTGTTACCTGAGCTGCACGCCTCGGTCAACGTCAACGGCACCGAGTACTACTGGGGCTACTTCGCGGTGCTCGCGCTCATGGCGGCGTGCAGCGTCGGCCTGTTCCTCTTCTTCCGACGGCACAAGTGGCTCTGACCACTCCGTCGGTATGCCGCGTGCGCGGCTCGCTCAGCGGGCGCTGAGCAGTCCCGCGGCGAGCACGCCGGCGAGGGCCAGCCCGGCGACCACGCGGTACCACACGAAGGGCAGCAGGGTGTTGCTCGCGACGAACCGGAGCAGCCAGGCGATCGCGGCATACGCGACGACGAAGGAGACGACGACACCGACGAGCATCGGGCCCATCCCGAGGGCCGGCAGGTCGGAGCGCGCCTCAAAGGCCTGGAAGATGCCGGCCGCGGTAAGCGCGGGGATGGCGAGGAAGAACGACAGGCGGGTGCCGGTGACCCGGTCGATCCCGCGGAATAGGCCGGCCGAGATGGTCGCCCCCGAGCGGCTCACCCCGGGGATGAGCGAGAAGCACTGGACCAGGCCGATGATCAGCCCGTCGCGCAGGGTGACCGTGCCCTCGCCCCGCTCCTGGCCGGCTCGGGTGAGCACGCCGTGCCGCCGCTCGGCTACCCACATGACGACGCTCCACAGCACGAGCGCGGCAGCGACGACCCACAGGCTGCGCAGCGGCCCCTCGATGACCTTCTTGAGGGCGAGGGCGACGACCATCACCGGCACCGACCCGACGATGACCGCCCAGGCCAGCCGATAGTCGGAGCCGCGCCGCTGCGGGCTGCGCAGCCCACCGACCCACGCGACGACGAGGCGGACGATGTCCCGCCAGAAATACAGGAAGGTCGCCGCGATCGCGCCGAGCTGGATGATCGCGGTGTATGCCGTGACCGCCGGGGCGTCGACCTGCAGTCCGAGCAGCTTCTCGGTCACCGTGAGGTGGCCGGTCGAGGAGACCGGCAGGAACTCGGTGAGTCCCTCGACGATCCCGAGGATGATGGCGTCGAGGTAGGACAGGTCGGACACGAGGGGAGAGCCTATCCCCCGAGCCCGGCTGCCTCCGCCACCTCGGCCATGACGCGCACCACCTGCTTGCGAGCCTCCATCGACGGCGCGAAGGGGCTGATCGTCAGGGTGGTCACCCCGGCTTCCTGGTATGCCGCGAGCCGGTCACGGATTCGCTCGCGCGGCCCGAGCAGGCTTGTCGCGTCGAGGAACTCGCGCGGGACGGCGGCTGCGGCGTCGCGGGCCCGGCCGTCGAGGTAGAGGTCCTGGATCTGCCTGGCCTGCTCCTCGAAGCCCATCCGGCAGGCGAGCTGGTTGTAGAAGTTCTTCTCCCGCGAGCCCATGCCCCCGATGTAGAGCGCGGCATACGAGCTGACCGCGGCATACGCCATCTCGAGGTCGTCGGTGACGACGACGGGCACCGTCGGCACGACGTCGAAGTCGGCGAGCGGCTCCTCGGGGGTGCCGCGGCCGGCCTTGCGGGCGCCGGCCTGCACGTGCGCGAGGTGCTCGCTCGCGTGCTCGGGACTGAAGAAGATCGCCAGCCAGCCGTCGGCGATCTCGCCGGCGAGCTCGAGGTTCTTCGGGCCGACTGCCGCCAGATAGATGGGGATCTGCTCGCCGCGGACCGGGCGGACGGTGAGCTTGAGCGCCTTGCCGGGGCCGTCGGGCAGCGGCAGGGTGACGTGCTTGCCCTGGTAGCTCACGACCTCGCGGCGCAGCGCCATCCGGACGACGTCGACGTACTCGCGGGTGCGGCCGAGCGGCGCGACGAAGCGCACGCCGTGCCACCCCTCGGAGACCTGCGGGCCGCTCACGCCGAGCCCGAGCCGGAAGCGCCCGCCGGAGAGCGAGTCGAGGGTGGCGGCGGTCATCGCGGTCATCGCCGGGGTGCGGGCCGGGATCTGCATGACGGCCGCGCCGAGGTCGATTCGCTCGGTGCAGGCACCGACCCAGGACAGCACGGTGGGCGCGTCCGAGCCGTAGGCCTCGGCCACCCAGCACACGGCATACCCCAAGCGGTCGGCCTCCTGGGCCAACGTGACGTTCTCCTGGTCGTTGCCGGCACCCCAGTAGCCAAGGTTGAGCCCGAGTCGCATGTCAGCAGGCTAGCGTGGTCCGACATGCGCACTCGCCGCCTGGGCCGCAGCGGCCTCACGGTCTCGGCCCTTGGTCTCGGCACGCTCACCTGGGGACTCGGGGTCGACGAGGAGGCCGCCCGCGACCAGCTGACGACCTTCGTCGGCACCGGCGGGACGCTCGTCGACACCGCGCCGACCTATGGCGGCGGGGCGGCCGAGGAGTGGCTCGGGGCGCTGCTCGACCGTGAGGTGGCCCGCGAGGATGTCGTGCTGCTCAGCAAGGCGGGGCTGCGGCGCGGTGCTGGCGGGCGGGTGGTCGATCCGTCCCGGCGCGGCATCCTCGACTCGCTCGACGGCTCGTTGCGTCGGCTGCGCACCGATCACGTCGACGTGCTGCTCGTCCATGCGTGGAGCGACGAGGTGCCGCTCGAGGAGACCTGCGCAGCGCTCGAGTATGCCGTGTCGTCCGGTCGGGCCCGCTATGTCGGGGTGTCGAACTACTCGGGCTGGCAGGTGGCGAGGGCCTTTTCGCTGCTCGAGTCGGCGCGGGTGCCGCTGGTGGCCGACGAGGTCGAGCTCTCCTTGCTGCAGCGGGAGGCCGAGCACGAGGTGCTGCCGGCGTCGGAGGCACTGGGCTTCGGGGTGCTCGCCTGGGGGGTGCTCGGTCGCGGCATCCTCACCGGGAAGTACCGGGGCGGGGTGCCGCCGGAGTCACGGGCGGCCAGCCGGGCCTTTGCCGGAAGCCTCGAGGCGCTGCTCGACGAGCGGGCGGCCTCGGTGACCGAGGCAGTCGTGACGGCTGCCCGCGGGCTGGGGAGCACGCCGGCAGAGGTGGCGCTGGCCTGGGTGCGGGATCTGCCCGGGGTGAGCTCGGCGCTCATCGGCGCGCGGACGATGGCTCAGCTCAAGGCGGCCCTGAGCTCGGACGGCCTCACCCTACCGCCGGAGATCCGCACCGCGCTCTCGGACGTCTCCGCATAGCTCCTGCTCGGCGAGCAGGAGCGTGGCCCCGGCCGGGTGCTGCCGGGTGCTGCCGGGCGTCCCGGCCGATAGTCGCTCGAGTGTGGACTTTCGGTCACCACGAGCTGACACTCGCGACCGATAGTGGCCCGAGTGTGGACTTCCGGTCACCACGCCCGGTCGGATGGGCAGCGCAAGGTCAGGAGCGGTAACACGAGCGCCGGCCTGGTGGGGGTTGGCGCCGTTACGCGGTGGTGGAGGGGCCCCCGGGGCAACTGGTGCAGGGGCCCACCAGCGGGTACTGGTGGAGGGGCCCACCAGGGCAACTGGTGGAGGGGCCCACCACCGCGTACTGGTGGAGGGACTCACCCCCGCGGACTGGTGGAGGGGCCCACCAGCGGGTTTCCCCGCGGGAGGCATCAGCGACGTTGCCAGCCCCGGCGGCGGACCCACCATCACCAATGGCTTGCGCGCGAGTCAACCTTGCGCAGCGGGGACGCGCGGCGGTCCGGGAACGTCCGGCACCAGGCCTAGCCGCGGCCGTCCTCGAAGTCGATCTCCTCGTCGTCGAGCCCGGCATAGACGGTCGCGTCGCCGTCCTCGTCGGTGTGATCGTCGACCTCGACGCCATCGACATCATCTGCGTCATCGTCGGCGTCGTCGTCGCCGTCGTCGCCGTCGCCGTCGTCCTCGTCATCATCCGAGTCGCTGTCGTCGTCGGCGTCGTCGTCCTCGTCGAAGTCGTCCTCGTCGCCGATCGGCAGGTCGACCCCGGTCGCGGCGAAGAGCGCCTCGTCATAGTCCTCGAGGGCCTCGACGAGCGCGTCGCTCGCGTCGAGGACCGCCGGGTCGTCCGGGTCCTGGCGGCTCGAGGCAAGCTCGAGATGCCGCTCGAAGGCGGAGACGAGCATGGCGAGCGCGGCGCGCGGGTCGGCGGTCATGGCTTGACCGTATCCGGTCCGGGGAGAGAATGGGCAGCCGGTCGGTAAACGACCGGGCCGACCACGCGCCCAGCACCCCAGGAATCGGAGGCAGCCGCAGTGGAGTACGAGTACCGCGTGCTCACCTTCGACCGCTCGGTGACCCGCGCCGACATCCGTCGCACGCTCGTCGAGCACGCGGAATACGGGCGGTGGGAGCTGGCCCGATCGGTCGTCTATCTCGGCGGGGTCCGCCGGACCTGGCTGCGACGCAGGATCATCCGGGTGCAGCGCACTGCGTGAGGCTCAGCCCTGCCAGGGCTGCTGCGGGGCCGTCGGTCCCGGATGTGGCTGCCCCGGCTGCGGGGCGGCCTGCGGCCAGGTCGGCTGAGGCTGCGTCGACCAGCTCTGCGCGGGCTGCTGCCACGGCTGCTGCTGGACCGGCTGGGCGCCGAGATGCGGCTGGGTCACCGGCGCCGGCAGGGCGCGAGCCTGGTCGAGCCGCTGCCGGTCACTGCGGTTGAGCATGACCACGGCGACGACGGCGGCCACGAACAGCAGCGCGAGGATCCCGCCGACGACGAAGAACGGAACGATGCTCATGGCGGCCTATGCTTCCACACCCTCGCCGCGTCGACGGGAGCCGCCGCCGGCCCTCACGCGAGGTCGAGGAAGCGCCGCAGCACCCGTGCGCCGAAGCGCAGCGAGTCGACCGGCACCCGCTCGTCAACCCCGTGGAACATCGACACGAAGTCGAGCTCGGCGGGCAGCCGCAGTGGCGCGAAGCCGTAGCCGGTGATGCCGAGCCGGGAGAGCGCCTTGTTGTCGGTCCCGCCGGACAGGCAGTAGGGCAAGACCGTCGCGCCCGGGTCCGCCTCGAGCAGCGAGCGCTTCATCGCGTCGACGAGCGAGCCACTGAAGGGGGCGTCCAGGGCGCGGTCGAGGTGCACGACCTCGATCTCGCAGTGCTCGCCGGCGAGCTCGGCGATGGTGTCGAGCAGGCTCTGCTCGTGGCCGGGCAGGAAGCGGCAGTCGATCGCGGCGCTGGCCTGTTGAGGGATGACGTTGTGCTTGTAGCCGGCCGTGAGCATCGTCGGCTGGGCGGTGTCGCGCAGCGTGCCCATGACGAATCCCTTTGCCCCACCGAGGGTTTCGAGCAGGGTGACCGGCTCCTGGGAGGCGTCATGCGCGGCATACGGGATGCCGGTGAGGTCGGAGAGCCCGTCGAGCAGGCCCCGCACCGAGGCGATGTACTCCCGCGGCCACACGTGCGCGTCGATCCGGGTCAGCGCGGCGGCGAGCCGGGCGACGGCATTCTCGTCGTTGGGCACCGAGCCGTGTCCGGCCCGGCCGCGCGCGTGGATCCGGATCCACGCGATGCCCTTCTCGGCGGTCTGCAGCAGATAGGCGCGGGTGGGCTCGCCGGTATGCCGCGACGGCACCGTCACGCTGAAGCCGCCGACCTCGCTGACCGCCTCGGTCGCGCCCTCGAACCACTCGGGGTGCTGCTCGACCGCCCAGATCGAGCCGTGCACTCCCCCGGCCTCCTCGTCGGCGAAGAAGGCGAAGGTCGTCGTGCGCGCGGGGCTGGCACCGGTGCGGGCCAGGTCGCGGATGCTCGCGAGGATCATCGCGTCCATGTCCTTCATGTCGACCGCACCGCGGCCCCAGATGCAGGCGCCACGCTCCTCACCGGCGAAGGGGTCGACCTGCCAGTCCGCGGGGTCGGCGGGCACGACGTCGAGGTGACCGTGCACGACGAGGCCGGGCAGGCTGGGATCGGCGCCCTCGAGCCGGACGACGACGGTGGCCCGGCCCGGACGGCTCTCGGCGATCTCCGGGCTCAGGCCGACCTCGTGCAGCCGCTCCATGACGTACTCGGCGGCGGCCCGCTCGCCGTCGCCTGCGTCGTCACCGGTGTTGACGCTGCGGATCCGGATGAGGTCCTGACACAGCTGCACCACCTCGTCCTCGGGTGTGGGCCCTGGCGCAGGGCTCGGGGCGGGCGATCCGGTCGGGTCGGTCATCGGGTCAGTCCCACTCCCAGCGCAGTCCTACTGTTGACGGTTGCAGATCGACGAAGACGGCTTGGGCGGCACCGCCGTGGATGGGCACCTCGTCAACGAGCCGCTCGGTGCCGCTGAGCCGGTCCTTGACGAAGCGGAAGGCATGGGTCGGCTGGTTGTCGGGGTGGAAGTGCGCCTCCATGACGAGCTCGCGCAGCGGGCGTTGCAGGCCGCGCTGCAGCAGCGTGGCGGGCACGCCGGAGTATCTGGAGAGCAGCAGGTATTCGGCGAGCAGCAGCTGGCCGGCGCGTAGCGGCTCGGGGAAGAGGATCTCGGCGACGACGAGGTTGCGCTCCTCCACCCGCTCGAAGCGCCCGATCCGGCACGGGCGCAGCGGCACGACGTTGGCCTCGTCGTCGTCCTCCCCCTCGAGCGCGGCCAGCTTGGGCAGGAAGCGCTCGCCGTTCTCGAAGGCGTCCTGCACCCACACGACGGGGAAGGAGTCCACGCCGTCGATGTCGGCGCGCAGCATGGTGCGGGTGTTCTGGGTGCCTTCGAGGCGCTCGTCGGTGACGGCGATCCGGTCGTGGACGCTGAGCCTGGTCAGCCGGCCGGGCAGCGCATTGCCCCAGCGGTCGATGATCGCCTGGGCAATCTCGCCGGAGGGCGTGACCTCGCCCATGGGGGGCATCGGCGGAGAGAGTCGGTGCGGCTCGATCGCCTGCGGCCCGGCGGACTCCGCGCTGCCGCGCACCTCGACGTGCCGCACGAGGTGGCCGGGTGCGACGCCGAGCACGCCTTCGAGGACGGCCAGGGTGCGCATCGAGGCGCGGCGGCCGGGCTCGGAGCGGCCGCTGCGCCAATAGCTGAGGGTGGCCACGCTCACCGGAGCACCCGCCTGGACCAGTCGGTCGTGCAACCGGTCGAGGCTCAGACCCCGGTCGGCGACCGCTGCGGCGAAGGCGTCGGCGAACGTCGGCCTGCTCACCTGGTCGAGCCTACGTTGCCGGAGCGAGAACCCGCATCAGGAAACCCCGAAGGCCCCACGGCCCTGCTGGGCCTCGGGGCGCTTCGGGTCGCAAGAGACGCGACTGCTGTCGGCGTCGGCCCGCGGGCCTCGACCTTTGTGCGCCCGACTGGGTGACTGAGGGTCCACCATGATCGTCGTCGGGGGCCGACGATCGTGTCGGGTGTCTTGCTCCGGACGTCGGGGGTCGTCCGTCCTTCCACGATGACATCCGGCCAGTCCGCACACCAACATCTGGACGTCCTTAACAGTTAACTTGCGTGTCATGCGGCGCGAGTTGGCTGCGGATGACCGAGTGAGGAGAACGACGTTGGCGCGATCATCAGCAGTCCTGCGCGAGGCTCTGGCTGCGAACGGGGAGCTTCGGGCCGTCATCAATCTCGGCAATCCGGTCCTTGCTCAGGGTGACGCCAGCACCCCGCGCGGCGTCAGCGTGGACGTGGCACGCAGCCTCGCCGACGAGCTGGGTGTGCCGGTGCAACTGACCTGCGTGACGGCAGCCCGCGACTCGGTCGCCGCGCTCGAGTCCGGCGCGGTGTCCCTCGGCTTCGTCGCCATCGATCCCGCGCGCGAGGGCACGCTCGCCTTCACCCAGCCCTACGTGACCATCGAGGGCGTCTTCGTCGTGCCCTGCGACTCGCCGCTGACGTCACCCACTGACGTCGACGCCGAAGGGGTCCGGGTTCGGGGTGAAGCTGGGATCGGCCTACGACCTGCACCTGTCGCGCGCGCTCGAGCGGGCGAGCATCGTTCGCGGCGACGAAGGTGTCGACGTCTATGTCGACCAGGGCCTGGAGGCCGGCGCCGGGATCCGGGGGCCCGTCGCCGACTTCGTCAGGCGGCATACCGGCCACCGGCTCGTCGAGCCCGCCTTCATGCAGATCCGCCAGGCGCTCGCCGTGCGCAGCGACCACAGCCCTGCGGTGGTCGCTGCCCTGGATGAGGTCGTCGGTCGGCTGATCGAGAGCGGCCAGATCGCCAGGATGCTCGAGGGGTCCGGTCAGGACGTCGGCTTGGTATCCCGACAGCCCTGAGCCGGTCTGCGACTTGGCAACCGACTGCGCGACGCCCACCGCCGCCAGGAAGGTAGGGCAAGGACCGAGTCGGTGCACAGTCCGGTCGCCCGAAGCTGAGGTGGATGGGTGTGGACCGAGAATCGACGAAGCTGTGGTGTGGTGTGGTGTCCGGAGGGGGACTTGAACCCCCATGCCCGTTAGGGCACTAGCACCTCAAGCTAGCGCGTCTGCCATTCCGCCACCCGGACAGGTGGTGCTCGGTGCGACCCGTGGGAGCGCTCCTCGCGACCCGCAACGTTAGCACGGGCGGGCGGCATACCACGAACCGAAACCACCGCCCGGCGCGGCACCGCCACCCGTGCCACGTCAGGGAGCAGGTGTCGCGCGCACTAGCCTGATCGGGTGGCCCGAAGCATCTACCTGGCAGCAGCGGAAGCTCGATCCGGCAAGGCGGCGATCGCCGTGGGACTGCTCGACGCCCTCACCCGGCGGGTCGGGCGGGTCGGCATCTTCCGGCCGGTCACCCGCAGTGCCGACCCGGCCGACGACCACGTCGTCGAGCTGCTGCTGCACCGGCTCGGCAGTCCGCTCGCGCCGGCCGAGGTGTGCGGGGTCACCTACGAGCAGATCCACGAGGACGAGGCCGGCGCGATGTCGCTCGTCATCGAGCGCTACCACGCCCTCGCCGCCGACTGCGACGCCGTGCTCGTCGTCGGCTCCGACTACACCGACGTCGTCTCCCCCACCGAGTTCTCGGTCAACGCCCGGATCGCCGCCAACCTCGGCGCGCCGCTGCTGCTCGTCGCCTCCGCGCGCGAGCACAGCCCCGAGCAGGTGCACGTCGCCGTCTCGCTCGCCGTCGAGGAGGCCCGCGTCCAGCACGCGCGGGTCATCGGCATCATCGCCAACCAGGTGCCCGAGCCACGGCGCAGCGCCTTCCGCGAGGCGCTCACCGGCGTCGTCGACGGCGCTCTCGTGTATGCCGTGCCGGACAGTCCCGTCCTCGCCGCACCGACGGTGCGTGACCTGGTCGCCGCTGCCGACGGACGGCTGCTGCACGGCGACGACTCGCTGCTCGACCGAGAGTCCGGTGGCCTGGTCATCGCCGCGATGACCCTGCCCAACGTGCTCGAGCGGATCTTCCCCGACGCCGTCGTCATCAGCCCCGCCGACCGGGCCGACATCATCCTCGGCCTGCTGCTCGCTCACCACAGCCAGACCTTCCCCGAGCTCTCCGGCATCGTGCTCAACGGCGGCTTCGACGTGCACCCCCAGGTCACCAGGCTCGTCGAGGGACTCAAGCTGCGGGTGCCGGTCGTCGCCGTCGACGAGGGCACCGCCGAGACCGCCGCGATCCTCAGCCGGGTGCCCGGGCGGATCACCGCCACCGCGACCCGCAAGGTGCAGACCGCGCTGGCCCTCGTCGAGGAGTTCGTCGACTGCGGGGAGATCGTCGACCGAATCGAGATCGCACCGAGCACCGCGGTCACCCCGCTGATGTTCGAGCACGAGCTGCTGTCACGGGCCCGCGCCGCCGACCGGCACATCGTGCTGCCGGAGGGCGAGGAGGACCGCATCCTGCTCGCCGCCGACCAGCTGCTGCGCCGCAAGGTCGCCCGGCTCACCCTGCTCGGCGACCCCGAGCTCATCGCCCGCAAGGCCGCCTCGCTGCGCGTCGACATCTCCGGCGCCGCCGTCCTCGACCCGCACGACGAGACGCTGCGCCGCCGCTTCGCCCAGGAGTACACCGACCTGCGCGCCAGCAAGGGCATGAGCTACGACATCGCCTGGGACACCGTCGTCGACGTCTCCTTCTTCGGCACGATGATGGTCCTCGACGGGCTCGCCGACGGCATGGTCTCCGGCTCGGTCAACACGACCGCCCACACGATCCGCCCGGCGCTGCAGGTGATCCGCACCGTGCCCGGGGTGTCGGTCGTCTCGTCGGTCTTCCTCATGTGCCTCGCCGACCGGGTCCTCGTCTACGGCGACTGCGCCGTCAACCCCGACCCCACCGCCGAGCAGCTCGCCGACATCGCGATCTCCTCCGCCGCCACCGCCGAGCAGTTCGGCATCGAGCCGCGGATCGCCATGCTGTCCTACTCCACCGGCCAGTCCGGCACCGGTGCCGACGTCGACAAGGTCCGCGCCGCAACGGCATTGGTGCGGGAGCGCGCCCCCCACCTGTCCGTCGAGGGGCCGATCCAATACGACGCCGCCGTCGACCTGGCGGTCGCTGCGACCAAGCTCAAGGACTCCCCCGTCGCCGGCCGCGCGACGGTGCTGATCTTCCCCGACCTCAACACCGGCAACAACACCTACAAGGCCGTCCAGCGCAGCGCCGGCGCGGTCGCCATCGGCCCGGTCCTGCAGGGGCTGCGGATGCCGGTCAACGACCTGTCCCGAGGGGCGCTGGTGCAGGACATCGTCAACACCGTGGCGATCACGGCGATCCAGGCCGCTCAGCCGACCGGTGACCCCGCCGTCGCAGCCGGCACCCCCGGCGCCACCGACACCGCTGGGAGCCTCCGATGAGCGTTCTCGTCGTCAACGCCGGATCCAGCTCGCTGAAGTACCAGCTCGTCGACCCCGGAAACGGGGCCGTGCACGCCGTCGGACTCATCGAGCGGATCGGCGAGGCCGGCACGAAAGCGGCTGCGCGGCATACCGTCTCGGGAGCAGGCGCAGTCGAGCGCGCTGTCGACGCACCCGACCACGAGAGTGCGATGCGCGTCGTCCTCGACTTCTTCGACACCCTCGGTCCGGCACTCGACGACGTCGTCGCCGTCGGCCACCGGGTCGTGCACGGCGGCGAGCGGTTCAGCGCACCGGCCCTGGTCACTGACGAGGTCCTCGACGCCATCGCCGACCTCGTGCCCCTCGCCCCGCTGCACAATCCGGGCAACCTCGCCGGCATCCGGGCCGCGCAGGCCGCGCTGCCGGGCGTGCCGCAGGTGGCCGTCTTCGACACCGCGTTCCACCAGACCCTGCCGCCGCACGCCTTCACGTATGCCGTGCCCCGCGAGTGGCGCGAGCAGCACCGGGTGCGTCGCTATGGCTTCCACGGCACGAGCCATCAGTACGTCTCCCGCCGGGTGGCGGCGCTGCTCGACCGGCCGCTCGAGCAGGTCAACACGATCGTGCTGCACCTTGGCAACGGCGCGAGTGCGGCTGCGGTCCAGGGTGGTCGGAGCATCGACACGTCGATGGGACTCACCCCGCTCGAGGGGTTGGTCATGGGCACGCGGCCCGGTGACCTCGACCCGGCGCTCGCCTTCCACATGTCGCGCGAGGGGGTGTCGATCGAGGACTATGACCGGGCGCTCAACAAGGGCAGCGGGCTGCTCGGGCTCACCGGCACCAACGACTTCCGCGAGGTGATGGCCCAGGTCGACGCCGGCGTGCCCGAGGCGGCCCTCGCCCTGCGGATCGTCGCCTACCGGCTCGCGAAGTATGTCGGTGCGTATGCCGTCGCGGTGGGCCGGCTCGACGCCATCGCCTTCACTGCCGGTATCGGCGAGCACAGTCCTCGACTGCGGGCCGAGGTCGTCGGTCAGCTCGGCATCCTCGGCGCGCGAATCGATCTGTCTCGCAACGAGACCGGCTCGGGCGAGCGGGTCGTCTCCACGGACGACAGCGCGGTCTCGGTGCTCGTCGTGCCCACTGACGAGGAGCTCGAGATCGCCCGGCAGACCCTGGCGGTGCTCGGTGCGTGACGCCGTCGCGGCGACACCCTCCACCGAGCTCGTCCGCGTCGCCGCCACCCGCTACGTCGTGCCGCTGCGCGAGGGCGGCTCACTTCCCGGCATCGTCGAGGCCGACGACGACGGCACCTATGTGCTGAAGTTCCGCGGTGCCGGCCAGGGCGTCAAGGTGCTCGTCGCCGAGATCGTCGTCGGCGAGCTGGCCCGGGCGCTCGGCATCCCCGTGCCGCGGCTGGTGCTTGTCGATCTGGCCGAGCAGATCGCGCGCTACGAGGCGCACGAGGAGGTGCAGGACCTGCTCACGGCAAGTGTCGGGCTCAACCTCGGCGTCGACTTCCTGCCCGGCGCGTTCGGCTACGACGGCCGCCGTCCGCCAGCGGCCGAGCTGGCCGCCCGGATCCTCTGGCTCGACGCGATGACCGCCAACGTCGACCGCACCTGGGCCAACCCCAATCTGCTTGTCTGGCACCGCGAGACGTGGGCCATCGACCACGGCGCGGCGCTCTACTTCCAGCACGGCTGGCCCTCCCGGGCACCCGACCCGGCGCGCTTCGCCGACCAGCCCTTCGACGCCTCCGGGCACGTGCTGCGCGAGGTCGCCGCCGACCCCCGCGCCCTGCACGACGAGCTCGCCGCGACCACCCGGGCGCACCTGCCCACCGTGCTCGACCTGGCGCCGGACGCGTGGCTGGAGCCGACCGCGGAGCTGCCCGACGCCGGCGCGGTGCGCGCGGCATACCTCGAGCACGTCCAGGCTCGGCTCGAGAGGCCGGATCGCTGGCTGCCCGCGGTGACCCGATGATCGGCTACCAGTACGTCGTGCTGCGGGTCGTGCCGCGCGTCGACCGCGAGGAGTTCGTCAACGTCGGCGTCGTCCTCTTCGCCCAGCAGGTCGACGTGCTCGCGGTGCGCACCGAGGTCGACGAGGCCCGGCTGCGTGCGCTGGCGCCGGCCATCGACCTCGACGCCGTCCACTCGGCACTCGCGGCCGTCGATGCCGTATGCCGCGGCGACCAGACCGCGGGCCTGCCCCACCCCGATCGGCTCGGCCGGCGATTCGGCTGGGTCAGCGCGCCACGCTCGACCGTCGTGCAGCCCGGACCGGTGCACGGCGGGCTCACCGACGACCCTCTGGCGACGCTGGAGCGACTCGTCGAGCGGCTCGTGCTGCCCTGCTGACGGGCTCCGGCGCGGGCCGGAACGAGCGGATCAGCCGGCGGGAGTTCCCTTGAGCCGCAACAGGGTCGACTTGCCGAACATCGAGTCGATGAGGTCCGTCGCCACCTCGGCGGTGCGGTTGGCGTGGTCCTTGGCCGGGTTGAGCTCCATGACGTCGAGCGACCCGAGCCGGCCGGTGTCGGCGATCATCTCCATGACGAGCTGGGCCTCGCGATAGGTCGGCCCGCCCTGGACCGTGGTGCCGACGCCGGGGGCGATCGACGGGTCGAGGAAGTCGACGTCGAAGGAGACGTGCAGGTGGGTGCGCTCCCCCACGCCGTCGAGGGCTCGGCGCACGGACTTGCGCATGCCGTGCTCGTCGATGTGCCGCATGTCGTAGACCGCCATGCCGTCACCGTGGACGAGCTTCTTCTCGTCGGCGTCGACCGAGCGGATGCCGAGCTGGCGGACCGTGCCGGCCGGGATCGCCGGGGTGTGCCCGCCCATCGACGTCAGCGCCTCCGGGCCCATCCCGCGCAGGCAGGCGACCGGCATCCCGTGGATGTTGCCGGTGGGGGTCGTGCCCGAGGTGTTGAAGTCGGCGTGCGCGTCGAGCCAGAGGACGACGAGGTCCAGACCCGCCTCGCGGCAGTAGCGGGCGACCGCGCTGATCGAGCCGATGGCGAGGCTGTGGTCGCCGCCGAGCAGGATCGGCAGGTGTCCCGCGGTGAGCGAGGCGTGCACGGCGTCGTGGACGGCCTGGTTCCAGGCGGTGACCTCCGGCAGGTGGCGATACCCCTCGACCGGTGGCAGCCACGGGTTGGGCGGTCCGGGCAGGTTGCCGTGGTCGTTGACGTGGACGCCGAACTCGGTCAGCGTCTGCTGGATGCCGGCGACCCGCATGGCCTCCGGGCCCATCGACGCGCCGCGGTGTGCCGCTCCGACGTCGGTGGGGGCGCCGATCAGGTCGACGATCTTGGTGGGGGTGCTCACGGCGGGCAGTGTAGGCGTCCCGGGCCGCGCGGGCGAACTGCCCACAAGGCCACCGCGCTCGCGGCGGCGACGTTGAGCGAGTCGACTCCGCCAGCCATCGGGATGCGCACGACGAGGTCGGCGGCCGCCACGGTATGCCGCGTCAGCCCGTCACCCTCGGTGCCGACGACGAGCGCGAGCCGCTCGGGCGGGTCGGCGGCCAAGGCGTCCAGGGTGATCGCGTCGTCGGCCAGAGCGAGAGCGGCGACCACGAATCCGTCGTCCTGCAAGGCCTGCACTCCCCCGCGGGGCCACGGCTCGATCCGGGTCCACGGGACCTGGAAGACCGTGCCCATCGACACCCGAACGGCCCGGCGATAGAGCGGGTCGGCGCACCGCGGCGTCACGAGCACCGCGTCGACGCCGAGCGCGGCAGCCGATCGGAAGGCGGCCCCGACGTTGGTGTGGTCGACGATGTCCTCGAGCACGAGCACCCGTCGGGCACTCGCGACGACGTCGTCGACGGCCGGCAGGACGGGGCGCTGCATCGCGGCCAGCGCCCCGCGGTGCAGGTGGAAGCCGGTGAGCCGCTCGATGACCGGATGGTCGCCGGCATACACCGGGATGCCGTGCTGCTCGGCGTCCGCGACGAGGTCGGCGAGGTCGGTGAGCCAGCGTGGCGCCATGAGATAGGAGCGCGGTCGGTGCCCGGCTCCGAGGGCTCGACGGATGACCTTCTCCGACTCGGCGACGTAGAGGCCGCCCTCCGGCTCGAGCCGCCGGCGCAGCGCGACGTCGGTGAGGGACACGTAGTCGGCGAGCCGCGGGTCGGCCGGGTCGGCGACCCAGGTGACGCCGGGCGGCATACCGGCCGGTGACGTCACGGGAACCACACCATCTTGACGATGGCGACCACCCCGACGACGACGATGATGCCGCGCAGCACGACCGGTGGCAGCCGCCGGCCCACGTGCGCGCCGAGCCAGCCGCCGATGATCGAGCCGACCGCCACCAGCCCGACGACCGGCCAGCTCACGTGTTCCCGCGCGAAGAGCAGAAAGGCCACTGCTGCAACGAGATTGACGATGGTGACGAGGACGTTCTTGTAGCCGTTGAGACGTTGCAGCGGCTCGCTCGACAGCGCGCTGAACAGCCCCATCATGAGCACGCCTTGGGCTGCCCCGAAGTAGCCGCCGTAGACGCCGCCGACGAAGACACCGCCGAGCAGCGCGGGCTGGTGCCAGCTCGGGACGGCCGGTGCCGTCGCCGTCGGGGTCGCCGTCGGCGCTTCGGCCGGTGCGGTATGCCGCGCGGCCGACCTGCGCTGCAGGCTCGGGCCGGCGATGACGAGGACGAGGGCGAGCAGGATGAGGGCCGGCACGATGGCCCGGAAGGCGGCGGCCGGCAGGACGAGCAACAAGGTGGCGCCGACGATCGAGCCGAGCAGCGACATCGGCAGCAGGCGGCGCAGCACCGGCCCGGCGCCGCCAAGCTCGCGACGATAGCCCCACGCGGCGGAGGCGCCTCCGGCGACCAGGCCGATGTTGTTGCTGACGTTGGCGGTCAACGGCGGGTAGCCGAGGAAGAGCAGGGTCGGGAAGGTGATGAGGGTGCCTGAGCCGACGATCGAGTTGATCGTGCCCGCACCGATGCCGGCCAGCACGACAAGCAGGGCGTCGATGACGGACATTCGGCCACCCTACGGCGTGGCGGCGGGTCGGTGACCAGGCGTGCGGTCGGTGGGAGTCGGGCGGGTCGAGCGGGTCGAGCGGGTCGAGTGGGTCGAGTGGGTCGAGCGGGTCGAGCGGCGGGGGTGCGCTGGTCTGGCATGACTGCCTCGGCGAGTACGCGGTGGTGGAGGGGCCCACCACTGCGTATCCGCTGGAGGTGCACCACGGGTATCCGCTGGAGCGGGTCAGCTCATGCTCGATGGTCGGGGCGGCGCGTCAGCCGCGGTCGCACCAGGCGCAGCAGGAGGATCGATACGACGACGGCGACCCCAGCCTGCACGGCGAAGGGCTGCCCGACCCCTGCGGCCAGCGCCCCGGCGACGGCCCCGCCCGCGAGCATGAGGAAGACGTGGTCGACGGTCGCCGCCTCGAGGGCCCCGAGCGCGAACGCGACCGCCACCCAGACGACCCAGCTCGCGTCGGCGAACACGAGTGGGGGCTCAGCGCTCGGCGCGAGCGGTCCAGCGGTCGCCGTGCCGCTCGACCACCAACGGCAGCCCGAAGGTCGTCGACAGGTTCTCGGCGGTGAGCGTGGTCTCCAGCGGCCCTTGGGCGACGACCCGACCGCCCCGCAGCAGCAGCACGTCGGTGAAGCCGGGCGGGATCTCCTCGACGTGGTGGGTGACCAGCACGAGCACGGGGGCCTCGAGGTCGTCGGCGAGCAGGCCGAGCCGAGCCACGAGGTCCTCGCGGCCGCCGAGGTCGAGCCCGGCCGCCGGCTCGTCGAGCAGCATCAGCTCGGGGTCGGTCATCAGCGCGCGGGCGATCTGCACCCGCTTGCGCTCGCCCTCGGAGAGGGTGCCGAAGGTCCGGTCGGCCAGGTGCGCTGCGCCGAGCGCCGACAGCAGGCTCATCGCCCGCTGGTAGTCGGCCTTGTCGTAGTGCTCGCGCCAGCGGCCGAGGACTCCGTAGGACGCGGTGACGACGACGTTGCCGACGATCTCGCGGCCGGGGATGTTCTCGGCGATGGCGGCGCTGGCCAGCCCCACCCGCGGCCGGAGCTCGAAGACGTCGACCGCGCCGAGCCGCTCGCCGAGGATGGCGACCGTGCCGCGGGTCGGGTGCATCCGGCTGGCAGCCAGCTGCAGGAGGGTCGTCTTGCCGGCACCGTTGGGCCCCAACACGACCCAGCGCTCGCCCTCCTCGACCTCCCACGTCACCTCGTCGAGCAGCGTGCTGCCGCCACGGACGACGCTGACGCCGGAGAAGGCGAGGACATCGCTCATGCCTGTCACCCTAACGGCCGCCATAGGGTGACGACGTGACCGCGTTGCCGCTGAGTGTCCGAGCAGCACTGTGGCTCACCGCCGCGGCCGGTGGTCGGGTCGATCCCGACCGGGCGGCCCGGGCCGCGCTGGTCGGCGTCGACGAGGTGACCGGTGTCGTGCCGGGCCCGGCCAGCTGGCCGCCGACCGGTGAGACGCTAGTCGTGCCGGCGCTGCCCCGCCCGGGGGCGATCGGCGGTATGCCGCGCACCGCGCCGGAGACGCTCGGCGCCGCCGTCGACGCGGGCGAGTGCCTCGTCGCGGCTACCACCGGCGGGTTGCTCGTGCCGGAGCTCAGCGAATACGGCCCGGCGGGCGATGTCGGGGTCCTGTGCACCTGGACCGCCTTCGACGCCGAGCCACTCCCCCTGCACCGGGTCCACGCGCTCGACACCGGCGAGCTGGCCCGGTCGCTGACCCAGGCGATCGCGGAGGCGACGGCGCGGCTGGAGGCGGTGGGCGGCATACCGTGGCGGGCGTCGCAGACCCACCCGGCACCACACTCGGAGCGCTCCGCCGCGTTGCCGCCGGGCCTGCCGCCGCGAGCCACCCAGCTGCTGCTGCGCGCGGCCGAGGTGCGCACGCTGGCGCAGGACGGGCTGGCCGCCGAGGAGGCCGGCGCGGCCTACGACGCCTCGACCTCGACGGCCCGCGCCCACGCCCTGCGGACCCTGCTCGGTGCCGCCGGCGACTGCCTGGCCGGGGCCGCCACCCTCGCCGCCCACACCCTCGCGCCCACCCACCCGGACTAACCGCCTCCCCGGGCACTTTTGCGCGACACGCCGGCGAAACACCACGACACGCCGGGGGGACCCGCAAAAGTGCCCGGGGAGGCGGTTAGTCCGATCGGAAAAGGGCAGCGAGGTCAGGCCGAGAGGACGGAGCGGTAGACGTCCATGGTCTGGTCGCCGATGCTCGCCCAGGAGAAGCTCTCGACGGCGCGTCGCCGGCCGGCCAGGCCCATGGCGCGGGCCCGCTCACGATCGCTCACGGCATCGGTGAGCGCGGCGGCCAGGTCGCTGACGAAGCGCTCCTGGTCGACCGGGGTGCCGGTGCCGTCCTGGACCTGCTCGATCGGCACCAGCCAGCCGGTCTCGCCGTCGACGACGACCTCGGGGATGCCGCCCGTGGCGGTCGCGACGACCGGCAGCTCACAGGCCATCGCCTCGAGGTTGACGATCCCCAGCGGCTCGTAGACCGACGGACAGGCGAAGACCGTCGATGCCGTGAGCAGCGCGATGACCTCCGAGCGCGGCAGCATCTCCGGGATCCACACGACCCCGTCGCCACGCTGGGCCCGCAGGTCGGCGAGCAGCCCCTCGACCTCGGCCTTGATCTCGGGCGTGTCCGGCGCACCGGCACACAGCACGACCTGCACGTCCTCGGGCAGCCGAGCCGCCGCGCGCATGAGATAGGGCAGCCCCTTCTGCCGGGTGATCCGCCCGACGAAGGTCACCGCCGGCCGGTCGGGATCCATGCCGTGCTTGCGGCAGACGTCGGCACCCGGCCCGGGCGTCCACAGCTGGCTGTCGATCCCGTTGTGGACGACCTTGACCTTGTCCGGGTCCAGGCTCGGATAGGAGCGCAGGATGTCCTCGCGCATGCCGGCACTCACCGCGACGACCGCAGCCGCGCCCTCGTAGGCCGCCCGCTCCGCGAACGACGACACCCGATAGCCACCCCCGAGCTGCTCGGCCTTCCACGGTCGCATCGGCTCGAGGCTGTGCGCGGTGACGACGTGCGGCGCGCCCGCGAGCAGCCCGCCGAGGTGCCCGGCGAGGTTGGCGTACCACGTGTGCGAGTGGACGAGGTCGGCGCCCTGACAGTCCTGGGCGATCGTCACGTCGACGCCGAGGGTCTGCAGCGCGGCGTTCGCGCCGGCCAGCTCAGGCAGATCCGGGTATGCCGTCGTGCCCGGCTCGTCGCGCGGCATACCGAAGCAGCGCACCTGGACGTCGACGTCACCGCGGGCGCGCAGAGCGCGCACCAGCTCGGTGACGTGCACCCCGGCGCCTCCGTAGATGGCGGGCGGATACTCCTTGGAGATGACGTCGACGCGCATATCGCGAGACTAGTCCCCCCACCCCTCCCATGCGACGGCCCGGCGGACCTAGGGTGGGGCTATGGCACGCAGCGTAGGAAATCCCAAAGTCCTCGCGATCATCCTGGCCGGCGGGGAGGGCAAGCGGCTGATGCCGTTGACCCGCGACCGTGCCAAACCCGCGGTGCCCTTCGGGGGCATCTATCGGCTCATCGACTTTGCCTTGTCCAACGTCGTCAACTCCGGCTACCTCAAGGTCGTCGTGCTCACGCAGTACAAGTCGCACAGCCTGGACAAGCACGTCACCAAGACGTGGCGCATGTCGACGATGCTCGGCAACTACGTCGCTCCGGTGCCGGCCCAGCAGCGGGTCGACAAGAACTGGTATCTCGGCTCGGCGGACGCGATCTTCCAGAGCCTCAACCTGCTCGACGACGAGCGTCCCGAGATCGTCGTCGTCGTCGGCGCCGACCACGTCTACCGGATGGACTTCTCGCAGATGGTCGAGCAGCACCTGGAGACCGGTGCCGGGCTCACCGTCGCCGCGATCCGGCAGCCGATCACGCTCGCCGACCAGTTCGGCGTCATCGAGATCGACCCGGAGGACCCGCGCAAGATGGCGGCCTTCCGCGAGAAGCCGACCGACCCGGTCGGTCTGCCCGACGCCCCGCACGAGGTGCTCGCCTCGATGGGCAACTACGTCTTCACCGCCGACGCGCTCATCGACTCGGTGACCCGCGACCACGACCGTGACGGCAGCAAGCACGACATGGGCGGCGACATCGTGCCGGACTTCCTCTCTCGGGACGACGCCTGGGTCTACGACTTCAAGAACAACGAGATCCCCGGCTCCAACGAGCGGGACCGCGGCTACTGGCGGGACGTGGGGACGCTCGACTCCTACTTCGACGCGCACATGGACCTCATCTCGGTCCACCCGATCTTCAACCTCTACAACTACGACTGGCCGATCTACACCGACATGGCTCCCCTGCCACCGGCGAAGTTCGTCCACGGCAGTGGTGACCGGGTCGGCGAGGCGCTCTCCTCGATGGTCTCCCCCGGCGTCGTCGTCTCCGGCGCGCAGGTCAACCACTCGGTCATCTCGCCGCGGGTCAAGGTGCACTCCTACGCGACGATCGCCGACAGCGTGCTGCTCGACAACGTCGAGGTGGGCCGGTATGCCGTGATCCGCCGGGCGATCATCGACAAGGGCGTCTACGTGCCGGAGTACTGCCGGATCGGGGTCGACCACGAGCACGACCGAGCCCGCGGGTTCTACGTCACCGAGGGCGGGGTCACGGTCATCGGCAAGGGTCAGCAGGTCCCGCTCTGAGCAGCTTCGCACCACAGGAGCCGCTGCTTGACGGCATCCCGGCCTCGGTCGCCGACCCACGACCCGCGCGCGTTGCGGTTCAGGTTGCGCCGCAACACAATTCGTATGCCGCGCTGCGCGATCTCGTCGTCGAGCTCGAGTCGCTCGGCGTCGACGTGGTGCTCTCCTGGGATCACTTCTTCCCGCTGTCCGGCGACCTCGACGGCGCGCACTTCGAGTGCTGGACCAGCCTGGCCGGCTGGGCCGAGGCGACCAGTCGGGTCCGGCTCGGCCCGCTGGTGACGTGCACGGCATACCGCAATCCCCACCTGCTCGCCGACATGGCCCGCACCGTCGACCACGTCAGTGGCGGCCGGGCGATCCTCGGCATCGGGGCCGGCTGGAACGAGCGCGAGTTCCTCGACTATGACTACGAGTTCCCTTCCACGGGAAGGCGATTGGATCGGCTCGAGGTTGACCTGCCGGTGATCCGCACGCGGCTGGGTCGGCTCAACCCGGCACCGCTCGGGGGTCTGCCGATCCTCGTGGGTGGCGGGGGCGAGCAGCGCACCTTGCGGATGGTCGCCGAGCACGCGGACATCTGGCACGGCTTCGGCGAGCCGGAGACGATCCGGCACAAGCATCTCGTCCTCGACCGGTGGTGCGCCGTGCTCGGGCGTGACCCGCTCGCCATCGAGCGCTGCGCCGGCGTCGCCTTCCAGCCGTCGCGACACGGCACGCAGCGTGGGCTCGACTGGGCCGCACATGCCGAGGCCCTGTATGCCGTGGGCACCCGCCTCTTCCAGCTCGCCCTGTGCGAGCCGCCCTACGACCTGGACCAGGTGCGCGAGCTGCTCGCCTGGCGGGACGGGCGCAATGGTCGGCCGGGGCCGGTCGACTCCTGGCGGGACGAGGGCGTGGCCTGAGTGGCGGTGTCCGACGTCGAGGCGGTCGAGGTGCTCGACCTGCTGGCGGCGGTGGGCGCCGAGCCGTGGCTCGTCGGCGGGTGGGGGGTGGACGCGCTCGCCGAGCGACAGACCCGCATGCACCGGGACGTCGACGTCATGGTGCGCGCCGACCGTCTCGACGAGGCGCTGGCGGCATTGCAGGACAAGGGCTTTCGGGTGACGACCGACTGGCTGCCGGTGCGGGTCGAGCTCGACGACGGGGTGCAGGTCGTCGACCTGCACCCGGTGCACGACGACGGGGCGGGTGGTCACTGGCAGGCCGCGCTCGACGGCGGGCGGCACCACTACCCCGCTGGGTCGATCGTCGGTGGTCTGCTCGCGGGGCGCACCGTCCGCTGTGCCTCGCCGCAGCTGCAGCGCGCGGTGCACCTCGGCTATCCGGCCCGGCCGGTCGACGTCCACGACCTCGCCCTGCTCGACGCGATGCTCACCGAGTCGGCCGAGCCGCCCGACGGGGACTGAGCGATGCCTGGGCTGCTCGTCGCCGGCACCACCTCGGATGCCGGCAAGTCGGTCGTCACGACCGGGCTGTGCCGGGCCTTCGCCCGGCGTGGGCTGCGGGTGGCGCCGTTCAAGGCGCAGAACATGTCGAACAACTCGATGGTCTGCCGGGACGGGGCGGAGATCGGACGCGCCCAGTACCTGCAGGCCTTGGCAGCCCGCGTCGAGCCCTCGGCGCTGCACAACCCGGTGCTGCTCAAGCCCGCGACGGATCGCACGGCCTTCGTCGTCGTCGACGGGCGGCCGTGGGGTCGACTCGAGGCCGGTGAGTACGCCACCGGCCGAGGCGCGCTCGCCGACGCGGCCTTCGCGGCCTACGAGCGGCTCGAGGCGACCCATGACCTCGTCATCGCCGAGGGCGCCGGGTCGCCGGCGGAGGTCAATCTGCGCGAGCGTGACTACGTCAACCTCGGCCTGGCCCAACGCTTCTCGATGCCGGTGCTGCTTGTCGGCGACATCGACCGGGGCGGCCTGCTCGCCGCGCTCTACGGCACCTGGGCGATCCTCGACGAGCCGGACCGGAGGCTGCTCGCGGCATACCTGGTGAACAAGTTCCGGGGCGATGTCGAGGTGCTGCGCCCCGGTCTCGAGACGGTCACCGCGCGCACCGGCATGCCGTGCCTCGGCGTGCTGCCCTGGGTCGAGGAGGTCTGGCTGGACTCCGAGGACACGCTCGTCGTCGGCCGGCTCGGGGCTCGCCAGGATCGGCCGGCCACGGTGACCGTCGCGGTCGTGCGGCTGCCTCGGATCTCCAACGCGACCGACGTCGATGCGCTGGCCGCCGAGCCGGGCGTCGACGTGCGCGTCACCGTCGACCCAGACGTATGCCGCGACGCCGACCTCCTCGTCCTGCCCGGCTCGCGGGCGACCGTCGCCGACCTGGCCTGGCTGCGCGAGCGTGGGCTGGCCGAGGTGGTCGTGGAGCGGGCCCGGCGCGGGCGGCCGGTGCTCGGCATCTGCGGCGGCTACCAGATGCTCGCGCGGTCGATCGACGACGGGGTGGAGAGCCGGTCCGGACGAGTGAGCGGGCTCGGATTGCTCGACACGACAGTGGAGTTCGCGACGGAGAAGGTGTTGGGCCGGCCGGTGGGGGCGTGGCGTGGCGAGCCGGTCGAGGGCTACGAGATCCACCACGGGGTGGCGGCCGACGACGGGAGCTTCCCGGGCGGCAGTGAGGCCGGGGTGGTCTTCGGCACGATGTGGCACGGGACGCTGGAGTGCGACGGGTTCCGTCGGGCGCTGCTCACCGACGTCGCCGAGGCGACCGGCTCGCCCTGGCGACCCGATCCGGCGGCGCCGGGCTTCGCCACCCGCCGGGAGCGGATGGTCGAGCTGGTGGCCGACCTGCTCGAGGAGCACGCCGACCTCGACGCCCTCCTTGCCCTCGGGAAGCGCCGGCCGCCAGGGCCGTCCGTCACGGACAGCTGCGCCCAATAGCCTTGGCGGGTGACCTCCGCGCCCGAGCCTGAGACCCTGCGCGTCACGCTCTCCGGCGAGGACCGGCCGGGCGTGACCAGCACCGTCCTCGGCGCACTGGCCGCGGAGCGCGCCGACGTGCTCGACCTCGAGCAGATCGTCGTCCGCGACCACCTCACCCTCTCGCTGCTCGTCGGGGGCGCCTCGATCGACCGGCTCACCTCGGTCGCGCACGCCGTGGGACAGCAGCTCGGCATGCGCACCCGGACCCGGGCCGGGCGGGGCGACTCCAGCGACCGAGCGACCGGGCGGGCCCATGTCGTCGTCCTCGGCCACCCGCTACGCGCCGGCGCCCTCGCGGCCGTCACCGCCCGGATCGCCGCACATGGCGCCAACATCGACCGAATCCGGCGCCTGGCCCGCTATCCGGTGACCACCCTCGAGCTGGACATCTCCGGCGCCGACGTGCCCCGGCTGCGCACCGAGCTGGCCGTCCTCGCCTCGACCGAGCGGGTCGACGTCGCGGTCGCGCCGGCCGGCCTGGCCCGGCTCGGGTCGCGGCTGGTCGTCATGGACGTCGACTCGACCTTCATCCAGCAGGAGGTCATCGAGCTCATCGCCGCCCACGCCGGCTGCGCCGACGAGGTCGCCCAGGTCACCGAGCGCGCCATGCGCGGCGAGCTCGACTTCGCCGAGTCGCTGCGGGCCCGGGTCGCGCTGCTCGCCGGCCTGCCGGTCAGCGTGCTCGACGAGGTGCGGGAGCAGGTCGTGCTCACCCCCGGCGCGCGCACCCTCGTGCGCACCCTCAAGCGGCTCGGCGACACGGTGGCGCTGGTCTCCGGCGGCTTCCTCGAGATCGTCGCCCCGGTCGCCGCCGAGCTCGGCATCGACCACGCGGTGGCCAACCGGCTCGAGGTCGCCGACGGGCGGCTCACCGGCCGGGTCGAGGGCGAGATCGTCGACCGGGCTGCCAAGGCCCGGGCGCTGCGGCGCTTCGCCGAGGAGGCCGGGCTGCCGCCCAGTCGCACGGTCGCCATCGGCGACGGCGCCAACGACCTCGACATGCTCGCCGCCGCCGGACTCGGCGTGGCCTTCAATGCCAAGCCCCTGGTCCGCGAGCAGGCGCACGCCGCCGTCAACGTCCCCTACCTCGACGCCGTGCTCTACCTGCTCGGCATCACCCGCGAGGACATCGAGGACGCCGACGCGCGCGACGGCATACCGACTCCGGCACCGACGGTCCACTGACCGGATGGTCGAGATCCTGGTGGCCGGCGGACTCGCCACTGCCATCGCCCTGCTCGGGACGCCGCCGTTCATCCGGCTGCTCGTCCGGCGCCGCTACGGACAGCACATCCGCGACGACCTGGCCCATCACGCGGACAAGCGCGGCAAGCCCACCATGGCGGTGCAGTCATCATCGCCGCAGCCGCCCTCGGCTACCTGGGCGCGCACACCGTGGTGATCGCGCTCAACGCCCTCGGTATGCCGGTCGGCGCCCCGAGCCCGACCTCGCTCGGCGCGATGCTCGTGCTCCTCCTGCTCGTCGGGCTCGGCGTGATCGGCTTCCTCGACGACTGGACGAAGATCCGCAAGGAGCGCAGCCTCGGCCTTACCTCACGCCAGAAGCTCGTCGGTCAGACCGTGGTCACCGTCTGCTTCTCGCTCGCCGCCCTGCTGCTCACCGACTCCCGCGGGCGGGCCCTTGCCTCGACGGCCGTCTCGTTCATCCGGGACACCAGCCTCGACCTCCGCGCTGCCGGACCGGTGCTCGCGGGCCTGCTCTTCCTGCTGTGGGCCAATGCGCTCATCGCCGGAGCCTCGAACGGCGTCAACATCTCCGACGGGCTGGACGGGCTCGCCACAGGCGCCTCGGCCGTGGTGTTCGGCGCCTACACGATGATCGGGCTGTGGCAGCACGTCCAGAGCTGCGACACCGCACCCGGGCCGAGCTGCTACGACGTGCGGGACGCCCTCGACCTCGCGGTGCTCGCCTGCGCGATCTCCGGTGCCTGCTTGGGCTTCCTGTGGTGGAATGCCGCGCCGGCGCGGATCATCATGGGCGACACCGGCTCGCTGTCGCTCGGGGGTGCCCTCGCCGGGCTGGCCATCCTCACCCGGACCGAGCTGCTGCTGGGCGTGCTCGGCGGCCTGTTCGTCATCATCACCGGATCGGTGATCATCCAGGTCATCAGCTACAAGACGACCCGGAAGCGGGTCTTCCGGATCGCGCCGCTGCATCACCACTTCGAGATGGTGGGCTGGTCGGAGATCACCATCGTCACGCGCTTCTGGATCATCTCCGGCATTTGCGTGCTGCTGGGTCTCGGCATCTTCTACGCCGAGTGGGTCACCGGAGTCTGACTCCGGGTCGGGGCGCACCGCGTGCCGGGTCGGAGCCGCCCACGCCGACGCCCTAAGGTTGACGGGTGCGATCGACAGACCAGGCGCCGGACAGCGACGCTGCGGGCCCGGCCGCACCTCCCCCTCGTCGCACCCTGCTCATCATCGGCGGGGCCGAGGACAAGATCGGTCGCTCGGTCGTGCTGCGACGCTTCGTCCGGCTCGCTGGTGGCCGCACCTCACGGATCGTCGTCATCCCCACGGCGTCGTCGTTCACCGACGAGGCGAGCGCGCTCTATCGGTCGGTCTTCGGCCGGTTGCGGGCCGGTGACGTGCAGATCGTGCACGCCCCCTCCCGGGCCGCCGCGCACGATCCCGAGCTGGTCGCCCGTCTCGACGCCGCGACGGGCGTCTTCATGACCGGCGGGAGCCAGCTCAAGCTCAGCCAGTATCTCGTCGGCACACCGGTCGGCGACGCGATCCACGCGGCATACCAGCGCGGTGCGGTCGTGGCCGGCACGTCGGCCGGCGCCTCGATCATGAGCGACTTCATGATCAGCCTCGGCGACGAGGGGGTCACCCCACGCCAACGGAGCAGCCAGCTGTCGGCCGGGCTGGGCCTGGTCAAGGGCATCGTCATCGACCAGCACTTCGACCAGCGTGGCCGCTATGGGCGGCTGATGTCGATCGTCGCGGCGTCGCCGAGTCTCATCGGAATGGGCATCGACGAGAACACCGCCGCCGAGATCCGCGACGAGCGGGTGCTCACGGTCGTCGGGGCAGGCGGTGTCTTCGTGCTCGACGCGCGCACCGCGATCACCGACGCGGCCGAGGCCCGCCGCGGCGCCCCGCTGCTCGTGTCAGGGGCGATCGTGCACACGCTGCCGACGGGCGCCGTCTTCGACCTGGCCCACGTGCGGCTGCACCGATTCGTCGAGCGGCACCCCGATGTCGAGGTCGCCGTCGTTGCCGCGAAGGACCGCTCTCCGCTCGTGCCGGCGCACGCCGCTTTCGTCCCGTCCCCGGCGACCTGACCCACCCTACCGCCGGTCCGCTGGAGTGGGCATTGGCCCACGGGTGGGCGGCTGACCACTAGGTTTGCCGACAGCACGGCATACCTCGCTGCACGGCGCACCGCATCTCCTCGTCCAGCACTCGAAGGAGCAGGCATGGCACAGGACCGCCCCACTCCCTCCGGCCCGGCCGCGCCGGACCTGCGGATCCTTGAGACCCGGGTCTATCGCGGCCCGAACGTGTGGTCCTACGAGCGGGCGATCCACCTAGTCGTCGACCTTGGCGTCCTCGAGGGCTATCCCACTGACACCCTGCCGGGCTTCACCGAGGCGCTGCTCGAGCACCTGCCCGGCATCCGTCAGCACACCTGCTCGCTCGGCTATGCCGGCGGCTTCGTCGAGCGGCTCGAGAAGGGCACCTGGCTCGGGCACGTCGCTGAGCACGTGGCCCTGCAGCTGCAGACCGAGGCGGGGCACGACCTGCGGCGCGGCAAGACCCGGATGGTCAAGGGCAAGCCGGGCGTCTACAACGTCATCTACGGGTATGCCGACGAGACCGTCGGTCTCGCAGCCGGCGAGCTCGCGGTGCGCCTGGTCAACCACCTCGTCCAGGCCGAGGAGGGCTTCGACTTCGCCGCCGAGCTCGACGGCTTCCTGCGCCGGGCCCAGCGGGTCGCCTTCGGGCCGTCGACGCAGGCGATCATCGACGAGGCGGTGAGCCGCGACATCCCGTGGATCCGGCTGAACTCCGCCTCCCTCGTGCAGCTCGGCCAGGGCGTGCACGCCCAGCGGATCCGGGCGACGATGACCTCGCGCACCGGGGCGCTCGCGGTCGACATCGCCAGCGACAAGGACCTCACCGGCACCCTGCTGGCCGCGGCCGGCCTGCCGACGCCGAAGCAGGAGGTCGTGCGCACCCGCTCCGGCGCCATCGAGGCCGCCCGGCGGATCGGCTTCCCGGTCGTCGTCAAGCCGCTCGACGGCAACCACGGCCGCGGGGTCTGCCTCGACCTGCAGTCGGTCGAGGACGTGGACAAGGCCTTCGACATCGCCCAGGAGGAGTCCCGGCGCGGCTCGATCGTCGTCGAGTCCTTCGTCACCGGCAAGGACTACCGCTGCCTCATCGTCGGTGGCCGGATGCAGGCCATCGCCGAGCGGGTGCCGGCGCATGTCGTGGGCGACGGCGAGCACACGGTGCGCCAGCTCGTCGACATCACCAATGCCGACCCCCGCCGCGGCGTCGGGCACGAGAAGGTGCTCACCCGGATCAAGGTCGACGGGGTCGCCGAGGAGGTGCTCGCCGGGCAGGGGCACACCCTCGACTCGGTGCCGCCCGCCGGCGAGATGGTCAAGCTCGCGCTCACCGGCAACATGTCCACCGGTGGGATCTCGGTGGACCGGACCTTCGACGCACACCCGGACAACGTCGAGATCGCCGAGGAGGCGGCCCGGATGGTCGGGCTCGACGTCGCCGGCATCGACTTCATCTGCCCCGACATCTCGATGCCGGTCCGCGAGACCGGCGGCGCGATCGTCGAGGTCAACGCCGCGCCGGGGTTCCGGATGCACACCCACCCGACGGTCGGCGTGCCGCAGTTCATCGCCAAGCCGGTCGTCGACCTGCTCTTCCCTCCCGGCTCACCCTCGCGGGTGCCGATCGTCGCGGTCACCGGCACCAACGGCAAGACCACGACCTCGCGGATGATTGCGCACATCTTCAAGGGCATGGGCCACAAGGTCGGCATGACCTCCACCGACGGCGTGGTCATCGACGAGCGGCTGGTCATCAAGGCAGACGCGTCGGGACCCAAGTCGGCCCGGATGGTCCTGATGAACCCGCGGGTCGACTTCGCGGTGATGGAGGTCGCCCGAGGCGGCATCCTGCGTGAGGGGCTCGGCTACGACCGCAACGACGTCGCCGTCGTCACCAACGTCGCTCCCGACCACCTCGGGCTGCGCGGCATCGACACGCTCGCCCAGCTCGCGGCGGTGAAGTCGGTCGTCGTCGAGGCAGTGCCGAAGAACGGCTTCGCGGTCCTCAACGCCGACGACAAGCATGTCCGCGCGATGCGCAAGCGGTGCTCCGGCGAGGTCGTCTGGTTCTCCATGCAGCCGCCCGGCTCGGAGGAGCGGGAGCTGGTCGAGGCGCACTGCCGGCGCGGCGGGCGGGCCGTCTATCTCGACCCGACCGACCGTGGCGACATGATCGTCATCCAACACGGCCGGCGCGCAATGCAGTTGGCGTGGACCCACTTGCTGCCGGCGACCTTCGCAGGGGCGGCGCGCTTCAACGTCGCCAATGCGCTCGCCGCAGCGGGTGCCGCCTTCGCGGCCGGCGCGCCGCTGCACGACATACGTCAGGGCCTGCGCACCTTCACGACGAGCTACTACCTCTCGCCGGGACGGCTCAACCTCGTCGAGGTGCGCAACATCGAGGTCTTCGTCGACTACTGCCACAACGCGGCCGGCATGCGAGCGCTCGGCGAGTTCGTCGACCGGTATGCCGCGCAGCGCCAGGGCCGCTCGGAGCTCGGCCGCGCGTCGCGCATCGGCATGATCGGCACCGCCGGCGACCGCCGCGACCAGGACATGAGCGAGCTCGGCGAGGTCGCGGCATACCACTTCGACGTCGTGGTCATCCGGGAGGACGCCCGGCTGCGCGGGCGCCGGGCCGGTGTCACCGCCGAGCTCGTCGCCGAGGGCGTGCGCGCGGCAATGGCCAAGGGGGCGCGGTGCCGGCAGGTCGAGATCGTGCTCAACGAGCTCGACGCCGTGCGGCACGTCATGGCGCGGGCCAACCCGGGCGACCTCGTCGTCATGTGCGTCGACAAGTCGGCCGAGGTCTTCGCCGAGCTGGAGGCGATGAGCCACCACGCACAGGCCGGCGCCCACGACGGCGCGGTCACCGGCGACCCCGATCTCGACCCGGCGCGACTGCCCCCGGCCGTCGACGACTCCCCCGCCGACGGCCCCCCGGCCTGACAGCGGGGCGGGCCGGCCTGGCATCGACACGCGCCGGCCAGCGGGGCCGGGCCTGATCGACCCGGCCTGGCCTTGGCTGCACGGGGTCCTCGAAACGACGCCATGGCGGCGCTTCTGGTGGATGGCGTCGGTATATCGCCGCCATCCACTGGGAACGACGCCATGGCGTCGTTTCGCGGTGGGCGCGATGGGGGTTGTGGGGGTTGTGGGGTCGTTTCGCGGTAGGCGCGGTCGAGATCCCGCCACGTCCTAGAGCTCGTGCTCGTCGGCTCCGTGCAGCTGGCCCTCCGAGCGCACGTGGCTCGCCACATGATGCAAGGTCGTCCGGTATGCCGCGGCGTCCTCGTCGGTGGCGTGGTCGAGCAGCGCGTCGACGAGATCGGCGACCGCCTCGTTCGGGTGTCCCGCGTCGAGCAGCACCATGCCGCGCAGCGCCGCCGCGGCCGAGCTCATCGGATGTGAGGCGATCACCGCGTCGAGCAGCTGCAGCGCGATCTCCGGCTGGTGCGCGTCCCGATAGACCGCCGCCGCCTGCAGCTGGGCGCGATGCCGATAGGGCTCGCGCAGCCCGCCGTCGATCGCCCGGTGATAGAGCTCGAGAGCGGCCGACCGGTCGCCCGTCGCGTCGACGGCGCACGCCCACTCGTAGCCGATCCGCGGATCGCCCGGGTGCGCCTTGCCGAGCCCCGCCGCCGCGGCGACCCGCGCAAGCGGGTCGGACAGCGCCCAGATCGCCGCGATCTCGTCCTCGAGCTCGTGCAACCCGCGCGCTGCGACCACCTTGCGCCGGATCGTCCGAGGGTCGTCGGCGGTCGCACCCAGCTCGGCGAGCCGCTGCTCGACCACGGCGCGCTGCTCGTGGCACATGAGGCCGACGACATCACCGGGTAGTGCCAGCGCGAGCAGCGCCTCGAGCCCCTCCACCTCGGTCTGGTATGCCGCGGCGTCGCCGACGCCGGCGCGCGCCAGTCCGGCTCGCAGGTGGCCCTCGATGTTCTCGAGGGTGCGGCCGCGCAGGTACTTGAGTTTGTGGGCGAGGACGACGTGGTCGGCGCCCTTGCCGGCGATCTCGCCGAGCCCCTCGATGGCCTCGTCGGTGCGGTCGCCGGTGCCACCCAGCCCGAGCAGCACGCGACCGCCCGATCCGGCGAGCCCGCGGCATACCTCGAGGAGTGCGTCGAGACCGGCCTCGTTGTGCGCCATGTCGACGACGACGGTCGCCGCGCCACCGGCGGCAAGTGGCACCGAGTAGGTGTTGAAGCGGCCGCCGTTGAGGACCGGATCGGGTCGAAAGTCCTTGAGTCCGTTGACAACTGCGTCCCGGGGCAGCCCGACGGCCAGGCCGGCCGCGGCTGCGCCGAGGACGTTGGCGACGTTGATGCGCGAGAGACCGGCGAGGGTCATCGGCACGTCGACGACCTTGACCAGTCGGTCCGGGTCGCGGCCGGGCGCGAGCACGACGATCTCGCCGTCCAGGACGGTGATCCCCCGGCCGCCGGTCTCGAGCGACTCACGCAGCGCCGGCGAGTTGGGGTCGAGGCTCACCGCCCACACCTTGCCGGTGCACCGGTGGCGCATCGCCCAGACCCGCGGGTCGTCGCCGTTGAGGACGACCCAGCCGTCGGGGGTGACGATGCGGGTCGGGATCGCCTTGACCTCGGCGAGCTGGTCGAGGGTGTCGACGCCGTGCAGCCCGAGGTGGTCGGCGGCGACGTTGGTGACGACGGTGACATCGCTGCGCGAGACGCCCATCCCCTTGAGCAGCATGCCGCCGCGTGCCGTCTCGAGGATGCCCATCTGCAGGCCCTCGGTGGCCAGCACCTCGCGACCGCCCGCCGGGCCCGAGTAGTCGCCGGGATGGACCAGCTCGCCCATGACGACGACGCCGTCGGTCGAGCTCCACGCGGTGCGTAGGCCCGCGGTCATCGAGAGGTGGGCGACCATCCGGGTCGTCGTCGTCTTGCCGTTCGTGCCGGTGATCGTCACGACCGGAACGGCGGGCGTGACGACCGCCGCCGGTCGACCCGGCTCGGCAGCGGCCACCATGCGGCCCAGGTTGGCGACGAGCGCGTCGGCGTCCGCGTCCGGCGCGAGCAGCGCGGTGAGCAGGGGCGGCATACCCTCGCCGAGGGCAACGGCTCGGCCACGGCGGCGCCACGGCACGGCGACGACGACCTCGTCGGCCGCGCGGCCGGCCCGGGTGTGCACGGCCAGCCGGCGCACGCCGGCCTCGGCCGCCACCCGGCGCACCAGGTGGGCGAGCAGCCGCATGACGAAGCGCTGCCGCTGGGCGGTTCCGGAGCGGCCCGGGCGGGCCGCCCGCAGCCCGGCCCGCCGGGCCACGTCGAGCGCGGCGTGCGCGTCGAGGTCGAGATAGCCGGGCAGGGCCAAGCTGATCTTGACGGCCGGTCGGGTGAAGTAGAGGTTCGGTCCCTCGAGGACCCGCACCTCGTCGGCGCGCACGGGCTGCATGAGCCGCGAGCCTAGTGTCTGCGCGGCCCCGTGCAGGCGCGCTCAGCCCATCGCGTGGACGCCTCCGTCGACGTGCACGATCTCGCCGGTCGTCGCGGGGAACCAATCGGACAGCAGCGCGACACACGCTTTGGCGGTCGGCACCGGGTCCTTGACGTCCCAGCCGAGCGGCGCGCGCTCGTCCCAGTCGGTCTCGAAGACCTCGAAGCCCGGGATCGACTTGGCCGCCGTCGTCCGAATGGGGCCTGCCGCAACGAGATTGCAGCGCACACCCTTGGGGCCGAGGTCGCGCGCGCAATAGCGGTTGGTCGCCTCGAAGGCCGCCTTGGCCACGCCCATCCAGTCGTAGACCGGCCAGGCATAGCGGGCGTCGAAGGTGAGCCCGACGATCGAGCCGCCCTCCCCCATGAGCGGCAGCGCCGCCACGGCGAGCGCCTTGAGGCTGTAGGCCGACACATGGACGGCGGTCTGCACGTCCTCCCAGGTCGCCTCGAGGAAGTTGAAGGCGCCCAGCGGGGCGAAGCCGATCGAGTGCAGCACGCCGTCGAGCCGGTCGGTGTGCTCGCGCAGCCGCTCGGCCAGGGAGTCCAGATGCTCCTGGTTGGCGACGTCGAGCTCGACGACGACCGGGGTGTGCGGGAGCCGCTTGGCGATCGTCTGGGTGATCTTCATGGTCCGGCCGAAGGACGTGAGGATGACCGTCGCGCCCTCCTCCTGGGCCAGCTTGGCGACGTGGAAGGCGATCGAGGAGTCCATGAGGACGCCGGTGATGAGCAGGGTCTTGCCGTCGAACAGGCCCATGTCACAGTCTCTTTCGCTCGATGCGGGTGGTGCCGATGGGGTGCAGGTCAGTGGCCCATGCCGAGGCCGCCGTCGACCGGGATGACCGCGCCGGTGATGTATGCCGCCTCCGGGCTGGCGAGGAAGCGCACCGCCGCGGCCACCTCGTCGGCCGCCGCGAAGCGCCCGGCCGGGATCGCGGCGACGTAGGAGTCGCGGCGCTCCTGGGGCAGCTCGGCCGTCATGTCGGTCTCGATGAAGCCCGGTGCGACGACGTTGGCGGTGATGCCGCGCCCACCGAGCTCGCGACTGATCGCCCGGGCCAGCCCGACGAGGCCGGACTTGCTCGCCGCGTAGTTGGCCTGGCCCGGCGCGCCGTAGAGGCCGACGACGCTGGAGATGAAGATCATCCGGCCGCGCTTGAGCCGGATCATGCCCTTGCTCGCCCGACGTGCGCAGCGGAAGGTGCCGGCGAGGTTGGTGTCGAGGACCTGGTCGAAGTCCTCGTCGGACATCCGCAGCAGCAGCTGGTCGCGGGTGATGCCCGCGTTGGCGACGAGCACCTCGACCGGTCCGCCGAGGAGCTGCTCGGCAGCGGCGAAGGCGGCGTCGACCGACGCGGTGTCGGTGACCTCGCACGGCACGGCCTGCAGGCCCTCGGGGGCCTCGCCGGAGCGGGTCGTGACGACGACCCGGTCCCCCGCTGCGGCGAAGGCACGGGCGATGGCCAGGCCGATCCCGCGGTTGCCGCCGGTGACGAGGACCGCCCGGCCCTCGGGTGCGCTCTGGGTCGCGCCGGCCGGCGCGCTCTCGGTGGAGGTCATGGGCGTTGACGCTAGTCGGTTACCGGGCGGTAGGACGACCGGCGCGGTGCGCGGTGAGGCGCCGGACGGCGGGCGGCGCGCACGCGGCATACAGGCCGTATCGTGGAGCGGTGGAGCCGAGTCGGACCAAGCGACCTGTCGTGGTGCACACCGTCACGACCGCGCCGCAGTCCCTGGCGGACGACTCCGACCACCGGTTGCGGCAGTACCTGTGGACGATGGGGATCCGGACCCACGAGTCGATGAGCACGGCCGCGAAGAAGCAGCTGGTCCGGATCCCCA
>DAOTIG010000002.1:0-64374 GCA_035448065.1 Dermatophilaceae bacterium
GATGGTCCACTCGGCGCGGGATGGTCCACTCGGCGCGGGATGGTCCACTCGGCGCAGGATGGTCCGCTCGGCGGTCAGGGGAGCAGCAGGGAGGGTGAGCCGATCGCGGCGGCGGGGCGGGCGAGCCGGGCCAGGACCACCGCGACTCCGGCCAGCCCGTCGAAGAGCCCCGGTCCCGACCCGCCCGGCCAGGCCGCCGGGTCGGGACCGTGCCGCCCGACGACCGCCTCGAGCAGCCGCTCCGCGCTCCCCCGAGCGGGCGCGGTGCCGGCCAGCAGCAGCGCGTCGACGAGCCCGGCCACCCCGGTGCCGAGCGAGCAGTCGCCCAGCCCGTCGCCCGGCGCGCCATCGAGCCGCTCACGCCGGCCGAGCCCGACCCCGCGCTCGTCGCCACCGGCCTCCCCCGTGAGCCGATCCACGGCCTCCTGACACCGCCGCACCCCCTCGTCGGCCTCGCGCGCCAGCCGCTCCCCCATGGCGGACAGCGCGCCACCTCCGTGCCGCTCCCGCTCCCCCCGCGCCAGCTCGGCCAGCCGCAGCCGCACCGCCGTCGCCCCCGCGACGCCGTGCGCCCAGCCGATCGGCACGTCCGACCGGCCCTGCAGGCAGCTCGCCTCCCAGTCGAGGCCACGCTCGATGAGCTCGCCGATCGGCTGCAACGGCAACCCGTCCGACGCCTCCGCGAGGGCCAGCACGACCCCGCTCGTGCCGTCCCGCACCCCACACTGCGGCGCCGGATCCCACTCGTGCGGGTCCGTCGCGTCCGCCCATCCCCAGCCGACCTCCCGCGGCCGCGCCCCCCGGGCGACGAGCCGCACCAGCGCCGGATCGGGGTCGGCGCCGCACCGCACCTGTGCGAGCAGCACGCCGGCAGCACCGGCACCGAGATCCGCGCCACGCGGCATACTCGTCGGCTCGTCCACCCCCAGACCGCACGCATGCCGCGCGACCCGCACGCCGGCCGCGCCGGTGAGCAGGCCCGACTCGTCCACCACCCCGATCCGGTATGCCGCCCGCTCACCCGCCGCGCGCAGCGCACCGTCGTCGAGGGCTCGCCCGAGCGAGGCCAGCGCCCACGCCGCGCCCGCCCAGCCTCCCGTGAGCCCGCTGCGCTGGTGCTCCGACGGCTCGGCGCCTGGCCAGCCGTCCGACTGCACCATCGCCACGAGCGCCCCCATCGCTCGTTCGGCGCACCGCAGAGCCAGCTCCGTGCCGGTCCCGTCCTGCACGTTGTCTCGCACGTGGTTTCGCCCTCCAGTGCCATCGCCTCGACGCGACGACATAGAGATGGAGCAGGTCCGACCTGTCCTGATACATCGGACTCGCCCTCGTCTGCTCGTTCACCCGGCCCGACGGCGGCGGCCGAGGTATCTGGCGTGGTCAGCAGCGCCTCCTCCCGCACAAGGACCACTCGCCAATAGGCTTGGTCCGACATTGCGCTCCCCAGTGAGGTCACCCCCGATGAAGCCCACGCCCCCGTCCCGATCGCAGTCGGCTGCCGGCCGACCGGCGAGCCGCCGCCGAGCGTCGGCCGCGCAGCCCGACGAGACCGCCCGCACCCCGGTCGCAGCCGTCTCGACCCAGCTCGCGCAGCTCTATGGCGCCCGCTCGCTCGACCCGGTGTGGGCGATGCGCCTGGCCGACGGTGCGGCGCCGCAGTCGACGGTCTACGTCGGTGACCGGATGCTCGTGCGTGGCGCGCCCGGCCGGGACCTCGAGGCCTTCACCGAGCTCACGACGATCGCCGACGAGATCGGCGTGACGGTGACCCGGGTGCCGATGCCCGGCACCAAGGGCCTGCCGAGCGACCTGCACCCCGACGCGGCCCGGATCGTCCAGGAGCACTGGGTCGAGGCGGTCCGGCTCGACCCGGCCAAGGGCAGCCCCTCGCTGCCGGTCGACGCCTGGCCGGTGCTGCGCACGGTGCAGGACCGGGCGACGAGCGGGCTCACCCTCGGGCTCGACCATCTGCTCGCGTCCGCCCCGGCGATCTCGGGCACCCCGTACTGGTCAGGCACTCCCTATTGGTCCGGCACCCCGTACTGGTCAGGGACTCCCTACTGGTCCGGCACCCCCTACTGGTCGGGCACCCCGGCCTCCGAATACGGCCGCACCGGCATCGGCGGCCGGCAACCCGTGAGCGTCGTGCTCCCCGACCCGGCCCGCAGCGCCGCACCGGTCGCTCGCCGGCCGGTCGTCGCCGTCCCCGACACCGGCCTCGGCACCCACCCCTGGTTCCCGCGCGGCGGCACCGCGACCAGCCAGGTCCGCTTCGCCGGCACCCTGCTCGGGCTCGACGGCCCGATGGGCCGCGACTTCCGCCGGCCGGTGCGCAACCCGCTCGACCCGGTCATCGAGCCGGATGCCGGGCACGGCACCTTCATCTCCGGCATCGTCCGCCAGCTCTGCCCGCAGGCCGAGATCCTCGCCATCCCGGTCATGGGCTCCGACGGAGTCGTGCCTGAGAGCCTGCTCGTCAACACGCTCGCCCTGCTGCTCGCCCGGCACGTCCAGGCCCTGCGCACCGGCGCGACCGACGGCCTGCTCGACGTCCTCTCGCTCTCGCTCGGCTACTACCACGAGCAGCCCGGCGATGCGGCGATGGACGGCCCGCTCGGCTCACTGCTGCGGGCCTACGGCGAGCACGGCGTCGCCGTCGTCGCGGCCGCAGGCAATGCGACCAGCCTCGCCCCGATGTATCCCGCCGCCCTCGCGGCCCAGGTCACCGGCTTCGCGCGCGACCGGGTGCCGTTGGCCAGCGTGGGCGCCACCAACCCCGACGGTGAGACGGTCGCCTTCTTCAGCAACGCCGGCGACTGGGTGAGCACCCACCGACCCGGGTCGCTGCTCGTCAGCACCTTCCCGACCGACGTCACCGCCTCCTCCCAGGCCAGCGCCCGGGTCGACTACGGCGGCCGCACGCGGACCACCCCCGACCCGGACGACTTCTCCGGCGGCTTCTGCACGTGGAGCGGCACCTCGTTCGCCGCCCCCGTGCTCGCCGGCGAGATCGCCGCAGCCATCGCCGCCGACCCCGACGCGGCGACCGTCGACCAGGCTGCGGCAGTCGCCCGCGGCCGGCGCGCCGTCTTCGGCGCGGTCACCGAGTGGAAGAAGGTCCCCCAATGAGCACCGGCACCCTCGCCGACCGCGCGGCCGCGGCCTTCGCGGCATACCGGTCCGGCGACGAGCAGCGGATGGGTGAGCTGGTCGACCTGCTCACCCCGATCCTCTGGCACACCGCCCGCAGCCAGGGCCTCGACGCGAGCAGCGCCGAGGACGTCGTGCAGACCGCGTGGATCCGGCTGGTCGAGCGGGCCGGCAGCGTCCAGGATGCGCAGGCCGTCCTCGGCTGGCTGGTGACGACGGTGCGCCGCGAGGCCTGGCGGGTCGGCCGCAAGGACGGGCGGGCCGCGCCCACCGACGACGTGCCCGAGCCCGAGCATGAGGCGCCCCGGCAGGCCGAGCTCGACCCCGCCGTCCTCGCCGTCCTCCGCGACGACCAGCGCACCCTGTGGCGGCACGTCCAGGCGCTCGGCGCGCGCTGCGCCGCGCTGCTGCGACTCGTCGCCTTCGTCGACCGACCCGACTATGCCGCCGTGTCCGACGCGCTCGGCATGCCGATCGGCTCGATCGGACCCACCCGCGGCCGGTGTCTGGCCAAGCTGCGGACCGCCCTGCTCGCCGACCCCGCCTGGAGCACCCGATGAGCGACGACCAGAGCCCTGCCGACGCCTCCGGCGACAGCCCGCAGCTGCTCGCGCTGGCCGCCGAGCCGATCGACGCCATCGACCTCGAGCTGCTCGCCGCGATGCGCGAGGTCTACTCCCGCATCGACCCGGTGCCGGGCGGGCTCACCGACCGGATCAAGTTCGAGCTCACCCTCGCGGCCCTGCACGCCGAGGTCGCCGAGCTGCAGCACGTCTCGCTCGCCGGCGTCCGCGACGAGGCCGCGCACTACACCCCGACCGAGTCGGTGACCTTCACCAGCAGCCGGCTCAGCCTCATGGTGACCCTCGGACCCGGTCGTGAGGAGGCACCCGACACGGTGCGGGTCGACGGGTGGGTCACCGGCGGCACGGTCACTGTCGAGCTGCGGATCGGTGACGAGAGCCGGCTGGCCACGCCCGACGAGGACGGCCGCTTCGTCATCACCGACGTCCCGCACGGCGCCGCCCGCTTCGTGCTGCGCCCCGTCGACGACGTCGAGCGCCCGGTCATCACCCCGGTCGTCGAGATCTAGCTCGGTCGACGCGCCCCGCGTCGAGCCCGAGCCCGCACCAGCCGCACGAGCCACCACGAGCCCCCAGGAGCCGCCTCGCCAGCCCGCACCGGTATGCCGCGTGGCCCGCACCCGGCCGGTGCCGACGGGGTGGGTGCGGATGACGCTGCGCTCGAGCAGGTGGCCACCCTGCACCGACGGGCCGTCGAGGCGATCGAGCAGCACCGCGTCGACGACGCCGGGCGGCTGGTCGACGAGGGGCTCGAGCGACTGGCCCGGCTGGTCTCGGCCGACTCGGCACGGGCGCGCGAGCTCGAGGCCCGGCTCACGCTGAGCCGCAGCTGGGTGGTGGCCGAGCGCTCCGGACCCACCGCCGGCTTCGCCGAGCTCGATCGGGCCCTCGCCCTGGCCGAGGCGGCCGGTCTGCCGGGGCTGGCGGCCCTGTGCCACAACCAGGCCGCGATCGCTCTCGGCCGGATCGGCGACCTCGGCGGTGCGCTCACCCGGATGCGCCTCGCCGAGCCCGGCCTGCCGCTGCTGCCGGAGGCCGACCAGGTGCGGATCCTCGTCAACCGCGGCACCCTCGCCCTGCACCTCATGCAGCTCGACGATGCCCGGGCCGACCTCGACCGGGCCGTCGAGCTGGCCCACGCGCACGGCCACACCGCCAACGAGTTCATGGCCCGGCACAACGCCGGCTACGTCGAGTTCCTCCGCGGGGACCTGCCCGCGGCCCTGCGGCTGATGGCCGAGGCCGATGCGATGCCCGTCGACGTGGCGCGCGGGGTGAGCCGCCTCGACCGCGCCCGCGTGCTGCTCGAGGCCGGCCTGCTCACCGACGCGGCCGCCGGGCTGCGTGAGGCGGCCGACCTGCTGGCCGACAGCCCGCAGGACCTCGCCGAGACCGAGCTCGACCTGGCCCGCGTCACCTTGCTCCTCGGCGATCCGGCTGCAGCACAACGACTTGCGGCCACTGCGCGACGTCGCTTCCGGGATCGCGAGGCCGGCTCCTGGCGCCGGCAGGCCCAGCTCGTCGAGCTCGAGGCGGTCGCGCTCGATCACGGCGACGGCAGCCGATCCCGGCGCACGGCCCGACTTGCCGAGGCCCTCGGCACGGCGGCGGCCGCTCACGACGAGGAGCACCTGGCCCGCCGGGCCGCGCTGGTGAGCGCCGATGCGCTGCTCGACCTCGGCGACCGGGAGGGGGCGCTCGCGGCATACCGGACGGCGGCGGGCTTGCACCGCTCGGGCTCGCTCGCCACGAGGCTGCACGTGCGCCTCGTCGGCGCCCGGCTCGCGGACACCAACCGCCGAGCCGGCGCGATCCTCGCCGCCGCCGCCGACGACCTCGCCCGCGCGCAGCACCGCTCGGCGAGCCTCGACCTGCGCACGGCGATGGCGGTGCACGGCAGCCGCCTGGCCGCCACCGACCTCGCGCTGGGGTTCGAGAGCCGTTCCGTGGCAAGCCTGTTCACCCGCAGTGAGCGATGGCGCGCGGTGTCCGACCGGGTGCCGGTGGTCCACCCGCCGCCCGACCCGCGGTTGGCCGACCTGCTCAGCCGCCTTCGGCGGGTGCGCGAGGACCTGCGCTCAGCGCCGCCCGAGGCCCACCCGGGGCTGCGTGCCTCCGCAGCCGCGCTCGAGAGCGAGGCGCGGGCGCTCACCTGGACGACCGCCGCCAGCGCGAGCGGCGACGGCTCCCCCACGCGCACGGTCCGGTATGCCGCGGCGCTCGCCGCCGTCCGGGAGCGCGAGTGCGAGCTGGTGAGCTATGTGCCGCACGGGTCCGAGCTGCACGCCGTGCACCTCTCGGCGCGCGGCGGACGGGCGGTCCGGATCGGTCCGGTGGCCGACATCGCGGCGCTCGTGCAGCGAGTCCGGGCCGATGTCGAGGCGGCGGCCCTGCCGGTGCCGACCGCGATGCGGGCGGCGATCGAGGCGAGCCTGCAGCATGGGCTCGCCCAGCTCGACGCCGCCGTGCTCGGGCCGCTGCGCGGGTCGGACAGCGCGGGTGGCCCGGGTGGCCGAGGCGGCTCGCGTGGTGCTCAGCGCGGCGCCGGCCTGCTCGACGGCCGGCTGGTCGTCGTGCCCAACCGCACCCTGGCTGCGGTGCCGTGGGGCATGCTGCCGAGCCGGCGCGGCCGGCCGACGACGGTGGCCCGCACCGTGACCGCGTGGTCCGCTGCGCCGGCCCGACCCGTGCTGCCCCGTCCGGCGGGCCCCCGGGTGGTCGCCGTGGCCGGGCCTGACCTCGACGACGCCGACCTCGAGGTGGCCGAGGTCGCGCAGGCCTGGGGCGGTGTGGCGATGCCGGCGGCCCAGGCGACGAGGGCGGCCGTGATGGCGGCGCTGCCCGGCGCCGATCTCGTCCACCTGGCCGCCCATGGCACCCATCAGCACCAGAGTCCGCTCTTCTCGACGGTGCGGCTGGCCGACGGGGCGACCTTCGCCCACGAGCTGCCGATGGCCGGGCTGGCGGCATCCCACGTCGTGCTCGCCGCCTGCGAGGTGGGCCGCGCGACGATCCGCCCGGGCGACGAGTCGCTGGGGCTGACTGCTGTGCTGCTGTCCCTCGGGGTCCGCTGCGTCGTGGCCCCGGTGAGCCGGATCCCCGACGGCGTCGCGCGGGAGGCGATGGCGGCATACCACCGGCTGCTCGCGGACGGCCACGACGCGTCGAGCGCACTCGCCGAGGCGACCGCCGACCTCCCGACCGTGGCCCGCGCCTTCACCTGCCTCGGCACCGACTGGCGCGCGAACCCGGACTAACCGCCTCCCCGGGCACTTCTGCGCGACACGCCGGCAGAATGCCGCGACACGCCGTGGCCAGCCGACGCGAGCACCCGCCCCGGCTCAGATCCAGATCGCGGGACTGTGCTCAAGCATCTCCTCCGGCGTCAGACCCTCGACCGCGGGCCGGATCTGCGCCGGGATGCCGACCGCGACGTAGCCGTCGGGCACCTCCTTGACGACGACCGAGTTGGCGCCCACCTGCGCGTCGTGGCCGATCCGGATCGGGCCGAGGATCTTCGCGCCGGCCCCGACGGTCACCCGGTCGCCGAGCGTCGGGTGCCGCTTCACCGGCTCGAGCGATCGCCCGCCCAGCGTGACCCCGTGGTAGAGCATGACGTCGTCGCCGATCTCGGCCGTCTCGCCGATGACGACGCCCATCCCGTGGTCGATGAAGAAGCGCCGACCGATCGTCGCCCCCGGGTGGATCTCGACGCCGGTCGCCGCCCGCGCCAGCTGGGACACGAGCCGGGCAGCGAGCCGGGTCTGCGGGCTGCCCCACAGCGAGTGGGCGACCCGATAGGCCCAGATCGCGTGCAGCCCCGAACTCGCGAGGAACATCTCGAGCCGGCTGTGCGCGGCCGGGTCGCGCCGCATCGCGGCGTCGACGTCCTCGCGCACCATCGCGAGCGTCCGCCGGATCACCTTGCGGCGCGGCCGCTCCACCGGGCCGGGCGGGCCGACCGGCTCGTGTCGGGTGACCAGCCCGGTGTCCGGGTCGGCCTTGACCTCCCACGACCGCTCTCGTCGCAGACCGTTGGCCAGTGCCGCAAACATGGGGTATGCCGCTCTCTCAGTGGGGTGCTCGCGCGTCACCGCGCGAACGGGGTTGGTTCACAAGGGAATTCAGTCGACGAGGCCCTCGAAGAGCACCGTCGACAGATAGCGCTCGCCGAAGCTCGGGATGATGACGACGATCGTCTTGCCCGCGTTCTCCGGCCGCGCGGCGACCTGGCCCGCGGCATACAGGGCGGCACCGGAGGACAGTCCGACGAGCAGGCCCTCCTCGGTGGCGGCCCGGCGGGCCAGCTCGACGGACTGGGCGATGTTGACGTCGATGACCTCGTCGTAGACGGTCGTGTCGAGGATCTCGGGCACGAAGTTGGCGCCGATGCCCTGGATCTTGTGCGGGCCGGGCTGGCCGCCGTTGAGGATCGGGCTCTCCTCGGGCTCGACCGCGACGATCCGCACCCCAGGCTTGCGCGCCTTGAGCACCTGCCCTACCCCGGTGATCGTGCCGCCCGTGCCGATTCCTGCGACGACGATGTCGACGGCGCCGTCGGTGTCCTTCCAGATCTCCTCGGCCGTCGTGCGGCGATGGATCTCGGGGTTGGCCGCATTGGCGAACTGGCGGGCCAGGACCGCCCCAGGCCGCTCGGCGACGATCTCGTCGGCGCGCTCGACGGCGCCCTTCATGCCCTTGCTCGGGTCGGTGAGGATGAGCTCGGCCCCGAACGCCCGCAGCAGGGCGCGCCGCTCTTTGGACATCGACTCGGGCATGGTGAGCACGACGCGATAGCCGCGGGCGGCGCCGACCATGGCCAGCGCGATGCCCGTGTTGCCCGAGGTGGCCTCGACGATCGTGCCGCCGGGCGTGAGCTCGCCGGAGGCTTCCGCAGCGTCGACGATGGCGACGCCGATCCGGTCCTTGACCGAGTTGGCCGGGTTGTAGAACTCCAGCTTGGCCGCGACGGTGGCGTGGGAGTCCGGGAAGAGCCGGTTGATCCGGACCAGCGGGGTGTTGCCGATCAGCGTGGTGACGTCGTCGTGGATGGGCATCGCGGGCAGGCTCCCAGTGTCGAAGGGTCGGCAGTCGGCCGAGGATTCCCCCTAACGAACCCCCGCCGAGTTATGCCTATTCCAACACAGGGTTATCGGTCGCCTCAAACTGCCCTGGTGCTGCGGGGACCAGCGGCGTCAGCCGGCCCCGCGGCATACCCGTTGGGTCAGGGCGTGGACCGGTGCCGCCCGGGCGTCGCGTCGGCGTAGAGCTCGCCGTCCGGGCCGCGCTCGAGGGTGGCGGGCAGGGTCTCGCGGCCGGCCTTGGCCTTGACCTGCCGACCGGCCGCCTTGACCGCGTCGCCGACCTTGTCCGCGACGAACGGCACGGCCTGGGTCTTGACGGCCTGCTTGCCCGCCTCAAGCCGCCCCTGCACCGGCTCGGACTGCCACAGCCTCTTCGAGCCGCGCTTGATCTGCTCGTAGCGCTGCCGGCCCGCGCGAGTGCCCAGCACGTAGCCCACTGCGGCTCCGGCCACGAAACCGATCATCGACGACTCCTTCAGGTATGCCGCGCGGCCCTCGGCCGCTCCGGGCGTGCGGTCCCGCCACTGTAACCCCGGGCGCGGGAGGTTTCCCTTGGCCGCCCCATCCACGTGAAACGACGCCATGGCGTCGTTCCTGGTGGGTGGCGGCGCTATATCGACGCCATCCAGTCGAAGCGACGCCATGGCGTCGTTCAGTAGACAAGATACCAACCAGTCGGTATGTTTGACCCATGAGTCCGAGGGACACCAATGCACGCGGCCGGCTGCTCGACGCCGCCCTGCAGGTCATCCGGCAGCAGGGGTATGCCGCGACCACCGTCGACGACCTGTGCGCCGCCGCGGGGGTCACCAAGGGCGCCTTCTTCCACCACTTCGCGAGCAAGGAGGCCCTCGCCGTGGCCGCGGCCGAGCACTGGTCGGCGACGACCGGCGCGCTCTTCGCCGCCGCGGCATACCACGACGTTGCCGATCCGCTCGAGCGCGTGCTCGCCTACCTCGACCTGCGCGCGGCCCTCGTCGACCGGGTCGACCGCGACCCGTCGCTCTACAGCTGCGTCGCAGGCACCATGGCCCAGGAGACCTTCGCCACCGCCCCTGCCATCCGGCAGGCTTGCGGCGCAAGCATTCTCGGCCACGCGCAGACTCTCGAGCCCGACTTCGAGGCGGTGCTCGCGGCATACCCGACGGACGCCGACGTCACCGCGCGGAGCCTTGCCGTGCACACCCAGGCCGTGCTGCAGGGCGCCTTCGTCGTGAGCAAGGCCGCCGACGACCCGCAGCTCGTCCACGACGCGATCGACCACCTGCGGCGCTACCTGCGCCTGCTGTTCACCCCATCCACCGAGAGGACGGCTCGATGATCCAGCCGAAGACCTGCTTGTGGTTCGACACCCAAGCCGCGGAGGCGGCGCAGCTCTACACGAGCGTCATCCCCGGCGGCGAGATCCTCAGCACCAGCCGCTACGGCGAGGACCTCCCCCACGGCGTGGCCGGCCAGGTGCTCACCGTCGAGTTCCGGCTCGGCGACCAGCAGTTCGTCGCGCTCAACGGCGGGCCGCACTTCACCCACAGCCCGGCCGCGTCCGTGCAGGTCTTCTGCGAGGACCAGGCCGAGGTGGACCGGATCTGGGACGCCCTCATCGCCGACGGCGGCGCTGAGTCCCAATGCGGTTGGCTCACCGACCGATTCGGCTTCTCCTGGCAGGTCATCCCGACCCGCTACCTCGAGCTGGCCGCCGACCCCGACCCCGAGGTCGCCGGCCGCGTCACCCGGGCGATGCTGCAGATGCGCAAGCTCGACATCGCCGCCCTCGAAGCCGCCGCGCTCGCCGACTCCGGCGCGGGGATGCCCTCGACCATGGGAGCCGACCGTGCGTGAGATCGTCGCCGGCTACTTCGCCTCGGTCGACGGGGTGCTCGAGAGCCCGCACGTCTTCCAGCTCGACGCCTTCGACGACGGCGTGGGCGCGGCCATGGACCGGGCCACCGCAGGCGTCGACACGGTGCTCATGGGTCGGGTGACCTACGACCAGTGGTCGGGCTATTGGCCCACCGCCGAGGACGAGTTCAAGGACTTCATCAACCCGGTCACCAAGCTCGTCGCGTCCCGCACCCGCACCCGCCCACTCGACTGGCAGAACAGCCGGCTCGTCGGTGGCGACCTCCTCGACACGGTCCGCGCGCTGAAGGCGACCGACGGCGGGCGGATCGCCGTGTCCGGCTCCCTCTCGATCGCCCGGCAGCTCGCCTACGCCGGGCTGCTCGACGAGCTCATCCTCGTCGTCCACCCGGCCCTGGCCGGCACCGGCCGCCGGCTCACCGAGGACGGCGACCCGCCGCTGCCGCTGCGCCTCGCCGACCACCAGGTGACCGAGAAGGGCAACGTCGTGCTCACCTACCGCCTGCGCGGCTGAGCGGCTGACCCAGCCCCACCACCCAGATCCGGTATGCCGCCCGCTCACCCGAGCGGGCGGCATACCGGCGCGACGGGATCGACGTCACCCTCACGCCAGGTGAGCAAGCGCTTAGTGACCGCTAGACTCCGGCCATGAGCCCGCTGCAGATCGTCGCGATCGCGTTGTGCTTCACGATCCCCCTCGTCGGCTGGATCCTGCTGTTCCGTCAGGTGGCCCGGTTCTACCGGTTCTTCCAGCTCGGCCAGGCCGACCCGACCCGACGCGACGAGCCGGCCACCCGCACGATGACCCTGGCTCGCGAGTTCCTCGGGCACACCCGGATGTCGCGCCTGCCGATCGTCTCGATCGCGCACTGGTTCACCGCGCTCGGCTTCTTCCTGCTCTTCGCGACGCTCGTCAACGCCTTCTTCCAGCTCATCTGGGCGGACTTCCGGCTGCCCGTCCTAGGCCACTTCGCGCCCTTCGAGTGGCTCATCGAGCTCTTCGCCGGCGTCGGCTTCATCGCGATCTGCGTGCTCATCGTCATCCGCCAGCGCAACCACCCGCGCTCGGCTTCCGGCGCTGACGGCCGGCGCAGCCGCTTCTTCGGCTCGGTGTGGTGGCAGGCCTACTACGTCGAGTTCACGATCTTCGTCGTGATGCTCTGCATCATGCTGCTGCGCACCCTCGAGGCGCGGCACGTCCAGCTCACCAACCCCGGCGAGTCGCTCGTCGTGCACTTCCCGCTCTCCGGCTGGGGCGCGCAGTGGCTGTGGCAGTGGGCCGACAAGGGCACCGTCGAGCAGCTCATCTACCTCGTCGCGATGATCAAGATCCTGGTGTCCTTCGCCTGGATGATCACCATCTCGCTGCAGCCGACGATGGGCGTCGCCTGGCACCGCTTCCTCGCGTTCTTCAACATCTGGTTCAAGCGGCACGCCGACGGGCGCACCTCGCTCGGCGAGCTGCAGCCGATGACCGTCAAGGGCGAGCCGCTCGACTTCGAGAAGGTCGACGAGCTCGACGAGGATGCCGCGCTCGGCGTCGGCAAGGTCGAGGACTTCACGTGGAAGGGCCTGCTCGACTTCACCACGTGCACCGAGTGCGGCCGCTGCCAGAGCCAGTGCCCCGCGTGGAACACCGACAAGCCGCTGTCCCCCAAGCTCCTCGTCATGACGCTGCGCGACCACGCGCACGCCAAGGCACCCTGGCTGCAGGCCAGCGAGGCCGCCCGCGAGGCGCTGCCCGCCGAGGTCCAGGCGCTCGGCGAGGCGCCCCTGGTCGGCACGCCCAGCGGGTATGCCGCGGACGCGCCGCTCACGGCATACGCGCCGTTGGGCTCGGAAGGCGTCATCGCCGAGGACGTGCTGTGGTCGTGCACGACGTGCGGTGCGTGCGTCGAGCAGTGCCCCGTCGACATCGAGCACGTCGACGCGATCGTCGACATGCGGCGCTACCAGAACCTCATCGCGAGCGCCTTCCCGAGCGAGCTCGGGACGCTCTACAAGAACCTCGAGAAGAACGGCAACCCGTGGGGTCTGGCTCCGCGGATGCGGATGGACTGGGCCAAGGGGCTGCCCTTCGAGGTGCCGATCCTCGGTGCCGACGTCGAGGACGCCACCGAGCTCGACTACCTGCTCTGGGTCGGCTGCGCCGGCGCCTTCGAGGACCGGGCCAAGCGCACCACCCGCGCGGTCGCCGAGCTGCTGCACACGGCCGGCGTCCGGTATGCCGTCCTCGGCGACGGCGAGTCGTGCACCGGCGACTCGGCCCGCCGCTCCGGCAACGAGTTCCTCTTCCAGATGCTCGCGATGCAGAACGTCGAAGTGCTGGGCGAGCTCAAGGTGACCAAGATCGTCGTCACCTGCGCGCACTGCTTCAACACGCTCAAGAACGAGTACCCCCAGGTCGGCGGCCACTACGAGGTCGTCCACCACACCCAGCTGCTCAACCGGCTGGTTCGCGAGCAGCGGCTCGTCCCGGTCTCCCGCCCCGGCGAGTCGGCCGGCTCCAAGGACGCCTCGACCGCGGCCACGGTCACCTATCACGACCCGTGCTACCTCGGCCGGCACAACCACGTCTACGCCCCGCCACGCGAGCTGCTCGGTGCCCTGCCGGGCGTCGAGGTCCGCGAGATGGAGCGCTCGGAGATCCGGTCCTTCTGCTGCGGCGCCGGTGGCGCCCGGATGTGGATGGAGGAGCGGCTCGGCACCCGGATCAACGTCAACCGGACCACCGAGGCGGTCGGCACCGGCGCGGCCCGGATCGCCGTGGGCTGCCCGTTCTGCAAGGTGATGCTCAGCGACGGGGTCAACAAGCTCGTCGAGGAGGGCAAGGCCAGCGAGGGTCAGGTCGAGGTCGTCGACGTCGCGCAGATGCTGCTCGCCGCTGTCCGCCAGGGCGAGGAGGGTATGCCGCCCGGCGCCGCCGCGCAGCCCCAGCCTGACCCCGAGCCCTCCCCCGCCGGCTGACCCGAGCCGGCCGCCCTCCCACCGCGGGTGGGTCCCTCCGCGCGTGGAGGTATCTGCCTGGGCCCACGACGCCGCCGAATACCTCCACCGCGCGTGAGAGCGGCGCGGCCTACTCCTCCCAGCGGAACAGGCGGGCGGCGAGCAGCGAGAAGACGACGGTGAAGCCGATCAGCACGAGGGAGGGCACCAGGATCGCCGCCGGCCCCTCGCCGCGCACCATGACCGCCGACATGCCCTTGTTGAGGTGGCCCATCGGCAGGAAGTTCGAGACCGTGCGCAGCCAGTCAGGGGCGCTGTCCAACGGGATGAAGCTGCCCGAGAGGAAGGCCATCGGCATCACGACGAGGTTGGCCATGCCGGAGGCCGCCTCTTCCGTCTTGCTCACCGCGCCGACGACCAGCCCGATCGCCTGGAAGGCCAGCGAGCCGAGGATGAGCAGCGGGACAGCCGCCCACCAGGATCCGCTCAGCCGGAGCCCGAAGGCGAGCATCCCGACGCCGAGGAAGATGACCAGCTGCAGCAGCGCGAGGATGATGGTGATGAGCGAGCGGGACAGCACGAGCGCGCTGGTGCTCACCGGCGACAGCCGCAGCCGGCGCAGCAGCCCGCTCTTGCGCCACATCACCAGGGTGAGTGCCCCGCCGAAGACGGCCCCCATCGAGACTGCCCAGGCCAGCAGCCCCGGCGTGACGTACTGGATCGCCTTGAGCGAGCGATCCTCGACCTGCTCGGCCTTGAGGGTGAGGGCCGGCGGTTGGCCCGAGATGGCGATGTTCGCGCCGTTGACGATCGAGTCGAAGGTGCCGCGGACGATCCCGGCCTTCACCTGGTCGGCGGCCGAGTAGTAGAGAGTGACCGTGCCCCCTTGCATGGCGATGGCACCGGCCCGCTCGCCCTTGCGCACCCGGTCCATCGCCGTGCCGAGGTCGTCGACCCGGTCCAGCTCGATGACCTTGTCGATCTCGGCGCGCGCGGCCGGCGGCATCTGGTCGAAGAGCGCGACCTGCCCCACCTGGGTCACCTTGACCCGGTTGGCCGAATCGCCGCCGGTGAAGATGCCGCCGAAGAGCACGAGGAACATCAACGGGAAGAGGATGGTCCAGAAGATGAGCATCCGGTCGCGGGTGAAGGCCTTGAGCTGGGCCGCAGCCAGCGCACGGAAGCCGGTCATGCGCGCAACTCCCGTCCGGTGAGGTTGAGGAAGACGTCCTCGAGGGTGGCCCCACGCACCTGCAGGCCGGTCAGCGCATCCCGCTCGGCGAGGGCGACGAGCACCGGCGCGGGATCTCGGGTGGTCATCGTCAACGACCCGTTGTCGACGCTCACCGCCTCCCCGCCGACCAGCCGCTCGGCGTCCTCGCGGCCGATCGCCGTGTCGGGCAAGGTGATCCGGGTCGGGGCGTCGAGGCCGCGGACCAGGTTGGCCGGCGTATCGACGGCGAGGATCTTGCCGTGGTCGATGATCGCAACCCGATCGCAGAGATACTCGGCCTCGTCCATGTAGTGGGTCGTCAGCACGACCGTGCGCCCGTCGCCGTTGACGCCCTTGAGCAGATCCCAGAGGTTGCGCCGGGCTTGCGGGTCCAAGGCCGCGCTCGGCTCGTCGAGGAAGACCATCTCCGGCTCGTGCACCAGTGCCGCGGCGATCGAGAGACGTTGCTGCTGGCCGCCACTGAGCTTCTTGGTCTGATGGTTGGCGAAGTCGCCGAGCCCCACCTCCTCCAGCAGCGCACCCGCCCTGGCTCGCGGCGCGGCATACAGGTCGGCGAAGACCTCGAGCTGCTCGCGGGCGGTGAGCATCTCGAAGAAGGCCGTCGCCTGGTGCTGCACGCCGATCCGTCGCACCAGGCCGGTGTTGCGAGGCCACGGCGACTCGCCGAAGACCGAGATCGTGCCCGAGTCCGGCTGGCGGATCCCCTCGATGCACTCCAGGGTGGTCGTCTTTCCGGCGCCGTTGGGCCCCAGCACGCCGAAGAACTCACCCGCCTCGACCTGCAGATCCAGGCCGTCGACGGCCCGGACCTCCCCGTAGTGCTTGGTCAGTCCCTGCACGTCGATCACGGACACGAGCGCTCCCCTGAGTCAGCCACGACCTTGACAGGCCGGGTGTTTCCGACGCTAGCGGAATCCGGTATGCCGCACACGGCGCGCCCGCCAGGGCCGCCTGGACCGACCGGACTCGGGCGATGACCTCCCGCGCCGGCCCAGCGTCAGCCGAGGCCGACCGTGGCGAGCCACTCCTTGGCGACGACCTTGGCGTCCTTCTTGTCGACGTCGACCTGCTTGACCAGCCCGGTCAGACCGGCCGTGTCGAGCTTGGCCGAGACCGCGTCGAGGGTGGCCTTTAGCTGGTCGGTGAGCTTGTCCTTGCGCACCAGCGGCACGACGTTGTCGGAGCCGAAGAGCAGCTTGGGGTCGGCCAGGGTGACGAAGCCGTTGGTCGAGATCGACGGGTCGGTGGAGAAGATGTTGGCCGCCTGGGCCTGGTCGCCGAGCAGCGCGTCGACGACCGCCTTGCCCTTGAGCGGCCGGAAGTCCTTGGGCACGAAGCCGTACTGCTCCTTGAGCCCGACCAGCCCCTGCTGGCGGTCCTTGAACTCCGGCGGCGCCGCGATGACCACCTCGCCCTGGTGAGCGACGAGGTCGCCGATCTGGGTGAGCGACCACTTCGCCGCGGTCGCCTTGGTGACGACGATCGAGTTCTTGTCCTCGGCGGCGCTCTTCGCGGTGACGACGACACCGGCGGGCAGCGCCTTCTGCAGCGCGGCATACACCTCGTCCGGTGCCTTGGCCGTCGCGGTCTTGTCGAGGAAGGACAGCAGCGAGCCGGTGTACTCCGGGACGATGTCGACCGAGCCGTCCTGCAGCGCCTTGAGGTAGACCTCGCGGCTGCCGATGGCCGGCCGGGTGCCGGCCTTGACGCCCTTGGCGGTGAGCGCCTGGGCATAGATCTCGGCGAGCACCTGCGACTCGGAGAAGTCCGCCGCGCCGACGGTGAGCGTGCCGCTCGCGGCCCCCGTGCCGCCGCCGGTCGCGCCGGTCGCCGGGCTCATCGGGTTGCTGCCCGAGCCACAGGCCGCGAGGCCGAGGCCGGCGGCGCCGGCGACACCGAGCAGGACGGCTCGCCGGGACGGGCCAGAGGGGCTGGTCGAGGGGGTCATGATGGCTCGCTTCCGTGGGAGAGCCGGCCGACGGTCGGCGCGGCGGGCATACGGCGTGCAACCCCAGACCTACCCCCACGCTTCCCGGATATGCCGCCGAGTCCGGGTGACACGGCATACCGCGTGACGAGCGCGAGCAGGCCGTCGACGGCGAGGGCGAGCGCGGCGACGAGCAGCGCGCCGCCGGCCATCTGCGCATAGTCGCTCACCGCGAGCCCGTCGATGAGATAGCGGCCGAGGCCCCCAAGGCTCACCGACGCGGCGATCGTCGCGGTCGCGATGACCTGCAGGGTGGCCGCGCGCACGCCGGAGAGCAGCAGCGGCAGCGCGCACGGGAGCTCGACGCCCAGCAGCACCTCGCGGGCCCGCATCCCCATCCCGTATGCCGCGTCGCGCGCCGCCGGGTCGACCGCCCGTACGCCGGACTCGGCGCCGGCGAGCAGCGGGGGCACGGCGAGCAGGACGAGGACGACGAGGCTCGGCACGACATAGGCGAAGTCGCCGCGGATCCGCGGACCGGCGAGCATGGCGACGACGAAGAGCAGCCCGAGGCTGGGCACCGCGCGCGCCGCGTTGGCCGCGGTGACCAGCCAGCGGGCCCGGCCGGAGTGGCCGATCCACGCCCCGAGCGGCAGCGCGACGGCCGCCGCGAGGACGAGGGCGACGACGCTGTAGAGCAGGTGCTCGACGAGCCGGGTGGGGATGCCGTCGCGGCCCGACCAACTCGCCGGGTCGGTGAGCCAGGCCCAGATCGAGGTCAGCACGGCCTCACCGCCCCACCCGCAGCCACGGCGTGAGCGCTCGCTCTCCGCCGCGGATGGCCAGGTCGAAGAGCAGCGCGAGCAGCAGGCAGCCGACGATGCCGACCCCGATCTCGAGCGGGTAGTCGCGCTGATAGCCGTCGGTGAGGTAGGAGCCGAGCTGCGGATAGCCGATGAGCGCCGAGACGCTGACGATGCTCACATTGCTCACCGCGGCGACCCGCAACCCGCTCGCGAGCACGGGCACGGCCAGCGGCAGGTCGACCGCGACGAGCCGCCCGAGCCCGCGATAGCCCATCGCGGTGGCCGCCGCCCGGGTCGCCTCAGGCACCGAGCCGAGCGCGTCGACGACGGTGCGCACGAGCAGCGCGAGGGTGTAGATCGTCATCGCGACGTAGACGTTGAGCGGGTCGAGGATCCGGGTGCCGAGCAGCAGTGGTATGAGGATGAACAGCGCGAGGCTGGGGATCGTGTAGAGCAGCCCGGAGCCGCCGACGATGAGCCCGGCCAGCCGCGGCTGCCGACGCGCGAGCCACCCGACCGGCAGCGCGATCGCCAGCCCGACGAGCAGCGGCAGGCCCGCGAGCGCGGCGTGCGACGCGGCATACCGGAGGATCTCCGGCAGGTGGTCACCGATCCACTGCATGCCCACCGCCATCCGGTATGCCGCCCGGCCGCACCGCCGGCGCGGCGAGCGCCGCCGTCACCTGGGCGGCGGTCACCGTGCCGACGAAGGCGCCCTGCTCGTCGACGAGCACCCCGCGACCGGACGGCGCGGACAGCGCGGCGTCGAGCAGCGCGCGCAGCGAGCCGTCGCGGCGGGCGACGGTGCCCCCGCGGTGCAGGTCGTCGCGGGAGACCGCACCGGTGAGCCGCTCCGGCTCGACCCAGCCGACCGGCCGGCCCGCCTCGTCGACGACGAGCAGCCAGCGGTCGGTGGCGGTCGCGCGGGCCTGCCCGACGTCGGCGCCGAGCGGGACGGTGGGCTCCGGTGTCGGCTGGATCGGCAGGGCGTCGCGGAAGCCGAGCGCGCGGTAGCCCCGGTCGCGGCCGACGAAATCGGCGACGAAGTCGTCGGCCGGGTCGGCCAGCAGCCGGGCCGGTGAGTCGACCTGCGCGAGCCGGCCGCCCACCCGGAGCACGGCGACCTGGTCGCCCAGCCGGATCGCCTCGTCGATGTCGTGGGTGACGAAGAGGATCGTCTTGCCGAGGTCGGCCTGCAGGCCGAGCAGCTCGTCCTGCAGCTGCTCGCGGACCACCGGGTCGACGGCCGAGAAGGGCTCGTCCATGAGCAGCACCGGGGGGTCGGCGGCCAGCGCCCGGGCCACGCCGACCCGCTGCTGCTGACCGCCGGAGAGCTGGCTGGGATAGCGGTCGGCAAGGGCCGCGTCGAGGCCGACCCGCTCGAGCAGCTCGAGCGCCCGGGCCCGGGAGCGGCGTCGGTCCCAGCCGAGCAGTCGCGGCACGGTGGCGACGTTGTCGGCGACCGTGCGGTGCGGGAAGAGGCCGGCGTGCTGGATGACATAGCCGATGCCGCGGCGCAGCTCGGCGGGGTCGAGCGTGGCGGTGTCGCGGCCGCCGAGGGTGATCGTGCCGGAGGTCGGCTCGATCATCCGGTTGACCATCCGCAGGGTCGTCGTCTTCCCGCAACCGGAGGGCCCGACGAGCACGGTGACCTGCCCGGCCGGCACGTCGAGGGTCAGCTCGTCGACGGCGACCGTCGGGGCGTTCCGGTCGCCCGCCGCCGAGCCGGCACCGCGAGCCGGCCGCGCGGCATACGACTTGGTGACGCGCTCGAAGCGGATCATCCCGTGACGGTATCCCGGGACACCGACAGCCACACCCGGTCGCCTCCGCACGATCTGGCCACGGGGGCGTCATGATGTGACCCGTATCACGTCCAATGGATGCGGCTCCTTCACGAGAGGAATCGAGCCGGACGTCTTACACCCGCGAGGAGGCGGCGATGGACCAGACCGAGGTGGGCCTGCCCGGCCCCGGGATGCGGCCGTGGGCGGCCCGCGTGCACCGCCTCGACCTCGGTCCCGGCAGCCTGTTGCGCTGCGGGGCGCAGACCTGGTTCGTGCCCGTCGAGGTGATGCTGGCCTACGAGCGGGCCGGCGGCCCGAGCGGCGCCCTGGGGCTGCCGGCGAGCGGTCCGGTGCTCGAGGACGCCGCCGGCGTGGCCGACGGGCCGGCGGCATACACGGTCCGCTTCGAGCACGGAGCGATCCGCGTCACCGACGGCACCGACCCGGTCACCACCCTCGACGCGCTGCCCGCCGCCTGAGGCGTCAGACCTCGGTGCGGTGGAAGCTCTGCCACGACCGGCTCGCGGTCGGGCCGCGCTGGCCCTGGTAGTGCGAGCCGTAGGTCGCTGAGCCGTACGGATTCTCGGCCGGCGACGAGAGCCGGAAGAAGCACAGCTGACCGATCTTCATCCCCGGATAGAGCATGATCGGCAGGGTCGCGACATTGCTCAGCTCGAGGGTGACATGCCCCGAGAAGCCCGGGTCGACGAATCCCGCCGTCGCGTGGGTGAGCAACCCCAGCCGACCGAGGCTCGACTTGCCCTCGACGCGGGCGGCCAGGTCGTCGGGCAGGGTGACCGTCTCGAGCGTCGAGCCGAGCACGAACTCGCCGGGATGCAGCACGAAGGCGTCGTCGGCCTCGACGAGCCGGGTGAGGTCGGGCTGCTCGGCCGCCGGGTCGATGACCGGATAGCGGTGGTTGTCGAAGAGCCGGAAGAACTTGTCCAGCCGGACGTCGACGCTCGAGGGCTGGATCATCGCCGGATCCCACGGCTCCAGCCGCACCCGACCGGCGTCGACCTCGGCGCGAATGTCCCTGTCGGAGAGCAGCACGGCGCCCAACCTATCCGGTTCGAGAGGGCCCGCGGAGGTGGGCTAGACTGCCGACTCGCCACGCGGCATACGCACGACCACTCGGTATGCCGCCGCGCGAGCGTAGCTCAATGGTAGAGCGCCAGCTTCCCAAGCTGGATACGCGGGTTCGATTCCCGTCGCTCGCTCCGATGGAGCAGGCCCGGCCGATCTCGGCCGGGCCTTTCCGTATGCCGCGTGCGCTCGCAGTGACCGAGAGTCCACACTCGCCACCCTTCCGGAGATGCCAGTGGCGGCCCGGCATCGGCCGGACCGCCACTCGAGGCCCTCCCGGGTCAGGGGACGGCGACGACCTCGGCGGCCGGCGGAGCCTGCGGCGCCGGCGCCTTGTTCCAGTCGGTGAAGAGGACCTCGCCGGAGGTGCCCTTGGCGTCGACGCCGGTGAGCTTGACCGGCAGGTAGGTCTTGGCGTCGAGCATGAGCTTGCCCGGCGAGGCTGACGTGGAGTCGGTGAGGACGTAGACGGTGGCTCCGTCGACGGTGTCGGTCTTCACCTCGGCGTCGACCTTGACGTCCTTGTACATCGAGGTGAGCAGCGATGCCGTCGTGAAGTCCTTCATCTTGTTCACCAGCGACGGCGACTTCACCCACTTGTCGACGACCTTCGTCGTGTCGACGCCACCGGCGTTCTTCTTCCAGAACGCGGCATTGGCCTTGAGATAGCCGTCGGCGCCGATCCGCAGGACGGTGATCTGCTGGTCGCCCTGGGTGATCGAGTAGCTCCCGTTGCTGCCGTCGGTGGCACCGTTGAAGTCCAGCGCCATCGTCGAGCCGCTGTCGACGATCGAGCCCTTGAGGTGCACCGAGGTCGCGGCGAGCGCGGCGGCCTTGGACTTGTCGAGGAGCTCCTGGCCCTTCAGCGTCGGGGTCGGCGTGGGCGTCGGGGTCGGCGTCGCGGCCTTCGTCGTGGCCGCCGGCGCGCTCGACGCGGTGGTGGACGAGGTCGAGCTCTGGCAGGCGCCGAGCGCGATGACGGCGAGCGCCGCGGGCACGGCGACCCGGCTAAGGCGGGTGAGGGACATGGTCATGAGTGGACAGCCTCCTGCTGGTCGTGGCGGGATCGAGATGATCGACCGGCAGCCCCCTGCTCGGCCCAGGCTGATTCTAGCCGTTCGCCCCGAATCCGAAGGCTGGCGGCCGGGGCCGCCACCGGCCCTCACCAGCGCAGATCCCCCGATCGGGTCTTGGCGCCATCCGCGCGACGGCGTAGGCTCGACGCTTCAGCCGACCCAACCCGGCACCCTGCAGGAGCGTCATGGCCCACCGCACCGCCCGCGTCGTCAGCGCCGTCGCCGCAGCCAGCGCGCTGCTGGGGCAGCTCGCGCTCGGCGCCCCGGGCGCCATGGCCGACACCTCCGGCGGCGAGCAGCCCACAGGAGCGCGGACGCTGGCTGCCGCGGTCGCGGCATACGACGTGCAGGCCAACCGACCGCAAGTGGCCGGTGACGCGGGCTCCGACGGCACGGCGCGCTTCCCCACGAACAAGCAGAACGAGACCTCGATCGCGGTCAACCCGATCGCCCAGCGCTATCTCGTCGCCGGGGCCAACGACGAGCAGCGTCAGCCGGCGTGCGGTCCAGGGCCGGTCCGCGGGCCGAGCGTGCCGGCATCCGACTGCTCCTTCGTCCCGGGCGTCGGCACGTCGGGCGTCTACACCTCCGACGACGGTGGCCAGACCTGGACCAACCGCGGACTGCTCGACGACCAGCCGTCCTGGGCCGGCCTCGGCGTCATCAGCGACGGCGACCCGGTCATCGCCTACGGCCCCAAGCCCGACGGTGCTGGTGGCTTCTCGTATGCCGCGGGCGCCCGGGTCTACTACTCGAGCCTGGCGACGATCACGGGTGGCAAGGGCTACGAGTACATCGTCGTCGCGTGGTCCGACGACGACGGCCGCACCTGGTCGGCGCCGGTCATCGGCACGACCAAGACGAGCAACGTCGACTTCAACGACAAGAACTGGATCTCGGTCGACACCTCGCCCAGCAGCCCACACTTCGGCCAGGTTTATCTCACCTGGACCGAGTTCCGCTCCGCCACATCCACCGGCAACGGCAGCGAACCGGTCATGGTGTCGGTGTCCCGGGACGGCGGACTCTCCTTCGGCAGCCCGAAGCAGCTGTCACCGGCGGGCAACAACGGCACCGGCAACGGACGTCAGGGCAGCACGAGCACCGTCGGACCGGACGGCACCGTCTACGTCGGCTTCGAGCAAGGCAGCGACCAGGTCGTCTCGATCTCACGGGACGGCGGCTCGTCGTGGACCCGACCGGCATCGATGGGCTCAGTCCGCGAGATCGCCGATCCGATCCCCGGCGCGGCCTTCCGCACCAACAGCTTCCCCGTGCTTGCCGCCGACCCGCGCGTGGGCAGCACGGTCGTGTATGCCGCGTGGGCCACCCGGGTTGCCGACGCCGACGGCGCGGACACCGGGCGGATCGTCGTCGTCCGCTCGGCCGACGCCGGCCGGACATGGGGCACGCCGGTGGAGGTGAGCGGCGGCGGCGAGGGCTACGCCTTCTTCCCCGGGCTCGACGTCGCGGCCAACGGTCGGGTCGACCTGGGCTACCAGGCGCTGCAGGCAGCCGACCCGCACGCCTTCGGCACCGGCAACGCCACCATCGACGCGTGGTATCGCACGTCGACCGACGGCCAGCTGTGGAGCCAGGCGCAGCGCGTCTCCTCCGCCTCCAGTGACCCCGCAGTGAGTGCGCAGAACAACCTGCAGCGACAGTTCTGGGGGGACTACACCACCCTGGTGTCCGGTGACGAGGCCGCGTGGTTCGTCTACACCGACTCGCGCAACGGGGAGGGCTGCGCGGCCGTCGATGCCTATCAGCGCTACCTCGTCGACACCGGCGCGGTCGTCCGGGGCGACATGGCTGATCGGCTGCAGCTCAAGACGACCGGCGTCAACCCGGCCGCGACCCCGCCGAGCGAGAAGCCGGCCCCGCCGACCGCCTGCCCGGCCCAGTACGGCAACACCGACGTCTACGTGTCGGTCATCGACCCGACGCCCTGATCGGCTCACCGGACAGCAGCGCCGGGCTCGGGCAGCCGGTCACCCGGCGAGCTGGGTCCCGGACCCGCCGCTCATCGAGCCGACCATGCCCGTGACGTAGGGCACCAGCCAGAGCGCCCACACCCAGAGCGAGAAGCGGTGGAAGCCGACGAGCTCGGGCTCGCGCCCCCGCCGCACGACGGCCAGCGCCCAGGCCGCGTGGACCGCCATGACGATCAGCGCCAGCGCTCCGGTGACCGCCATCACCTGGGTCAACCCGGGCGACCCGGTCTCGGCCGCGCCGGCGTGGCCGGCTGCGATGCGGCTCATGACGAAGGTGCCGGTGGCATCGACGGTGAGGCCGACGAGGAAGGCCGCGTCAGCATCTTGTCAACATGACTGTCGGGATCATCGCAGCGGGTCGACCACCACCAGGCCCGTCGCCGCCATCGCCATCAGCGCCGCCGGCGCGTCGGCCAGCGGCACCACGTGGGACACCAGCCGGGCCGGCTCGAGGCGGCCCCCGTCCACCAGGTCGAGCAGCTCGGGATAGTCACGCGCCGGCATCCCGTGCGACCCGAGCACGGCCAGCTCCCGCGCGATGACCTGCCCCATCGGCACCTCGCACACCGCGTCCGCGCGGAGCAGCAGGCCGACCTGGACATGCCGGCCTCGAGGTCGCAGCGAGCGCACCGACGTGCGCAGCACGTCGACCGAGCCGATCGCATCGAGGGACAGGTGCGGTCCGCCCTCGGTCGCCTCGACGAGGTCGGCCAGCGCCGCGCGCTCACCCCGGCCCTGCTCCCCCACGCCGCGACCGACCCCGGCCGCCAGCGCCACCTCGGCGCCCAGGTCGAGCGCCGCCTGGCGGGCCGCGGATGCCACGTCGACCGCCACCACCCGAGCCCCCAGCGCGACGCCGATCTGCACCGCCGACAGCCCGACCCCGCCGCACCCGTGCACCGCGAGCCACTCGCCCGCCTGCAGCCGGCCGACGCCGACGAGCGCCCGGTAGGCCGTGGCATAGCGACAGCCGAGGGCGGCCGCGGCGACCACGTCGACCGAGTCCGGCAGCCGGATCAGGTTGGTGTCGGCCGCCTCGATGGCGACGAGCTCGCCGAAGGAGCCCCACCCGGTGAAGCCCGGCTGGGTCTGCCGGGGGCAGACGTGCGTGTCGCCGGCGCGGCATACCGGACAGTCACCGCAGCCACACGCGAACGGCACGGTGACCCGGTCGCCGACCCGCCACCGGCGCACCGCCGGCCCGACCTCGGCGACCTCGCCGGCGAGCTCGTGCCCCGGCACCATCGGCAGCGGCACGGGGTCGTGGCCGAGCCACGCGTGCCAGTCCGAGCGGCATACGCCGGTCGCGAGCACGCGCACGACGACGCCGCCGGGCGGACAGACCGGGTCGGGCAGCTCGCCCACCGTCGGCGGCTGTCCGTATGCCGCGTAGCTCACCGCGCGCACGAGGCCACTCCCTCCCTCACTCCGAGCCGTGCATGTTCTCGACCGACTGGCCGCTGGCGGCCTTGCGCTCGTTGTCGGCCGTGGCCACCCGATCGCGGTCGCGCACGAGGAACTCCGCGAGCGCGAGCACGAGGACGACCCCGACGAGCAGCACGGTCAGCCCGGTCTCGAGCCCGGCGAGGCATACCGCGATGACGACGACGGAGGTGGCGACGCCGCGGCGCAGCGTCTTCCACGATGCCGAGTCGACGCCGTGCAGCCAGCCGAGCATGAGCAGGTATGCCGCGACCGGCAGTCCCAGGGTGAGCGCAGCTGCGCGGCTGCTCACGTGCGCCACGTGCTCGACGACGTCGATGCATGCGCCCAGGCCGGCCCCGACCGCCGCCACGGAGGCGTAGATGACGTAGTGCCCGTAGCCCCACAGCCACGGGGAGTCGCGGTCCTCCTCGGCGAGCCGCTCCTCGTAGGAGTGCTTGAAGTAGAACCACCACAGGCAGAAGACGACCAGCAGGCCGCCGACGATGGCCAGCAGCAGCGGGCCGGTGATGCCGTGCTCGTCGAGGGACCCCGAGATCGCCCGCGTCGTCGACAGCAGCACCTCGCCGAGCACGATGATCGTCATCAGGCCGTAGCGCTCGACCATGTGCGCCGGGTGCCAGGGCGTGGTGCCGTGCCGCTCGGCGACCACCGGCACGAGCAGCTCGCCGGCGACGAGCAGCAGCAGCAGGGCCACTCCGCCCGGGGAGCCCAGCAGCAGCCAGCCGACCCACAGCAGCTGCATGAGCTGGATGCCGGCGGCATAGCTGCGCGCGGTCGCGCGCCGGTCCTCGTCGGCGTGGGCGGCGCGCAGCCACTGCACGACCATCGGCGCCCGCATGATCGCGTAGCCGAGGACGACGACCCCGTAGTCGCCGTCCGCGAAGGCCCGCGGCACGCCGGCGGCGAGCACGAGCACGCCGGCCATCTGGACGAAGGTGAGCACCCGCCACACGACGTCGTTCGTGTCGTAGGCGGAGGCGAACCAGGAGTAGTTCATCCAGGCCCACCAGATCCCGAAGAACGTGACGAGGTAGCCGCCGAGGTTGGACCAATGCCCCTCGGCCAGCCCGTGGTGCAGCTCGGAGGCGGCCGCCGCGACCGCGACGACGAAGGTCAGGTCGAAGAACAGCTCGAGCGGGGTCGCCGCCCGATGCTCCTCATGTCGGTCCCGGCCGACGAGCGGAGTGATCCATGGGGTCTCGTTGCCCGTTGACGCCATGGGCAGACCCTAGGGCGTTGCGGCTCCGGGTCAGCGCAGCCGCTCGCGTCCCACCCGCTCGGCGAGCCGGCGCAGCAACCAGCCCGCCTCGCTCATGCAGCGCTGCTCGTCGGGCTCGAGGTCGGTGAGCGCATAGACCTGCTCGATGCCCGAGGCCGCGACGTCGTCCGCCGACAGCAGCGCCCGACCACACACGGCGACCACCGGAATGCCGTGAGCCGCAGCGGCGCTTGCCACGCCGGCCGGGGTCTTGCCGAGCAAGGTCTGCCGGTCGAGCGATCCCTCACCGGTGACGACGAGGGCGGCACCCTCGACGACCTGCTCGAAGCCGACGACGTCGAGGACGAGCTCGACCCCGGGTCGCATCCGGGCGCCGAGCACGGCCTGCGCGGCATACCCGACGCCGCCGGCGGCCCCGGCTCCGGGCAGGCCGGTGTCGTCGCGACCCATCGCCGCGGTGACCAGGGCGGCGTAGTGGGTGAGCGCGGCCTCGAGCACCTGCTGCTCAGCCTCGCCGGCGCCCTTCTGCGGGCTGAAGATCGCGACCGCACCGGACTCCCCGAGCAAGGGGTTGTTGACGTCGCACGCGAGAGTGAGCTGCACGTCGGCCAGCCGAGGATGCAGGCCGCTGAGGTCGACCGCCGCCAGACCGGCGAGCGCCGCGCCGCCGTCGGCCAGCGGACGCCCCTCGGCGTCGATGAGCCGCGCACCGAGGGCGGCGAGCATGCCCGCGCCGCCGTCGGTGCTCGCGCTGCCGCCGATGCCGACGACGAGGTGCTCGACCTGCTCGCTGCCGTCGAGCGCGGCCGCCATCATCTCGCCGAGGCCGCGCGAGCTCGCCGTGAGCGGCTGTCGGATCCCGCCGGGCAGGTGCACGAGGCCGCAGCAGTCGGCCATCTCGACGACGGCGACGCCGTCGCGCACGGCATACCCGCTGGTCACCGGCTCGCCGGTGGGGCCGGCGACGGTGACCGGGACGTGCGTGAAGCCCGCCGACTCGGCCGCCGCGAGCGTGCCGTCGCCGCCGTCGGCGACGAGGACCGAGCGCACCTCACGGCCGGGCGCGGCCGCCGCGAGACCGTCGCGGATCGCCTCGACCACCTCGATCGCGGTGAGCGAGCCCTTGAACTTGTCGCACGCGATGACGACGTGCCCCGTCGCATTCGTCATGCTCGCACTGTATGCCGCGTGGCGCCGTCTGCGGGAGGACGCAGGTCCCCCGCGCGCACGCGCGCGCAGCGCTAGATTCGACACGACCAGATCAGGTCGCACTCCGACCCAACGGCACCCCCACAACGGCGTGAAGGACGGCATCCGTGGCACTCGCAAAGCGCATCTCTCGACTCGGCACCGAAACCGCGTTCGCGGTCTCCCTGGCAGCCGCCGCGTGGGGGGCCCAGGGCCATCGGATCTATCCCTTCCACCTCGGCGACATCGACCTCGCGACCCCGGCGAACATCACCGCCGCGATGGAGCGGGCGATCGCCGACGGCAAGACCGGCTACTGCCCGGGCGCCGGCATCGCCCCGTTGCGCGAGGCGCTCGCCGCGGATATCGGCGGCCGGCGCGGGCTCGAGCTGTCCGCCGACAACATCACTGTCCACCCCGGCGGCAAGCCGGTCATCACCAAGTTCGTCCAGGCGCTCATCGAGTTCGGCGACGAGGTGCTCTACCCCAACCCGGGCTACCCGATCTACGAGAGCCAGATCGAGTTCATCGGCGGCAAGCCGCTGCCGTACCACTACGTGCCGACCGACACCGGCTTCGCCATCGACCTCGACCACCTGCGCTCGATGATCACGCCGCAGACCAAGGCGATCGTCTACAACAACCTGCAGAACCCCATCTCGGCCGAGTCCACGCCGGAGGAGATGGCGGCGATCGCCCAGATCGCCATCGAGCACGACCTGTGGGTGCTCGCCGACGAGGCCTACTTCGAGATGCGGTATGCCGGTGAGTCCACCTCGATCGCGTCGCTGCCGGGCATGGCCGAGCGCACCGTCATCCTCTACACCTTCAGCAAGAAGTATGCGATGACCGGCTGGCGGCTCGGTGCCGCGGTCGCACCGATCGAGCTGTCCTCCGTGTTCAGCAAGCTCAACACGAACAACGAGTCGTGCACGACCCACTTCATCCAGTGGGCCGGCATCGAGGCGCTCACCGGCGACCCGTCCGGCGCCGAGGAGATCCGGCGCACGCTGCAGGGGCGGCGCGACGCGGCATACGAGATGCTCTCGCAGACAGCGGGATTCAGCCTGAGCCGGCCCAACGCGACGTTCTACCTCTTCCCGGACGTCACGGAGGCCATGGCGCGCAAGGGCATTGCGACGTTGCCCGAGTTCGCCGAGCGGGCGCTCAAGGAGACCGGCGTGTCCTTCTGCACGCGGCTGCACTTCGGCACGCCGCAGCCAGGCGAGGACCGGATGTATGCGCGCTTCGCCTACTCCGGCCTGCCGGAGGAGGACATCCGCGAGGGCCTCGGCATCCTCAAGCAGTGGGTGGAGGCCTGACATGGCGATCGTCGCGGTGACCAACAAGATCCCCACCGAGGGGCTCGAGGCCCTGCGCGCCGAGCACGAGGTGCGGGCCTGGGAGCACGACGAGTGCATCAGCCGGGCCGAGTGCCTGCAGCTCATCGCCGGCGCCGACGCGGTCGTAACCCTGCTGACCGAGAAGGTCGACGACGAGTTCCTCGACGCCGCCGGCCCGCAGCTGCGCGTCGTCGCCAACGTCGCGGTCGGCTACAACAACATCGACGTGCCCGCGTGCGAGGCCCGGGGCGTCGTCGCGACGAACACGCCCAAGGTGCTCACCGAGACGACCGCCGACACGGCCTTCGGCCTCATGCTCATGGTGACCCGGCGCTTCGGCGAGGGCGAGCGGATCATCCGGTCGCGCACCCCGTGGCAGTGGGGCATGTTCTATCTGCTCGGAATGGGCCTGCAGGACAAGACGATCGGCATCGTCGGCATGGGTCAGATCGGTGCCGCGATGGCGCGCCGCGCGGTCGCCTTCGGGATGCAGGTCGTCTATGCCGACGAGGTCGACGCGCCGGCCGAGCTGCTCGCCGGGCTGGCTGCCCGACGGGTGTCGCTCGACGAGCTCTTCGCGACCGCCGACGTCGTGTCCCTGCACTGCCCCTACCTGCCCTCGACCCACCACCTCGTCGATGCGGCCCGGCTCGCGCAGATGAAGCCCACGGCATACCTCGTCAACACCTCGCGCGGCCCGGTCGTCGACGAGGACGCGCTGGTCGAGGCGCTGCGGGCTGGGCAGCTCGCCGGCGCGGGGCTGGACGTCTTCGAGAAGGAGCCGCAGGTCCACGAGGGACTGCTCGAGCTCGAGAACGTCGTGCTGCTGCCGCACCTCGGCTCGGCGACCGTCGAGACCCGAGCGGCGATGGCGAGCCTGGCGGCCGACAACGTGCTGGCCGTGCTGCGCGGCGACGCGCCGATCACCCCGGTCACCCACTGACGAGCGGTCCGGCGCCGACCCGGCCGCGGCAGTGACTCACCGCCGGGTCGGCGGAGGGGCGTCCGGGTCGAGGTAGGCCTCGAGCTCCTCGACCCGCAACGTGTAGCCCTCCGGGAGCTCGGCGATCCGCTGGGTGATCCGCGGTCCGGTCTTGATCGTGTACACGCAGCCGTCGCTGGAGGAACAACCGCCTCGCAGATGCAGGCTGTCCTTCCGCAGGTTGGGACCGTGGGACACGCCCGCTTGTGTCCAGCCAGCCGCGGCCGCGGCTCGCGCCACCGCCAGCTCGACGGCCGGGAACTCGGTCGCCGGTGGCTTGCCGAAGCTCACCGTGATGTCGGCATCCCACCAGCCGGCGTCGTCGGTGTGGTAGCCCACCCAGAAGAAGGCGCTGGCATAGCGAAGACCGCCGGCAGCCAGCACCGGCCGCCAGGCCGCGACCAGTCGGGATCGGAGCTCGCTGCGCGTCTGGCCCGGGTCGGAGGGCAGGCCGGTGATGGGATCGAATGGGCGATTCGGCTCGGGCGACCGCGGGCTCGACGACCCAGGCGACTGCGCCGCAGGAGCACCAGGCGTAAGGTCACAGGCGCCAACGCTGCAGAGCACCGACACGATCAGCAGGAGCACGGGCCACGCCAGGCGTCGACTCGAGGCAGACACCTCGCGGCCTGCGGTCATCGCCGGGTCGGCGTCGGGGCGGCCGGGTCGAGGTAGGCCTCGAGCTCCTCGACCCTCAGGGTGTACCCCTCCGGCACGGGCGCAACCTCTTGGGTGATCCGAGACCCCGTCTCGATGACATAGCTGCAGCCGTTGACGCTGCACGCGCCCCGCAGCTGCAGCGGACCCCGGCGCAGGTTGAGCGCATGGCTCACTCCCGCTTGTCCCCAGCCATGCTGCGCGGCTGCGCGTGTCATCGCTTGCTCGATCTGCGGCCATTCGCTCTCCGGGTGCACGCCGAGGTTCACGACGATGCTGCCGTCCCACCACCCCGCGCCGTCGGTGTGATAGTGAGTCGCGAACCGGGCGCTCTGGTAGCGCAACCCACTGTCCTGCAGCACCGGCGACCACGCCTCGACGAGGCGGCGACGCAGCTCATCCCGGGCCTGGCCAGGGTCGGCGGGCAGGCCGGTGACCGGGTCGTAGGGTCGGTTGGGATCCGGCGACGCCATGCTCGACGACCCGGCCGCGGGAGCACCAGGCATGGGGAGACACGCACCAAGGACACCGAGCACAGCGAGGAACGCCAGGGTCGCCCCGCCCGCGCGTCGGCCCCACTGCCCCTGCCGATGCAGGTCACTCACCGACGGGTCGGGGGCGGGGCGGCCGGGTCGAGGTAGGCCTCGAGCTCCTCGACCCGCAGCGTGTAGCCCTCCGGGATCTCGGCGATCTCCTGGGTGATCCGCGGTCCGGTCTTGATCGTGTAGACGCACCCGTCGCCAGTCGCACAGCCACCCTCGAGGTGCAGGCTGCCCTGTCGGACATTCATTCCGTGGCTGACCCCGGCCTGCCCCCAACCGGTGGCTGCCGCGGCGCGGGTCAGGGACTCCTCCACTCGCGGAAACTCGGTGACCGGCGGCTTCCCGAAGCTCACCACGATCTGGCTGTCCCACCAACCAGCGCCGTCGGTGTGATAGCCGACCCAGAGCCTCGCAGTCTGATAGCGCAACCCGCTGGCCTTCAGAACCGGAAGCCAGGCGGCCACGAGTCTGGCCCGGAGCTCAGTCCGGGCCTGGCCAGGGTCCGAGGGCAGCCCGGTGATGGGATCGAACGGACGATTGGGGTCAGGCGAGGACACGGTCTGGCCTCCGGACGTGGTCTGGGTAGGGGTCGGCGGCGCAGGGTCGCATGCGGCAGTGAGCAGGAGCAGCAGCCCGACGGCCAGCAGCGCTGGCCACCGCTGGCGGTCACGATGGGGGCTCAATGCTGGTGTCCTGAGGTGGGGGTCCGTCGGCTCTCGGGGTCAACCTCGATGGTGGTCGAGCCGCGATAGGTCGTCACGGTCTCGGTGCGGCGCGACTGCGCGAGCATGCCGTGCTCGTCCAGCGCGTCGCCGTTGCCGGTGGCGATGTCGGCAAGCGCGTAGAGGGACTCGCAATGGGTTGCGTCGTCGTAGTACTTCGAGTGGTCGTCGAACTGCCACGGCAGCCCGGACTGTCGGGTGATGTTCTCGGCCCTGAACCGCGTCGCACCGAAGTCTGCATGGGAGGGGTCGTGACCGAGTTGACTGTAGGTCGTGGTCACAACGTCCCGACTTGCCGAGCCCACATACAGCCGGTCGGACGTGAGGTGGAGATCGCTGACCGTGCGAGCGTCACCACCGACGCCGGGGCTGCCGATGAGCGCCACCTGGTCGACGTCGTCGGCGAGTCCGTAGCGCTGCAGCGCCAGTCCGGTGGTGGTGCTGCCGTAGGAGTGGGCGACGACCGTGACGTCGACGTCCCCCGCGTGGGTAACGGTGAGGCCGTGGACATCGGCAGCAAGCAGCCGGGCCCCCGCGTCGGCCTTGTCCTGGAACATCACATCGTCGAACTCGGGAGCGTCATAGCCCTGCCACGCGATGACCGCCGTCGACGCCGGATCGGCGCGTCGAGACTCCTTGTAGAGGGCGAGCGCGTCCCCGCCGATCTGGTCCATCTTGCTCACTCTCGACTCCAGGCCAGGAACGCAGAGTGCGATGTTGGCCGCCGTGTCGGGGTTACCGAAGGCGATCGCCGCGCGCCCCTCGCCATGGTAGAGATCGGCGTCATAGGCAAGGAGGAACGTCGGAGCATCCCGGAGGTCGGCTGCCCGCAGAGTTCGCTCGGTCATCAACGCGTCCTTGTACCGTTCCATCAGCTCGTCGGCAGCGGTGTCGAGGTCGATGTAGTAGCCGTGGTTGTCCAGGCCGAGCTTGCGGCGGTCCTCGATGCTGAGCTTCTCGAAGCCCTGAACAGTGGCCGGCGGTGTGACGCCACGGTCGAGGAAGTACTGGCGGTAGCGCGCGAGGTCCTGGTCGAGGACGGTCCGGTTGGCCCAGTCCCGGTCGACGACGGGAACGCCCTTGGTGTTCCCCCACAGCTTGGGGTCGGCGGCCAGCATCGTCTGTCGCTCGCTCGGTGAGAGCGAGTCCCAGAACCGCTTGACCTCCTCCGGGGAGCTGGGCGCGGTGCTGAGTCCGGCTCGGGCGAGCAGCTCCGCCGAGCTGCGGGAACCGACCAGGCCGGCGGCGAGCGCCGACTGCCCGGGCCGGCCACCGGGCAGGGCGATCTGGCGGGCCAGTCCAGCCAGCACCGCGCCGCACTCGTCCCGCGCGCCGGTCACCCGACGGCGGACGCCCTGGTGTGCCGCGTCGATGTCGGCGACGCTGGCGAATCCGGCCGCGGCGGTCGCCGCGGCGAACTCCGACAGCGCCCGGTCGTAGGCCTGCTCCTGGCGCGGCTCGATCCAGTCGCCGAACGCGGCGAGGCGGCGCTGCGCGGGCTCCAGCGCGGCATACGCGCGATTGAGCTCCTCGACGGTGGCGCGCCCACGGACGAGCTCGGTGCCGTAGTCCTCGAGCGCGGTGCGGGCGCTCGACAGCGCGGCCGGCGCGTCGGCGACGAAGGCATCGAGCCGGCCGGCGCTGGTGTATGCCGCGTCGCCGGCCGTGCCGTCGGACCAGGCCGTGCGCACCCGCGGGACGCTGTCGTGGACGTCCCTCGCGAGCGTCGTCGCCGCGGTGTGCTGCCGACCGAGCATGGTTGCCAGTCCCGTGACGCTGGACGGGTGGTCGCCGACCGTCGGGTAGTGCCCGCCGGCCCCGCCTCCCCCGCCGTCGAGCATCAGATGCCGCCGATCCGACGCTCGGCCCGGTCGTAGCGCTGGGAGGCCTGCGCCTCGGCCCCGGCATATCCGGCGGACGCCGACCGGAGGTTGCCGCCGAGCGCACCGAGGGCCAGGCCGACCGCATTGAGCGCGTCGGACCAGGTGTCGCGGAAGGTCGCGAGCTCGGCGGCGATGGTGACCGGCTCGGGCGGAAGGGTTGCGCTCCGGACCGCCTGCTCGATGGCCTCCGCGTCCGGAGCAAGGCCCGCGATCGCCTGACCCTGCTGGGACAGCGCTGCGATCGACACCTCGTAGTCGCGCATGAGACCTCCGATCCGACAGGCGTCCGCCGCCCCTAGTGCGAGAACCTAGCCCGGAGTCGAGGGGGCGGCATCCGTGCCGATACTCAGATGAGCGCTCACCCCTCGGCGGGCAGTCGCATGAGCACCTGTAGCGACCCGTCGGTGAGCGCCATCAGGGTGGCGATGGTGAGCATGACCCGGGCGTGGATGAAGCGCTCGCGGTCGACCTGGTGGGTGGGCAGGGGGAAGAGGGCGGCGACGAGCTGGCGGCTGCGCCAGAGGTCGTAGCCGAAGGCCTGGGCCCCGCCGTGCGCGGAGGCGAAGCGGTTGGACGACATCGTCGTGCCCTCGACGAGATTGACGACGAGGTAGGCCTCCTGGTGCTTGCCGCGCAGCGTCGAGACGCTGCCGGGAGCGCGCCGGTCGAGCAGGTCCAGGATCTCCCCGCGGTCGTGGAAGTAGCCCTGCGAGCGGCTCTGCAGGACCAGCCCGGCGCCCATGACCCGCAGGTAGTGGTCGCGGTTGAAGTCGACGTCGAGGATCGTCTTGACCAGCCGCTTGTGATCCTCGACGAGCCGCGGGTTGGTCATGCAGTCGAGCACCGACTGCAGGCCGTCGATGGCGCCGCAGCCCACCCCGTCGCCGTCGACGTCGTCGTCGCGGTGTCCACCCGGTGAGAGGCCGAGGCGCAGGTAGGACTCGAGCATCATCTCGGCGTCGCCGATGAAGGTGCCGCGGGTGAGGTCGTCCTTGTCGACGCCCAGCCGGTAGGCCAGCGCCGATCCCGGCGCACCCCCGGGGACCTGCGGGCCGAGCATCGCCTCGTCGAGCTCCGGGTCGTGCCGCCCGTCGATGCACCGGGTCTTGGCCCGTGGGTCGACCGACACGAAGAAGTCGTCGAGCCGGGCGATGACCTCGGGCAGCGGCGTGCGCGCATGCTCGCCGGAGAGCGGGCCGGGCCACTGCTTGTCGGACAGCCGCCCGATGAGGAAGGTCCGCGGCATACCTGGCTCGAGATCCGGCAGATGGTCGATGAGCACGCCCCATTATCGGGTGACCCGATAAAGATGCACTTCACCCGACGAACTTCCTCGGGTGAAGTGCCACCTTGTCGGGTCGAGCGAGCGGCGACGCTCCAGCCGGTGGCCATCCCGGCCCGCGCCGGCCACCCGCAGACGAAAACCCAAGTGCGACAAGGCGACCGAGCGGCATACCCTCGAGCGATGAGCATGTTCCCGACCACGCTGCCCGGCACTCGCGCCGACGTGCGGATGTGGGCGCACGCGCACGACATCGAGCCCGCCGCGATCCAGCAGCTGCGCAACATCGCCAGCCTGCCCTGGGTCGAGGGCGTCCGTGTCATGCCCGACGTCCACCTCGGCAAGGGCGCGACGGTCGGCTCGGTCATCGCGATGCGTCAGGCGGTCGCGCCGGCTGCGGTCGGCGTCGACATCGGCTGCGGCATGATCGCGGTCCGCACCTCGCTCACCGCCGAGGACCTGCCCGACGACCTGCACCCGCTCCGGCTCGCGATCGAGAAGGCGGTGCCGGTCGGCTTCGCCGGTCACCAGCGGCCGGTCGACCCGACCCGCCTCGAGCTCGGCCACCCCGACCGGGTGCGCCGTGACTTCGACGCCTTCTGGGACGGCTTCGACGAGCTCGACCCGGCGGTCGCCGACCAGGCCAAGAAGGCGCACCAGCAGCTCGGCACGCTCGGCGGCGGCAACCACTTCATCGAAGTGACGACCGACGACGAGGGCCGGGTGTGGCTCATGCTGCACTCGGGGTCGCGCGGCATCGGCAACCTACTCGCCCAGGCGCACATCGAGCGGGCGCGCACGCTCCCGCACAACGCCGACCTGCCCGACCGGGACCTCGCGGTCTTCCTCGCCGGCACGCCGGAGATGCAGGCCTACCGTCGTGACCTGTTCTGGGCGCAGGACTACGCGCTGCGCAACCGGGCGATCATGATGGCGCTGGTCCAGCGGGTCGTCGCCGACGAGCTGGGCTCCGACGATCGGCCGGTCGGCTTCGACGAGGCGATCCAGTGCCACCACAACTACGTGGCGGAGGAGACCTACGACGGCGTCGAGGTCCTCGTCACCCGCAAGGGCGCGATCCGGGCTGGTCGGGGCGACCTCGGGCTGATCCCCGGGTCGATGGGCACGGGGTCGTTCGTCGTCCGTGGGCTGGGCAACGAGTCGTCCTACTGCTCGGCGTCGCATGGCGCGGGGCGTCGGATGAGCCGGAACGCAGCCAAGCGGCAGTTCACCGCCTCGGATCTGGCCCGCCAGACCAAGGGCGTCGAGTGCCGCAAGGACGCCGGGGTCGTCGACGAGATCCCGGCGGCCTACAAGAACCTCGACGAGGTCATCGCCGCGCAGACCGATCTCGTCGAGGTGGTCACCCGGCTCACGACGCTGCTCTGCGTCAAGGGCTGACCGCCTCAGCCGGTATGCCGCGTGGTCGCCTTGCGGCCGCGCGGCCCGGGTGGCGGCCACGCGGCATACCGGGTGCGGCTCGACCCGAGAAGCTGGCGCTTCACCCCAGGAGCTTCCTGGGGTGAAGCGCCGGTTTATCGGGTCACCCGATAATCAGCAGGTGGGCCAGGACCTGGTGCGGGTGGCGACCTTCAACGCCAACGGGATTCGCGCGGCGGTCCGGCGCGGCTTCGGCGACTGGCTCGCCACTCGCGGCTGCGACCTCGTCGCCGTGCAGGAGATGCGTTGCGGCACAGGCGATCTGCCCGACCTACCCGGCTATCACCTCGCCTACGACCCCGGGTCACGGCCGGGCCGCAACGGCGTCGCCGTCTACTCCCGGATGCCGCCGGGTGCCACCCGGCTGATGGACCGGCGCGCCTTCGCCGACGAGGGTCGTTATCTCGAGGTCGACTACGACCTCGGCGGCGGTCGGCTGCTCACCGTCGTCTCGGTCTACGTGCCCAAGGGCGGCTGGGCCAGCACCGTCGGCCCGGACGCCGCCGGCGAGGCCCGCCGGCTCGCGCACAAGCAGCGCTTCTGCGCCTCGCTGACCCACCGCCTCGCCACAGCCCGCCGCACCGCCCAGGCCGCCGGCCGCGAGCTGCTCGTCATGGGGGACCTCAACATCGCGCACACCCCCCAGGACCTCGCCCGCGCGAGCGCCAACCGCCGGCAGGTCGGCTTCCTGCCGTGGGAGCGCGAGTGGCTCGGCGCGCAGCTCTCGCCCCGTCGGCTCGTCGATGTCGTCCGGCGCGTCCACCCCGACGCCCAGGGCCCCTACTCGTGGTGGCGCTGGGGCGCCGTCGGTCGGCCTGGCCCCTTCGAGGGCGACGTCGGCTGGCGGATCGACTATCACCTGGCCACGCCCGGGCTGGCCCGCCGTGCGGTCGCCGCGTCGACCGACAAGGGCGAGCACGCGGCATACCGGATGAGCGACCATGCCCCCGTCGTCGTCGACTACGACTGGCCGGCCGGCACCTGACCGCACCCCGATCCGGTATGCCGCGTGGCTCACGCCGCGCAGCCCTTGCGTTTGTTACTGGCCAGTAGCATCATGGTGAGCGACCGCTTACCACGGCCCGGTGAGGTGCACCCTCAGGCGGGCGGGGACGACGAAGGGCGACACCGATGGGGCACTACAAGGCCAACGTCCGCGACCTCGAGTTCAACCTCTTCGAGGTGTTCAACCGGGGCGAGATCCTCGGCCAGGGCATCTACGAGGACGTCGACGTCGAGGCCGCCAAGGACATCCTGGCCCAGGTCGCCAAGCTCGCCGAGGGGCCGCTGGCCGCAAGCTTCGTCGACAGCGACCGCAACCCCCCGGTCTACGACCCGACCACGTGCTCGGTGACCATGCCCGAGTCGTTCACGAAGACCTACCGCGCCTACCTCGACGCCGAGTGGTGGCGGATGGACATCCCCGAGGAGCTCGGCGGCATGCGGGTGCCGCCGTCGCTGCGCTGGGCCACCGCCGAGATGGTCTGCGGGGCCAACCCGGCCGTCCACATGTATGCCGCGACCTTCGCCTTCTCGCACATCATGTACGCCCTCGGCAACGAGGACCAGAAGAGGCTGGCCAAGCACACGATCGACAATGCCTGGCACACGACGATGGTCCTCACCGAGCCCGACGCCGGCTCCGACGTCGGCGCGGGCCGCACCAAGGCGGTCCAGCAGCCCGACGGCACCTGGCACATCTCCGGCGTCAAGCGCTTCATCACCTCGGCCGAGTCCGACATGGTCGACAACGTCGTGCACCTCGTGCTGGCCCGGCCCGAGGGCGCCGTCCCCGGCACCAAGGGACTGTCGCTCTTCGTCGTGCCGAAGTTCCACGTCGACCTCGAGACCGGCGCGCTCGGCGAGCGCAACGGCGTCTATGTCACCAACGTCGAGCACAAGATGGGCCTCAAGGTCTCGACGACCTGCGAGGTGACCTTCGGCGACAAGCACCCGGCCGTCGGCACCCTGCTCGGCGACGTCCACGACGGCATCGCGCAGATGTTCCACGTCATCGAGGGCGCGCGAATGTTCGTGGGCACCAAGGCGATTGCGACGCTGTCGGCCGGCTACCTCAATGCGCTGGAGTACGCCAAGCAGCGTGTCCAGGGCGCCGACCTCACGACGCCGGCCAAGGACGCGCCGCGCGTGACGATCACCCACCACCCCGACGTGCGCCGCTCGCTCATGCTGCAGAAGGCGTATGCCGAGGGCCTCCGCGCGCTCATCGTCTTCACCGCCTGCCAGCAGGACGCCGTCGACCTGGCCACCGGCGGTGACCTCGGCGCGCACCCGCCGAAGGGCTCGCCGGCCGACGTCGCGGCCCGGATGAGCGACCTGCTGCTGCCGATCGTCAAGGGCCTGGGCTCCGAGCGGGCCTGGGTGCTGCTCGGCACCGAGTCGCTGCAGACGCTCGGTGGCTCGGGCTTCCTGCAGGAGTACCCCATCGAGCAGTACATCCGCGACGCGAAGATCGACACCCTCTACGAGGGCACCACGGCGATCCAGGGGCTGGACTTCTTCTTCCGCAAGATCGTCAAGGACCAGGGGCAGTCGCTCACGGCCCTGTCGATGCAGATGACCGAGTTCGCCAAGGACCTCGGCGTCGACAAGGGCGTGCTCGACCGCGAGCGCGAGCTGCTCGGCAAGGCGATCGAGGACGTCCAGGGCATCGTCGGCGTCTGCGCGGGAGCGGCCTTCGCATCCGACCCGCGCACCGGGGGCCAGCCGAGCAACCTCTACAAGGTCGGCCTCAACACGACCCGGCTGCTGCTCGGTGCCGGCGACCTCATCGTCGGCTGGCTGCTGCTGCGCCAGGCCGAGGTGGCGGTTCGCGCCATCGAGGCCGGGGCCAAGGGCAAGGACCTCTCCTTCTACCAGGGCAAGGTGGCGGCGGCGAAGTTCTTCGCCCGCCAGGTGCTGCCTCGTCTCGCGGCGGAGCGGGCGATGGCCGAGGCGACCGACCTGGACCTCATGGACCTGCCCGAGTCGGCCTTCTGACCCCTCCCCGTCGCAGACCGGGGTCGCCTCGCCCGGCCCCGCGGGGGGCAGCTCAGCTGATCTCCGCGATGGCCAGATGGCCGACGTCGAAGCTGAGCCCGGCGATCCGGCGAAGCTCCTCGATCGCTTCGGCGGAGATCGACATCGCCTGCCGACTGCTGTCGGCGCGGACGAAGAGGACCGCGCGAATCGGGTCGGCCAATGCGGCTCCAACTGACTCGCCGTCGGCCACATAGACGTGGCCGACCCGCGGGTCCGCGCGGGTGAGTCCCCGCAACTCGGCCGCCAGGGCCGACCGGTCGGTGGACCGGTCAGCCCTGGCCGCGACATGCAGGGCGACCTCGACGGGGTACATGGTTCACCTGCCCGCTCGACTCGAGCGGAGTCAGCCCCGCGGCGCGTGCGGCGGCCACCAGATGACCAAGGCCCCCTCGCCGGGAGCCTTGGTCGCCGAACCGGCCTGCGCTGCGGGGACGAGCCCTCCCGTGAGCCCGGCTGCGAGCAGCGTCACGCCGAGCATGCGGGCACCGAGCCGCGCTCGGCGCGGCCGGGCGCCCCGGACGACGGCGGGCGACGAGGTGGAGATGGACATGGACATGACTGCCTCCGGGGAGAGTTGGGGGGAGGCCGAGCAACGCCCGGCCAGTCCACTCTCACGGCGCGCCGGGGTCCGGCGCCAGCGATTCGAGCGGCCGGGACGGGCCATGACAGCAACCGGCCACCCGGCATACCCGAACGTTCGCAAGACGGCGGTGAGTCGCCTCGCTCACCTCTGCGAAAGTCGACACAGAAAGCGCAAATACACTGTCGCCGAGAATCCTCTCTCCCCAGGGGGCCGGCGTGTTGCAGCTTTTCGGCGTGGGCGCGCAAACCGAGCGCGTCTACCGAGCGATGTTGGCGAGCACCGAGGCCGATGTCGGCCAGCTCGCCGATGAATTGGGCCTGACCACCGAGCAGACCGTCGCCGAATTGGATCGGCTGGCCCAGCTCATGCTCGTCGAGCCGGCCGGCCCCCCAAGCCACTACATCGCCGTCCCGCCCGACCAGGCGATCGAGCTGCTCATCGCCCAGGAGGAAGCCCGGCTGGCCGAGCGGCAGGCCGAGATGAAGCGCAGCCGGGCCGATCTGCACGACTACGTCGAGACCTTCGTCGAGAGCCGGGTGACCCGCGACGGCCTCGGCCTCATCGAGCAGATCGACGACGGCTCGGTGGTCCGCAGCCGGCTCTATCAGCTGGTGCGCGACGCGACGTCCTCGGTGCTCGTGCAAATGCCCGGCGATGCCCTACCCGCCGACGCGGTGGCGGCCTCCTCCCGGCTCGATGCGGCGGTCTTAGGTCGCGGGCTGCTCGTGCGCTTCCTCGTCTCCGAGGCGTCGGCGCGGGCGCCACATTGGCTCGATCATCTGCGGGCGCAATCGGTGCAGGGTGCCGTGATTCGCCTTCATCCGGCACCACCATTGCATTGCATCATCGTCGACCGGCATGCCGCGCTCTTGCCCCGTTCCGACTCGGCGGGGGCCTTTCTGCTGCGTGGTCACGACATCGTGCAGCCGATCGTCGCGCTCTTCGACGAGATCTGGCGCGACGGTGACCCGCAGCCCGGGCCGGACGACACGACCGGGAGCCTGGTCACCGAGGCCCGGCTCCGGCAGATCGTCACCCTGCTCGCTCAGGGACACAAGGACGAGGCCATCGGGCGCAAGCTCGGTCTGTCGGTCCGCACCGTGCGTCGCCTCGTGTCGTCGGCGATCACCGAGCTGCAGGCCGAGAGCCGGTTCCAGGCCGGCGTCGAGGCGGTCCGCCGCGGCTGGGTGAGCTGACCGATACCGGCCATGGCCGCTGCAGGCCAGCCAGGTCGCTCGGCCTGAGCCACTCGGTGTCCCTACCGTCGGTGACACGCCGCGGACCTCGCGGTCACCCACACAGCGCGACGCCGGGGATCCCTCCTGGACCAAACCGGCGCCGCGTTGCCTACCCAAGGAGTCAATCATGCTCAGCACCTCTCCCACCACCGGTCGGCGCCTCTTCTCGGGGCTGCTGGCCTCCATCGGTCTGGCCGTCGGCGCTGCCGCGACGCTCTACATCGCCGGCGCATTCGGCCTCAGCAAAACCACCGCGGCGAACATCGTCCGGGCCTACGAGATCGGCGGGTGGGTCCTCACCGCGGCACTCGTGATCTTCTCGGCGGGCACCGCCGCGGCGCTGCTCGCGGTGATCCGCTACTTCATCACCCGGATGACCCGCGCCGCCCTGGTCGCCTGATGACCAGTCCGACGGTCACGCCGGCCACGGCTGCCGCCCACGTCACGCCAGCGCGGCGCGGTCTATCGCTCGAGCTCCGCGCAGCGTTGGCCGGAGCGGTGCTGCTCGCCGTCGTCGGCGTGACCGTCGGCTACGCCGCCTTCGTCCCGGAGTCGATGGCTGGTGACCCCGTCTTCGCCCTGGACGGCCGCTCGGCACCGGCGATCTTCGTGCAGATCCTCGGCCGGAACGCCGGCGCCGCAGGCCTGCTCGCCTCGGGCTACGTCACCTTCGGGCTGAGCTCCGTCGCGGCCATCCTGCTGACCTCAACGTGGATCGGTGCCACAGTCCATGCACTCGCGGCCGGGCCGACGGTGGCCCTGTCCGCCCCCACCGTGCTCTACATCGTGGCCGAGTTCGTCGGCCTGCTGCTCGCCGCAACTGCTGGCCTGCTCGCGCCAGCAGCACACGTCCTCGCCGCCGCCAGCTCGGGCAACCGGCCGCGGCGAGACATCACGGGGAGCTTCCTGCGCCTGCTTCTCGCCGCTGCCGCCTGCATCGTGGGCGCGGCCGCCGTGGAGACCGCCGTCATCCTGTCCCGACTCTGACCCAGGAGCCATCCATGTCCTCGACCCTCAACCTCGCGGCCGAGCCGTCCATCGCGGCCAGCTCCGGCCGGCCGCGGTCGCCGCGCGCCCCCTGGCTCATCGCGTATGCCGCGTGCGTCCTCGCCGTCCTGGCTCGCGTTCCGACCGTGGCGACCTCGATCCGCACCATGGTGGACGAGGCGATCGCCGCCGGCACGCTCACCGATACCAGCCAGCGCCCGCTCGCGGTGAGCGTCGGGGTGACCCTCGCCGTCGCGCTCACCTGCACCGCGCTGGCGGTCGTGGTCGTCGTCCTGCGGCGACTCGAGGGCCGGCTCCGCCTGCCCACCGTCACGATCGGATCCGTCCGGCGGGTGCCGGGTGCCCTCGTCGTGCTCGTCGTCGTCTGGATGGCCAAGCAGCTGGCAGGGGCGATTCGTCAGCCCACGAGTCCGCTCACCGACCCGGTGATGTGGTTGGCCGCGGCGGCCGGATGCGCCCTCGCGGTCCTGCTCGTGAGTCGGGCGGCCCCCACGGACGCCCGCCGTCGGGTCCTGGTCACCGCGCTGCCCCTCGGCGTCGTGCTCGCCGCAATCTGAGGAATCCGACGTGCTCGAGCGATATGTGGTGCGACTCACCCGGCCGGTCGCAGCGCTGGGCGTCAGCTGCCTGGTCGCCGCCGTCCTCCTTGCCCACCGCGCCCCGACCGCCGCCTTCCAGGCCTATCCGGGGCTGTGGTGGAGTGCGGTGGCCGTCGCCGCCGGGTCTCTCATCGCGCTGTTGGCCGCCGGGCCGCGGCTCGGTCTGCGGCTGCGCGTGATCGTGCTCAGTGTCGGCGGGCTCGCGGGCGCTGTGCTGACCGGCAACGGCCTGCAGGACGGTGCAGGGCGGGTCCTGACCCTGGTCGCCGTCCTCACCATGCTCGCCTTGGCGGTGGCAGCGACCGTCGTGCTCCTCGAGCGAATCCAGCGCACGCCCGTCCGGAGGCTCTGATGGCCAGACTGTGGCTGCCGGCCGTGCGCGCGGCTGTCGACATGTGGGCGGTGCGCGTCCTCACCGGCTTCGGCACGACGTTGTCCGCCCGGACCTTCGAGCTGCTCGTCCTGATCGCCGCCGTGGTGAGTCTTCCCCTCATCGCTGCAGGCACCCTGCTGGTCACCACCTTCGGTGCCGTCCTGATCGCCGACGGCAGGACGGCCGACCCGCAGGTGGTGGCCGGCCTGGGCGCTCTGGTCGTCGCCGGGTGCGGCTATCTCGGCGCGGTGGACCTGGCGCGCACCCATCTCGGAAGGGCGGCATACGCCATCTCGGGCTCGCCGCTGCGCGGCATGTGGGTCGCGGCAGACATCCCCCTACCGATCGTCGTTCTCGTAGAGCGCGGTAGCGGCCTGGTCCACCGCGCGCTGAGCCAGTCGGCAGCGACGATCGGCGCGGCAGTGGGGGTCGCCCGGACCCTCGGGCCGACGGACTCCCACCTCCCCGTCCAGGATCTGCTCGCGTGTGCCGTCCTCGGGCCGGTGGCCTATGCCGCGGCCGGGCTGGCGCTGGCTCTCGCCCATGGGCGTCGCAGCGGGCCACGTCGCTCTGCGCGCTGGCCGGGGGTGGTCGCCCTGGTTCTCGGCGCCGGCGCCACAGGGGTGGCAGCTGCCCGGCTGCTCGCCGGGCCGGCGACCGACCGGCTGGCGACACCGTCCCTGCCGCTCACGCTGCTCGCTCAGCAGCTCGGACCACTGCGGCTGGGCCTGTCGGCGGCGACCATGCTCGCCATCGGGGCCCTCGTCGTGGCGATCGCCGGGGGCACCCGGTTCCGAGCGGCCGCCCCAGCCGCCCCGATGCTCGCCCCGGAGCCTCGACGCTGCGCCCTGCCCTCCGGTGGTGGGCTGAGCCGACCCGTGGCGCTTGCGGGCGTGCTCTGGCGGGGCATCGGCGGAGCACGCGGAGTCGACGTCGCCACCCGGGTCGTGGCTGCACTGGTGGCGGTCACCCTCGCCGTCGTCGGGTGGCGGTGGGCCGGTGGGCCGGTGCTGCCGACCGGCGCGCGAGCGGCGGCCGCGGCTGCTCTCGTATTCGTCGCGATCACCGTGGCCATGACGGTCAGCGCGGTGACCCTCATGCGACTGGGATTGACCCGATTGCTGTGGCAGCTGCGCGCACTGGCCGAGGCCAAGGTCCCGGCGCCGGCGATGTTCTGGGCCGTCGCGGCCCCCGCCCTCGGCTACGGCACGATCGCCGCCCTGGCCATCGCCGTCCTCGCCGTCGCGCTCGGAATCGGCCTGCCGACCGGCGCGATGCTCGCGATCGCAGCGACGATCGCCTCCGAGCACCTCATCGACGCCCTCTGCGCCCGCAGTGACGCCGGGGAGGGCCGCCGGGCCACCGACAGCGTTCTCGCGGTCCTCGGATTCGTCGCGCTCGTCCCCATCTACCTCCTGGGCGTCGCGCACGGATGGCCCGCGCACGCCGCGCTCGCCCTGCTCACCTGTCTCGCCGTCATCGGAGGTCTCGCATGCTTCGCGTTCCGTCTCCAGCGTCTGCCCGTCCGGCTCAGCCAGCCATGACCGCGGCCGCACTCGCCGACATCGTCGTCCTGGACGATGTCACCGCCGCCTACGACCCGGATCGGCCGGTGATCCGCGGCCTGACGGCGGGCATCGCCGCTCAGGGCCTGACCCAGGTGGCCGGTGGCAACGGCACCGGCAAGTCGACCTTCGTCGAGCTGCTCAGCGGCTACCTGTCACCGATCCAGGGCACAGTGACGGTGGCCGGCCAGCCGGCCGGCGCCCTCGCGGCACGTCCCTTGCGACGCATTGTGCGCACCACGCCGGCCCTCTTCGACCTGTTGACCGTGCGGGACCACCTCACGCTGTTCGCAACCGCCTACGGGATCCCGGTGGCCGGGCAGCTCGAACGCGCCTCGCGCCTGGGCCTGGCCCCATGGTTCGACGAGCACGCCTCGGGCTTGTCGTCAGGGACCGCGAAGAAGCTCTGGTACGTCATGTGCTCCGGCGGCCGGCCCCGCCTGGTCGTCCTGGACGAGCCATTCAACGCCGTCGATGCCGACGGCGTCGACACGATGGTCGACGAGATCACCGCCTGGGCGGCAGACAGCGCCGTGGTCCTCGTCGCCCACACCGTCCCCGCGCGCCTCGAGGTCGACCAGGTGCTCACCTTGGGGGGACCGGCATGACGCCCCTCGAGCCGATCGAGGTCCGGGCCGTGGGGCTGACCAAGCGCTTCGGCGACCTGTCCGCCGTGCAGGACGTCTCGTTCACCGCCCCGGCCGGGGCCGTCACCGCACTGCTCGGGGGCAACGGGGCCGGGAAGAGCACGACGCTGCGTCTCATGCTCGGGCTCAGTCACGGCGGTGGGCGGACGACCTACGGCGGACGGCGGCTCGTGGACTGGCCCGCGGCATACCAGCAGGTCGGGATCTTCCTCGGGGCGCCGGCCTTCCACCCCGGGCGCACTGCACGCGACCACCTCCGCGTCCTCGCCAGCGGCACCGCCATCGGCCGGGACCGCGTCGACGAGGTCCTCGCCGCGGTCGGGCTCGCCGCCCGCGCCATGGACCGACCCCGCGGCTTCAGCACCGGCATGCGCCAGCGGCTCGGGCTCGCCGCCGCTCTGCTGGCCGACCCGAGCGTCCTCGTCCTCGATGAGCCGATCAACGGGCTGGACCCGCACGGCGTCATCGCGGTGCGCGAGCTGTTGGCCGCTCACGCCCGGCGAGGCGGGACGGTGATCCTGGCCAGCCACATCCTCTCCGAGGTGGTCCTGGTGGCCGATCGGGTCGTCATGGTCGCCGGTGGGCGGGTCGTCGGCGACTCGACGCTGGCCGACCTCCTGCAAACGAGCACTCGGGTCCTCGTGCGGAGCACCGAGCCGCATCGGCTGGCCGCGGGCTTGGATCGGGCCGGTGGGCAGTGCGCTGCCTCGACCAGCGATCCGGACGAGCTGGCCGTGAGAGGTCTCGACCAGCGGTCGGTCGCCGAGGTGGCCCGCGATCTCGGCATCCTCGTGTGGGAGCTCACCGCCGAGCGGTCCCTCGAGTCCGTCTACCTCGAGCGGGTCGGCCAGCCGGCCGGCGCTGCGGACAGCGTCCTCGATCACCACGCGCTCAGCGGAAGGACCGTCGATGTTGCATCATGAGCTGCGCAAGCTGCTGACCTTGCGTTCGACCTGGATCTCGGCGACCGTCGCCTGCATCGCCTCCGCCGCCGTCGCGGCCCTGCTCGGGTGGGCATTCACCAGTCCTGAGCTCGGCTACAGCGGGGACAGCCTCGGCCTGCTGCAGACTGTGGCCCGCACGACTGGCCCGAGCCTCTACTGTGCGGCCGTGCTGGGGGTGACCGCCGTGCGAGCTGACATCCGGGACGGCGTCGCCCGACTCACCCTGGTGCGGGAGCCGAGGCGTGACCGGGTCTGGGCCGCGAAAGCGGGCGCGACCGCCCTGCTCGCCGGCGCGATCTGCCTGCTGTCCAGCCTCGCCGAGGTCGCTCTGGTCTGCGCCCTCTTCGATGCCGTGCCGGTTGCTGGCGGGCTGCGAGCGGTCGCGGTGCACACGCTCGTCGGCATGTCCTGGGCGTTGGTAGGCATCGCGCTCGGCACGATCATCGACAGCGTGCTGCCGGCGGTGCTCGCCGTGCTGGCGCTCCCACTGGTGATCGAGCCCCTCGTCACGGCCCTCGTCGGTGGACCCGTGGCCTGGCTGCCCTTCGCGTCCGGTCACACCGCCTATGCGCTCATCGGCGGCGACGTCGGACCCGGCGCCTCGGCCGGCGGCGCCAATCCAGCAGCCTTCCTGCTGTTCGTCGTCGGCCTGGCGGTGCTCGCCCTGCGACGGTTCCGGACTGCGGAGGTCTAGTCGTCCCAGACCGCGCCGGCGGACGAGGAAAGACCGACCGGCTCGAAGCGGCCGGTTCGGGACGCCGACTCTCGCGAGGCGACCTCGTGCGTCACCGAGGCGGCCCGGACTGCGCCGCGGCGACGCTGCCTGAGCCGCTCTCCGGTGAGCGGGCGGCATACAGCAGCGCGAGACCGGCGACGAGCACGCCGAACGACACGGCCGGCGTCACCTCGCCGACGAGGAAGAACTGCGGCCGGTTGCCGAGGACGTCGACGCCGACGATCGACACCATGAGGATGCCGAAGACCGTGAGCAGCACCCCGAGCACGGCGAGCGGGTCGACCCAGCGCGGCTGCTGCGTCGGTATGCCGCGGGCCCCCTTGGGCCCCGCGTCGAAGCGCACGAAGAGCGCCACGAGCAGCGCGGTGGGGACGGCCAGCACGAGGAACCACAGCGGCCGGCTCCACCACCACGAGGCCGTGCCGACCTCGGGCAGCCCGATGCCGAGCACCCGGGCCGCGAGGATGGTCAGCAGCAGGGCGGTGAGGTGCCAGAGGAAGGCGGTCATCGCGAAGGCGCCGGCGACCACGACGGCCCGCCAGACCCGGGGGCGCTCGAGCACCCGGCGCATCGTGCCGCGCAGCAGCGCCGCGGCGCCGATGAGCGCGAGCCCCTGACACAGCAGGGCGAAGCTCGGCGGCGCCATGTTGGAGATCTCGTCACCAGGCAGGCCGACCATCGAGACCGGGTAGGGCCCGAGCGTCACCGCCGCGATCAGGCCGACCGCGCCACCGCCGAAGAGCACCCAGGCGATCTGCGTCGTCAGCCGGCCGTCGCGCCACGAGAAGCCGAGCTGGTGCAGGGCGAGCCAGACCAGCGCGAAGTTGAGGTTGCCGACCAGCCCGATCCCGGCGCCGAAGCGGATCAGGTCGACCAGTCCTGCAGCGACCACGAGGCCGAGCACGGCCCAGAGGCCGGCGCGGCGGTGCAGCCGAAGCATCGCCGGCGCGAAGGCCGCGATGCCGAGGTAGATGCCGACGAACCACAGCAGCTGGGGCACCATGACGAGTGCGTCCCGGATGAGCCGGCCCTGCTCGCCGCGGGTCCAGCCGGCGAGGTGAGCGACCGCGCCGAGGATGACCCACACGACGAGGAAGGCGAGGGTGGGCCGCATCAGCCGGGCGGCCCGGGAGCGCACGAACGCGGCATACCCGATGGGGCGTTGCAGGGTGTGCGCGTGGGCGACGCCGCCGACGAGGAAGAAGAGCGGCATGACCTGCAGCACCCAGGTGACCGGCTGCAGGGCGGGAATCAGCGTGAGCGCATTGGTGATCTGGCCGTCCGGGGTGATCGCCACCATGAGCCAGTGGCCGAGCACGACGACGAGCAGCGAGCCCACGCGCAGGGTGTCGGCCCATCGATCACGGTCGGCCGGCGTGGCCGCCGCCACGGCGGAGGCGGTCCGGGGGCGTTGCTCGGTCACCCCGCAACTGTGCCACGAGCCTCGCCCCGGACGCCTCCGCCGTTCAGCAGGCGGGTGTGCGGTGCGGCGTCAGCGGGCGACCGGGCCGTCGTCCCGCCGCTCGACGTGCTCGACGTGCCCCTCCTCGATGTTGCGCCGCTCGACGACCGACGTGTGGGAGGTGTTGGCCCGCTGCTTGTTCATCGTCAGCGCCATGATGAGGGCGAGCACGCCGCCGCCCATCAGGATGTAGCCGAACACGTCGAGGTTCTGCTTGACGAGCTGGTTGTCGATGTTGGTGAACGAGATGATCGCTCCCAGAACGAGCAGGAAGATCCCGAGACCAGCACCCATGTTTGTCTCCTTGTGTGGGTCGCGCGCTCGTGGCGCGAGTGTCTGGGCGGTACCCCGGGACAGCGCTTTCACCACGTCAAGAGCGCGGGCGAGTCAGCCGTGCCGTCCCTCGCGGGCCTCGTCCTGACGGGCCAGTCGGGCCAGCTCGTCGTTGTATGCCGCGAGCGCGGCATCCCCGTCACGGTCGGCCTGCCGGTCCAGCCGGCGGGCCTCGGCGGCGTCGGAGCGCACCCACTGCAGCACGACGATGAGCGCCAGGGCGAGTGACGGGACGTCGCCGATGCCCCACGCGATCGCGCCGCCGAGACGCTGGTCCTGCAGCGGATCGGGGATCCACGGGATGCCGATGATGCCGAAGAAGTCGGGGGCGATGAGGGTGTCGCCCGACTGCAGCGCGACGCCGAAGAAGGCGTGGAAGGAGATCGTCGCGAAGAGCACGACGAGCCGCAGCGCCGGTGCCCACTTGCGGGGGCCGGGGTCGACGCCGACGAGCACCATGGCGAAGAGATAGCCGGCGAGCAGGAAGTGGACGACCATCAGGATGTGCCCGGTGTGGGTCGTCAGCGCCAGCTCGAAGAGGCCGGTGTAGTAGAAGACGATGAGGCTGAAGGCGAAGTTGATGCCGGCGACGATCGGGTTGGCCCAGAAGGCGACGTAGCGGGAGTGCACGATGCCGAGGAGGATCTCGCGCGGGCCCAGGGTGCCGTCCTTGCGTGGGTGCTCGACCCGGATGACGAGGGTGAGCGGGGCCGCGAGCACGAGCAGGACCGGCGCGATCATCGCGATGGTCATGTGGCTCATCATGTGCCAGGCGAAGGACACCCGGCCGTAGACACCGCCCGCCCCGCAGGTCGCCCAGAGCATGGCGACCCAGCCGAGGACCCAGCACACGGTGCGCCCGATCGGCCAGCGGTCACCGCGCCGGTGCAGCCGCACCACCGCCCCGATGTAGAGGGCGATGGCGAGGACGGCGACCGTGCCCCACAGCCAGTCCCAGCGCCAGACGGTGAGCCAGGAGCTGCCGGTCGGCGCCGGGGGGATGGGGTAGTTCGTCAACGTCTCGGTGAGGTTGGCCGCCGGGGGGCGCACGTACTCAGGATTGGCGCTGCGGGACAGCGCGGTGGCCACGCCGACCGTGGCGCCCATGACCGCCAGCTCGGTGACCACGAGCCGCGCGAACAGGCCTGCGGCAGTGGGGTTCTCGCGTAGCTTGCCGATGACGTGCCGGCGCTGCTGCAGACCCAGCAGGCCGAGGACGACGAGGCCCACGGCCTTCGCGATGACGAGTGCGCCGTATGACGTGCGGAGGTCTCCCAGCCCCGACATGCGGACCGATGCGCTCACGATTCCTGACAGCCCGACGGTGACCAGCGCCCAGCCGGCGACGACGGAGTAACGGTCCAGGACGACCGGCAGCCAGGCTCGCAGCCGGGGCCGGAGAGCGACCAGGGCGGCCAGCCCGCCGATCCAGGCGACCGTGCCGACGAGGTGGAACAGGAGGGCGTTGACCGCGGTCTCGTGGTCGGCGGCGGTCGCCGAGTGACCGGCGAGGGCGAGCGGGAAGAGCGAGACCAGGCCGACGGCGCCGGCCCAGCACAGCGACGCGCGGCTGGTGCCGACGGCGGTGATCGTGACGGCGATCGCGGCGAGCAGGGCCGAGATGAGCCCCTCGCGCAGCGACTCCACCGACCAGACGAACTGCTGCAGCTGGCGCAGATAGGCGCTGCTCGTCGGGGAGAGCCCGACGATGTCGCCGAAGCCGAGGAGCACGCCGACCAGGCCGCTGGCGATCCACACGATGCCGGAGCGGACGGCGATCCGGGGCGCCGCGGCCAGCGCCTGCTTGGCTCGGTCCGGCACGGCGACGGCACCGAGCAGCAGCAGGCCGACAGTGAGCGCAGCCGACAGGTCGTGCACGGCGCGGACGATCGGCAGCCCCCAGCGCACGACCGGCCCCGGGTCCTGCAGCCCGGCCACCGGCGGCTGGGTAGCTCCGCCCCCCGCAGCGGCGGCGACACAGGCGAGCACGGCGGCAGTGAGGGTGAGGACGGCGGCGGTGCGCGGCATACCGGATGAGCGGGCTGAAGTGGCAGCGAGGGCCATGGATCCACCTTAGGCACCCGAGCCCGGCGCACCGGACCCGGCTTCATTTGCTTGCAGCAAGCAACTATGAGACGGTTCTCCGTCGTGACCACCGACACCCTGACGGCCGAGCTGGGCGAGGAGCTCATCCGGATGATCAAGGTGCTCGTCGCCATGCGTCAGCACGCTCCGGCCCAGCACCCGCACGTCGACCACACCCACTGGCCGGTGTTGTTCAACCTGCGCGAGCCGCGTCGGGTGTCCGACCTCGCCGGGTGCGTGCATGCCGACGTCAGCACGGTGAGCCGCCAGGTCAGCCACCTCGTCGCGCACGGGCTCGCCGAGAAGCTGCCCGAGCCGGACGACGGTCGGGCCTACCGGGTCTCCCTCACCGCCGAGGGACGAGCCCTGACCGACCGGATCGCGGCGACGCGCGGCGAGTGGATCGCCCGCCTCACCGCCGACTGGAGCCCGGCCGAGATCGCCGGCTTCCTCGCCTCGGTCACCCGCTTCGCCGATGCCCTCGAGGCAGCCAAGTCCGCGACCACCCAGGAGCCCCGCCGATGACCACGCCCGCGTATGCCGCCGCCGAGCCGGACGCCCCGCTCACCCATCGGCAGATCGTCACCATCCTCATCGGCCTGATGATGGGGATGTTCCTCGCCGCCCTCGACCAGACCATCGTCGCCTCGGCGATGCGGGTCATCGCCGACGACCTCCAGGGGCTGTCCGCGCAGGCCTGGGTGACGACGGCATACCTCATCACCTCGACGATCGTCACCCCGCTCTACGGCAAGCTCTCCGACATCTACGGGCGCAAGCAGTTCTTCATCGCGGCCATCACGATCTTCACCATCGGCTCGATGCTCTGCACGCTCGCCTGGTCGATCCCGTCGCTCGCGGCCTTCCGCGCGGTGCAGGGCCTCGGCGCCGGCGGCCTCTTCTCGCTCGCCCTGGCGATCATCGGCGACATCGTCCCGCCGCGCGAGCGGGCCAAGTACCAGGGCTACTTCCTCGCCGTCTTCGGCACCAGCTCGGTGCTCGGCCCGGTCATCGGCGGCTTCTTCGCCGGCACCGAGTCGATCCTCGGGGTCACCGGCTGGCGTTGGGTCTTCCTCGTCAACGTGCCGATCGCCGTCGCCGCGCTCTTCGTCGTGACCCGCACCCTGCACCTGCACCACCACCGGCTCGACCACCGGATCGACTGGTGGGGCGCCGTCGCGCTCACCGTCGCGCTCGTGCCTTTGCTCATCGTCGCCGAGCAGGGCCGCGAGTGGGGCTGGACCTCCACGACCGCGCTCGCCTGCTACGCCATCGGCGTGGCCGGGCTCGTCGTCGGCTGGTTCGTCGAGCGGTCGATGGGCGACGAGGCGCTCATCCCGTTGCGGCTCTTCCGCAACCGGACGATGACCTGGGCCTCGATCGGCTCGGTCTTCATCGGCATGGGCATGTTCGGCGGGCTCGCTGCGCTGCCGCTCTATCTGCAGATCGTCAAGGGCGCCTCGGCGACCCAGGCCGGCCTGCAGCTGCTGCCGATGACCCTCGGCATCATGACCGGCTCGGTCTTCTCCGGCCAGATGATCTCCCGCACCGGCCGCTACCGGCGCTACCCGATCATCGGCGCGGCGCTGCTCGTCGTGTCGCTCTTCGCCTTTCACTACGTCACCGCCGACACCCCGCTGTGGCAGTCGATGATCGTCATGGTGTTCTTCGGCATCGGGCTCGGCTTCAACTTCCAGCCGCTCACCCTCGCGATCCAGAATGCCGTGCCGCCGCGCGACATCGGGGTGGCCACCTCGTCGGCGACCTTCACCCGTCAGATCGGCGGCACGCTCGGCACGGCGATCTTCCTGTCGCTGCTGTTCAGCGGGGCCAAGGACAAGATCGGCGAGGCCTTCCGCGCCATCGCGCCCACCCCGGAGTTCCAGGCCGCGCTGCGCGACCCGCAGGGCGACCCGGCCGCCAACCAGGCTTTCATCGCCCAGGTCAAGGCCGGCGCGGCCTCGGGCGACGCGGCATCGGGCTTCGGCAACGCCCTCAACGACAGCTCCTTCCTGTCGCACATCGACCCCCGGTTGGCTCGGCCCTTCCTCGTCGGCTTCAGCGACGCGATGTCGACGGTGTTCCTCGTCGCGTCGGGGATCCTCGTGCTCGCCTTCCTCGCCTCGATGCTGCTGCCGCATGTCGAGCTGCGGTCCGGGTCGGCCTACAGCCAGCGCAACGCCGAGGCCCGCGCGGACGCCGCTGCGGCCGAGGAGGATTCGCTCACCGAGCCGCTGCCGCCGGCCGGGCACTGACGCCCAGCGCCGGTCGGCCCGGAGCGATCGCGGTGCCGGGGGAGTGACTATCCCTCGACCGCGTCGTCGAGCTCGTGGACGGCCAGCAGGTAGCCCATCGACCCGCTCTGCCCTGGCTCGATGACGACCGTATGCCCGCGCACGTTCGCCGACTCGACGCACAGGAAGCCGGGCCACGCGTCGCCGAGGTCGGCCAGCGTGTGCGCGGTCTGCTCGCCCGGGTTCCACACCACCCGCTGAGCCGCACCGGTCGTCTCGACGACCAGCCGACGGCGCAGCACCGGGTCGGTGACGGTGACCGTGCGGCTGCTCTCGTAGATCCGGTCGGTCTCGCCGGCGATCACCAGCTCGTCGGACTCCTGCACCCGCTGGGTGGGCGCGCCCACCATGTCGAGGTATGCCGCGCCGCCCAGACCGCCGACCCGCACCGTGCGCACGTCCCCGACCCGCAGGTAGGTGTGCAAGGCCGCCTCGAAGACGAGCGGCTCGGCGCCGGTGTTGCTCACCTGCAGCGACACTCGCAGCCGCTCGCCGAAGACCGCCGTGAGCCGGGTCTCGAAGAGGTAGGGATAGAGCTGGCCGAAGCGCGGGTCGCAATGCGCCGTGAGCAGATAGGTGAGCGCCGTCTCGCGCTCGCCGTCGACCTGCTTCTCCAGCGCCCAGCGGGCCGTGCGAGCCAGCCCATGCCGGGGCGACCGGTCACCACCCGGGCCGGCGCCGAACCACGGCCAACACACCGGTATGCCGCCCCGGATCGCCGCGGTGCCGTCGAGGACCGCGCGCGGGCTGACGAAGAGGACCTCCTCGTGGCCGGTCGGTCGCCAGGACAGCACGGTGGCGCCGTGCGCGCTGACCCGACCGGTCGCGGCGGCATTGCCGATCTCGCGGATGTCGCTCATCGAGCTCATCCCCACACGAGCGCGCGGCCCGGATCCTCGAGCAGGGCCGCGACATCGGCGAGGTAGCGGGACCCGAGCTCGCCGTCGACGAGCCGGTGGTCGAAGGACAGCCCGAGGGTCGTCACGTGCCGGATCGCGATGGCGTCGACGCCGTCCTCGGTGACGACCCACGGCTGCTTGCGGATGACGCCGAAGGCCATGATGGCCGCCTCGCCCGGGTTGAGGATCGGCGTGCCGGTGTCGACGCCGAAGACCCCGACGTTGGTGATGGTGATCGTGCCGCCGGCCATGTCGGCCGGTGGGGTGCGTCCCTCGCGCGCGGTGGCGGTCAGCGTCGAGATCGCCTCGGCCAGCTCGCGCAGGCTGAGCAGGTCGGCGTCCTTGATGTTGGGCACCATGAGCCCACGCGGGGTCGCAGCGGCGATGCCGAGGTTGACGTAGTGCTTGACCGCGATCTCCTGGGCGGCCTCGTCCCACGCGGCGTTGATCTGCGGGTTGCGCCGGACCGCGAGGCACATCGCCTTGGCGAGGATGAGCAGCGGGGTGACCTTGACGTCGCGGAACTCCCGATCGGCCTTCAGCCGCTCGACGAGGCGCATCGTCTCGGTGACGTCGACGGTGATCCACTCGGTGACGTGCGGGGCGGTGAAAGCGGAGGCGACCATCGCCTGCGCGGTCACCTTGCGCACGCTCTTGATCGGCGTCCGTGTCTCGCCGCGGCTGTTCACTCCCTCGGGGGGTGCGCCGAGCGTCCCGCGCTGGACCGACGAGTCAAGCGACGAGGAGGGATGGGCAGGACCAGAGCGATCCGGCTCGGCCCCCCGAGCCACGGCCGCCGACTCGACGTCGCTGCGGGTGACGATGCCGCCCGCTCCGCTGCCGGCGATGGTGTCGAGGTCGACGCCGAGGTCCTTGGCGAGCTTGCGCACCGGGGGCTTGGCCAGCGCTCGGGTCTGCTCCGGGGTGGGGGCCGGTTGGGCCGGCGCGGCCGCCGGCTCGCTCGACGGCTCCGGTCGCCCGGGGCGCCCGGCCGGCTCGGTCGGCTCGGCCGGTGCCGCTGCGACGTCGGGGACTCCCTCGGTCGCCGCGAGCACGCGCCGGGCGCGCCGCCGGGTGCCCTCGGCCTTGGGGCCGGAGCCGACGAGCAGCTTGACCGGCTCCTCCTCTGAGTCCGATGCTCCAGAGCCCGAACCGGCGCGCTCCCGGCCCGCGCTTCCCTCCTCGCTGCCGGCGCGTGAGCCGGGCGCCTGGGCTCCCGAGTCCCCGCTGCCGTCGTCGATCTGGATGATCGGCGTGCCGACGGCGACCTCCTGGCCGACCTCGGCGAGCAGGGCGACGACCGTGCCGGCCCACGGGATGGGCAGCTCGACGAGGGACTTGGCGGTCTCGACCTCGACGACGATGTCGTTGACCTTGACCTGGTCGCCGACGGCGACCTTCCACTCGACGATCTCGGCCTCGAGCAGGCCCTCGCCCGGGTCGGGGAGCTTGAACTCCTTCACAGCCACGGCATACCCAATCTTGTTGTGTGCGAGCGGTGTCAGTAGGCGAAGGACCGGTCGACCGCGTCGAGCACCCGGTCGAGGTCGGGCAGGAAGTGCTCCTCGAGCCGGCTCGCCGGATAGGGCGCGTTGTAGCCCGTGACCCGCAGCACCGGCGCCTCGAGATGGTAGAAGCAGCGCTCGGTGACCGCAGCGGCGATCTCGGCGCCGAAGCCGCAGAACTCGCTGGCCTCGTGCACGACGACGAGCCGCCGGGTCTTCTCGACCGAGGTCGTCAGGGCGTCGATGTCGAGCGGCGACACCGAGCGCAGGTCGATGACCTCGAGCGAGCGCCCCTCTGTCGCAGCGGCGTTCGCGGCATCCATGCAGGTCTTCACCATCGGCCCGTAGGCCGCGAGGGTGAGGTCGGCGCCCTCGCTCAGCAGCCGCGCCTCGAAGAGACCGCGCGGTGCCTCGGTGGCCTCGAGGTCGACCTCGCCCTTCTCGTGGTAGCGCCGCTTGGGCTCGTAGAAGATCACCGGGTCGTCGCACTCGATGGCCTGCTGGATCATCCAGTAGGCATCCTCGGGGTTGCTGCAGAAGACGACCTTGAGCCCCAGCGTGTGCGCGAAGTAGGCCTCGTTGGACTCGCTGTGGTGCTCCACCGCGCCGATGCCGCCACCCATCGGGATACGCACGACGACCGGGACCTTGAGGTGCCCGCGCGAGCGCGAGTGCAGCTTGGCGAGCTGGCTGACGATCTGGTCGAAGCCGGGGTAGACGAAGCCGTCGAACTGGATCTCGACGACCGGCCGATAGCCCCGCAGCGCCATCCCGATCGCCGTGCCGACGATGCCCGACTCGGCCAGCGGCGCGTCGATGACCCGGTCCTCGCCGAAGTCCTTCTGCAGGTGCTCGGTGATCCGGAAGACCCCGCCGAGCTTGCCGATGTCCTCACCGGTGAGGATGACCTTGGGGTCGCGATCCATGGCCCGGCGCAGGCCGGCGTTGAGCGCCTTGGCGATCGTCGTGCGCGTGGCCGCCATGTCACTCACCGTCCTCGTCGGCGAAGGAGTCGAGGTAGTCGCGCAACTGGTCGTAGTGGTCGTCGACCTGTCGGTGCGGCTCGACGTAGACGTGCTCGAAGATGTCGCCGACCTCCGGGTCCGGCATGCCCACCGTCTCGGCGCGCAGCCGGGCCGCGAGCTCGTCGGCCTGCTCCTCGACCGAGGCGAAGAAGGCGCCGTCGGCGATGCCCTCGTGGCCGAGCCAGGCCTTGAAGCGGGCGATCGGGTCGCGCAGCTTCCACATCTCGACCTCGGCGGCGAAGCGGTACTTCGTCGGGTCGTCGGAGGTGGTGTGCGCGCCCATCCGGTAGGTGTAGGCCTCGATGAGCGAGGGCCCCTCCCCCGACCTAGCGCGGTCGAGCATCGCCCGCGTCACGGCATACACGGCGAGGACGTCGTTGCCGTCGACCCGGACGCCGGGGAAGCCGAAGCCGTCGGCTCGGCGGTAGATCGGGATGCGGGTCTGGCGGGTGTTCGGCTCGGAGATGGCCCACTGGTTGTTCTGGCAGAAGAAGACGATCGGGCTGTCGTTGACCGCGGCGAAGACGAAGCCCTCGTTGACGTCGCCCTGCGCGGTCGCGCCGTCGCCCATGAAGGCGACGACCGCGGTGTCGCGGTCGGGGTCGCCGGTGCCGACCGCCCCGTCGCGCTGGACGCCCATCGCGTACCCGACGCCGAGCAGCACCTGGTTGCCGATGACGATCGTGTAGCCGTGGAAGTTGTGCGCGTTCGGGTCCCACGCGCCCTTGTCGACGCCGCGGAACAGGCCGATGAGCTCCATCGGGTCGATCCCGCGGCACCAGGCGATGCCGTGCTCGCGATAGCCGGGGAAGGCGTAGTCCTGCCGGCGCATCGCCCGGCCGCAGCCGATCTGGCTGGCCTCCTGCCCGAGCAGGCTGACCCAGATGCCGAGCTCGCCCTGGCGTTGCAGGGCGGTGGCCTCCTGGTCGACCCGGCGCACGAGGACCAGGTCGCGGTAGAGCCCGCGCAGGTCGTCGTGGGTCAGCTCGTCGAGGTAGTGCACGTAGTCGGCCGCCGTTCCGCCCAGCACGCGCTCGCCCTCGGGGGTGAGCAGCTGGATCATGTCGACGCCGCCATCGGCGCTCGCGGGAGGGCGTCGGTCGAGGACCGAGGCCGAGCCGGTGTCGCTCACAGCCACTCCTTGTCGTCCCGGGGTCGCCGGGCCGGTCAGTCGCCGGCGCGCTGGCCGGGATCGCCGGACGGTCGCCGCGCGGGCGTCGTTGCCGCTGGTTGGGGGCCACCCTAGCCGCAGACCAGGGTGAATCTCACGCCCGACCCAGCGCTCGTGCGAGTCTGGTCGGTATGCCGCGCACCACCGCACCGCTCGAGCCGGATCCTCGCGAGCCCGAACCGGCGCGCCCCCGACCCGCGCTTCCCTCCTCGCTCGCTCCTGTCAACAGCTCGCGAGGCGAGCGCGCCTGGGCTCTTGAGCAGCGGTTCACCGCCGACGCGGGGACGCACTACCTCACCGGCATCCAGGCGCTGGTGCGGATGCTGCGCGATCGGGCGGTGCTCGACCGGCATACCGGATTGTCGACCTCGACCTTCGTGTCCGGCTACGAGGGCTCACCACTCTCGGGCTACGACCAGGAGCTGGCCCGACGTGCCGGGCTCTTCGCCGGGCTCGACCTCGTGCACCGGCCGGGGCTCAACGAGGAGATCGCGGCGACCTCGGTGATGGGCACCCAGGTCGCCGCCACCGTCGCGACGCTGCGGCCCGACGGGGTGGTCGGCTATTGGTACGGCAAGGCGCCCGGCCTGGACCGCGCGACCGACGCGCTGCGACACGCCAACATCATCGGCACCTCGCCGACCGGAGGCGCGGTCGCGCTGGTCGGCGACGACGCGGGGGCCAAGTCCTCGACCGTGCCGTCCGGCTCGGAGCTCGCCCTCGCCGATCTCTGGATGCCGACCCTCGTGCCCGCGGACGCGCAGGACGCGCTGGACCTCGGCGTGCACGCGGCGCTGCTGTCCCGCGCGAGCGGGCTCTGGGCGGCACTGAAGATCAGCGTGCCGATGGCCGACGGGGCCAGCACGGCCCAGGTTGGTCTCGACCGCTTCGACGCGGCGCTCGCGGCCACCGCCGGGCTCGGGCCGAGCCGGCACCGGCCGACGGCTGCGGTCTTCGGGCGACCGCTGGCCGAGCTCGAGCGGTCGCTGCACGACGTGCGCCTGCCCCGAGCGGTCGACTACCTGCGCCTCGCGGGGATCAACCGGATCGAGGGCGCCCGGGGCGGCGCGCGCATCGGCATCGTCGCCGCCGGCACCACCTGGCTCGCTGTGCGAGAGGCGTTGCGGCTGTTGGGAATCCGCGATGAGGAGCTTGGTTCCCGCGGCATCCGGCTGCTCAAGCTCGGAGCCGTGTGGCCGCTCGAGCCGGGCATCGTCCGCGAGTTCGCCGACGGGCTGGCCGAGATCGTCGTCGTCGAGGAGAAGCGCTCGTTCGTCGAGAGCGGCATCCGCGACCTGCTCTACGGCCGGGCCGACGCGCCGGTCGTCGTGGGCCGCACCGACGAGCGCGGAGACCGGCTCTTCACGCCCATCGGCGACCTCGACGTCGACGCGGTGACGACCGGCCTGGCCTCCCGATTGGGAATGCCGCCCGCACCCTCGGCCGAGCCGATCCGGATGCCCTCGCTGCCGATCACGCCCACGCCGACGCTGGCCGCCCGCACGCCCTACTTCTGCTCAGGCTGCCCGCACAACACGTCGACCAAGGTGCCCGACGGCACGCTCGTGGGCGGCGGCATCGGCTGCCATGCGCTCGTGCTGCTCATGGACCCGAAGCAGGTCGGCACGGTCACCGGCCTGACCCAGATGGGCGGCGAAGGCAGCCAGTGGATCGGCATGTCGCCCTTCGTCACCGAGGGACACATCGTGCAGAACATCGGCGACGGCACCTTCGCCCACTCCGGCTCTCTCGCGGTGCGGGCCGCGATCGCGAGCGGTGCCAACCTCACCTACAAGCTGCTCTTCAACGGCACAGTCGCGATGACCGGCGGCCAGGACCCGGTCGGCGCGATGACGCTCGATCAGGTATGCCGCGTGCTCCTCGCCGAGGGCGTCGCCCGCATCGTCGTCACCGGCGATGACGTCGAACGGCTCTCTGCCGCAGGGCTGCCCGCGGGTGTCGACGTCCGCCCACGGGCCGACGTCGTCGAGGTGCAGCGCGAGCTTGCCGCCGTGCCGGGGGTGACCGTGCTCGTCCACGACCAGGCCTGCGCCACCGAGCAGCGACGGCGGCGCAAGCGCGGCACGGTCGCACCGGCCGCGACCAGGGTCTGGATCAACGAGCGGATCTGCGAGGGCTGCGGCGACTGCGGCGAGAAGTCCAACTGTCTGTCCGTGCATCCGGTCGACACCGCCTTCGGGCGCAAGACGCGCATCCACCAGAGCTCGTGCAACGTCGACGCCTCCTGCCTTGCGGGCGACTGTCCCTCCTTCGTGACCGTTGTGCCGGGTCGACCGGTCGAGCGGGATCGGGCGGCCGACCTCGCCGACGACGCGATCCCCCCGCCGGTCGATGAGACCGTCAGCGGCGCAGCCGATTTCGCGATGCGGATCACTGGGATCGGTGGCACCGGGGTGGTCACGGTGTCGCAGATCCTCGCGACAGCGGCGGTGCTCGAGGGTCGGCATGCCCGGGCGCTCGACCAGACCGGCGCCGCGCAGAAGGGCGGCGCGGTCGTCGGCGACGTGCGGGTGACTGCCGAGCCGGTCGAGTGCTCCCCGAAGATCCCGGCGGGTGGCGCCGATCTCTACCTCGTGTGTGACGAGCTCGTCGGGGCGGACCCGAGAAACCTCGTCGTCGCGTCACCCCAGCGCACGGTGGCGGTGGTGTCCTCGACCCGCACGCCGACCGGGTCGATGGTCGTCGACACGGGCGTGACCTATCCACAGGCAGATTCGGTGGCCGCTGTGCTCGAGCCGGCAATGCGCCGGACGCTGCGGCTGGACCCGGCTGGACTGTCGATGCAGTGCTTCGGGTCGGCGCAGTACGCCAACCTCGTCCTCGTCGGAGTTGCCTATCAGGCCGGAGCGCTGCCGATCGGCGCCGCCGCGATCGAGCAGGCCATCGAGCTCAACGGCGTGTCCGTGCACGCCAACGTCCAGGCCTTCCGCCGCGGCCGCCAGTCGGTGGCCGACCCGGACTCCTTAGTGTCGGCAATCGCACTGGCGCACAAGGGGGTCCGGGTTGCCGGGGCCCGCGCTGGTCACGGGAAGCGCGGTGGTGAGCCACCGGCATACCGGAGCGAGGCGAGTCTCGCCGAGCTCGTGGCGCACCGGCGCGCGGAGCTGGTCGACTACCAGGACGAGCGCTACGCCGGCCGGTATGCCGCCTTCGTCGAGCAGGTGCGCGCGGCCGAGTCGGCGGCGGTGCCGGGCTCGGAGCGGCTGGCCCGGGCGGTGGCCCACCACCTGCACAAGCTGATGGCCTACAAGGACGAGTACGAGGTGGCCCGGCTGGCGACGCTGCCGGAGGTTCAGGCCGAGCTCGCCGACCTCTTCGGCTCGGACGCGCAGGCGTCGGTCATGCTGCACCCGCCGATGCTGCGGGCGCTCGGGATGCAGCGCAAGCTCGCTCTCGGCGCCGCGGCGCGACCGGTGCTCGAGCGCCTGGCGTCGCTGAAGTCGTTGCGGGGCAGACCGATCGACCCCTTCGGCAAGGCGCACGTCCGCCGGGTGGAGCGCCGGCTGATCCGCGACTATCACGACACGATCGAGGCCCTGCTGCCGCGGATCAGCCCTGCGACCCTCGACGCTCTGGTCGAGATCGCCGAGCTGCCCGACCTGATCCGCGGCTACGAGGAGATCAAGCTGCGCACCGTCGAGCGCTACCGCACCGCCCTCGCCACGGCGCTCCGGGAGCTGCCGACCGAGTAGCGGAGCCGGGAGGGCGGGGCGCGGCCCCGGTGCGCTCAGCGCGGACCGAAGGTGCGGCATACCTCGAGGAAGCGCGTGTTGGCCTCGGGCTCACCGATGGTGACCCGCACGCCGTCGTCGCCGTAGCGGCGCACCATCAGCCCGGCGGCCTCGCACGCCTCGGCGAAGGCCGCACCGTCGGTGCCGATCGGGAACCACACGAAGTTCGCCTCCGACGGAGCCAGCGCCCAGCCCTGCTCGGCGAGCCCGGCCGCCACCCGCTCGCGCTCGGCGACGATGTCGCGCACCCGCACCATGAGCTCGTCGCGCGCCTCGAGCGAGGCGATCGCCGCCGCCTGGGCAAGGCTGTTGACGCCGAAGGGGACGGCGGTCTTGCGCAGCGCCGCCGCGACCGCCTCGTGCGCGACGGCATAGCCGACCCGCAGGCCGGCCAGGCCGTAGGCCTTGGAGAAGGTCCGCAGCACCATGACGTTGGGGTTGGCCCGCCACACCTCGATGGCGTCGGGAGCGTCGGGGTCCGTGACGAACTCGGTGTAGGCCTCGTCGAGCACGACGAGCACGTGCCGCGGCACGGCCTGCAGGAAGGCCTCGAGCTCGGCGCGGTGGACGACCGTGCCGGTGGGGTTGTTCGGGCTGCAGACGATGACCACCCGGGTGCGGTCGGTGACGGCTGCGGCCATCGCGTCGAGCCGGTGCCGCTGCCCCTCGTCGACGGCCACCGGCACCCCGACCGCATCGGCGAGCGCCGCGACGATGGGATAGGCCTCGAAGGAGCGCCAGGCATAGACGACCTCGTCGCCGGCGTCGCAGGTCGACTGGACGATCTGGCCGAGGATGCCGACCGACCCGGTGCCGACCGCGATGTTCGCCGGGTCGCAGCCGACGAAGGCCGCGATCGCCGCGATGAGGTCGACCGAGGCCATGTCGGGATAGCGGTTGATCGTGTCGAGCTGCTTGTCGAGGACGACTCGCACCGAGTCCAGCGGCGGGAAGGGGTTCTCGTTCGACGACAGCTTGTATGCCGTGACGCCCTCCGGCGCGCGCGCGGGCTTGCCAGGGACATAGGCAGGCACTCGGTCGAGGGCGGCCCGCAGCCGCGGGTGCAGGTCGGCGCTGGCAGGGGAGGTGTCGGGGCGCTCGGTCATAGGGAGAATCTAGGGGACGACCGGGACGCGGTGCGAGGTTAGCCGTGCGACGATGCCGCCATGCGCAGCCTCGTCGTCAAGATCGTCGTCAACGCCGCGGCCCTGTGGGTCGCCGCCCTCGTCGTGCCCGGCATCCACATCGGTCAGGGTGCGCAGTGGACGGCGACCTTCACGACCGTGGTGCTCGTCGCGCTCCTCTTCGGCGTCGTCAACGCCCTCATCAAGCCGGTGGTGCACTTCTTCGCGACGCCGTTCATCTGGCTGACGCTCGGGTTGTTCACGATCGTCGTCAACGCGCTCATGCTCCAGCTCACGTCGTGGCTCTCCGGCAACCTCGGGCTGGCCTTCCATGTCGACAGCTTCTTCTGGAGCGCCGTGCTCGGGGCGCTGCTCATCAGCGTCGTGTCGATGGTGCTGCACGGCGTCATCCCGGAGAAGAGCCGCAACCGCGACTGACCGCCCGCCCACAACACCCATCGGGTATGCCGCGGAAGGTTCCGGTTGTCCTGTGCCACAACGGCACCCGAGACTGCTGGGGTGAGCTTCCAGGGGGCCGACACCGAGGGCATGCGGACCTGCGCGAGAGAGCTGCGTGCGGGTGGCACTGAGCTCGACACCCTCGGCGCTCGGCTCAGCGAGGCGGTGACCGGGCTGCCCTGGCAGGGGGCCGACGCGGCCCGCGGCCGGGCCCGCTGGGAGCAGACCGACCGGCCACGGCTGCAGCAGACGGCCGAGCTGCTCCGGGCCGCAGCAGAGCTGCTCACCCGCGAGGCCGAGCAGCAGGATGCCGCCTCCAGCGACGGCGGTGGCGCTGTAGGCGCCGGGGCGCTCACCACGGCCGGCCCGACCGGGCCGGCGCGCAGCGCCGACCCGGGATCCCAGGCGAGCAGCGCGGGCGCGGGCGGCATACCGGCTGGTGCCACGGCGGACCCGCCCCGGTCGCTCTGGGAGCGCGCCCGCGAGACCGCGGCCAGGGTCGCCGACGGCCCGGTGGGCGACGCCCTGGGCGCGATGGGCGACGGCATCGACAGCGTGCTGGTCGCCGATGCGGTGGCGGTGGGCGGGCAGTACGCCAATCAGCTGGGGCCGACCGCGACGGTGCTCTGGGAGCAGGCCGAGGCGGTCCATCTGCCCGGCGGGCTGAGCACGCTCGCCACCGGCATCGGCTATCTCACGACCGGCCTCGACGGGCTCTCGGCCTGGCAGGCGGCCGCCGAGGGCCGCTGGGACGGCGCCGTGGAGAAGGGCGTCGCGGCCGGGATCGGCGTGTGGGGGATCGCCGGTGGCGGGCTGCCGGCCGCGGGTGCCGGGCTGGCCTGGGGTGCCGGCTGGGAGACCGGCGACTGGGCGCGGACCGGCCCGCTGGAGAAGATCGGCTGGAACGACGCCTACCAGAGGGTGATGGCGCCGATGTTCGAGCGCTACGGCGACTGGGCCCTCCTCTACGCCGTGCAGGGCACCGGCGATGCGAGCCGGCTGTGGCTGCTCGAGCGGCTGTTCGGCAAGCCGGTCAACCCCCAGCCCTGACCGACGAAGCAGGTGCCGGGTCAGCCGCGGACGCGCAGTGAGCGAGGGTCGTAGCGGGGGCGCAGCGAGCAGGTCACCGGATGGCGCCGCCCGGCGACATCGACCTCCCATTCCCCCGCGTCGAGCCACTCCTGGGTGAGCGGCTCGCCGCCCGTCGAGATCATCGCGAGCCCGACCGCACCGCCGAGGGTGTGTCCGTAGGACGCCGAGCGCAGGTATGCCGTGTCGACGCCGTTGCGGTG
>DAOTIG010000003.1:0-50198 GCA_035448065.1 Dermatophilaceae bacterium
GGACGACATCGACCGGCTCGGCGGCCGACTCGTCGATCGTCATCCGGTAGTACTTGCCCAGCCCGTCGAGGGTGTGCCCCCGCTGGACCTCGACCCCGAGGGTCGGCACGTCGCAGATCTTGATCGTGTTGTTCTCGGAGGCGGTGATCGCCTCGGACAGGTCCTTGCCGACCTTCTTGTCGTCGACGTCGAACGCGGCCACGAACTCCACGTCCCGCACGTGGTAGGGGCCGAACTGGACGTGCATGAGGCCGGGCACCGTCGTCGCCGGGTCGGCGTCACGGTAGTAGTGCACTCCCTGCACGAGCGAGGTCGCGCAGTTGCCGACGCCGACGATGGCGACGCGCACAGATCCCATGATGGGTGTCTCCTTGTGTGGTGTCCGCCGGTCAGGCGGTCTGGGTGGGTATGCCGGTTGGCCCGGCAGCCGGGTCGGTCGGGTGACCGTCGCTCGTCGTCGCCCCCGCGACGGCCGAGCGCTCCTTGCTGATCAGCTCCTCGAGCCAGCGCACCTCGCGCTCGCACGACTCCTCGCCATGCCGCTGCAGGGCGAGGGTGTAGGTGTCCATCCGCTCCCGATTGCGGGCCGAGGCGGTGCGGATGTTGGCCAGCCGCTCCTCCAGCCGCGAGCGGCGGCCCTCGAGGATGCGCAGCCGCACCTCGGCCTTGGTCCGGGCGAAGAAGGCGAAGTGGACGTCGAACTCCTCGTCGTCCCACGACGCCGGCCCGGCCTGCTCGGCCATCTCCTGGAAGCGCTCCTTGCCCTCGGCCGTGAGCTCGTAGACGATCCGAGCCCGCCGGCTGGTGGCCGGGATCGCCTCGTCGGCGGCCTCGTAGACCCAGCCCTTGCCGAGCAGGTCCCGCAGGCACGGGTAGAGCGAGCCGTAGGAGAGGGCACGGAAGGCGCCGAGCGCGGTGTTGAGCTGCTTGCGCAGCTCGTAGCCGTGCATCGGGCTCTCATGCAGCAGCCCGAGGACTGCGAACTCGAGCAACTCGCCGCGGCGTGACATGACGCAAACGCTAGCACGAAGTTATATCGAGCCGATACATCCGGACGATGTGTCGCGGCGCGGGGCCGGGCGAGCGGGTGGTTGTCGGGTGGCGCGCGGACCGGCGGCCACGCGGCATACCGGCTCGATAGCGTATGCCGCGTGGCCACCGCATCCGTCGTCATCCCGACCCGGGGTGGTGCAACGCGGCTGCCCACGGTGCTCGCCGCACTGGCCTCGCAGACCCACGCGGACACCGAGGTGGTCGTCGTCCTCGACGGCGACATCGACGAGTCCGCCCGGGTGGCAAGGACATTCGCCGATCGTCTGGACCTGCAGGTCATCGAGTTCCCCGAGAACCGCGGCCGGTCGGCAGCCCTCAGCGCGGGCTTCCAGGCGGCGACCGGGCGGGTGCTGATCCGCTGCGACGACGACCTCGAGCCGCCACCGACCCACGTCGAGCGGCACGTCGCCCACCACGCCGGCGAGCCGGTCGGCATCATCGGCATGTGCCCGGACGTCTTCCCGGCCGACAACGCCTACGGCCGGGTCTACGGCGTTCCGGTCGACCAGCGACTGCGCCGTGACGCCTATGCCCTTGCGCCGCAGGAGCGTTGGCGTCTGTGGTCGGCCAACGTGTCGGTCACCCGCGAGACCTACGACGGGGTCGGTCCCTACGACGACGCCTTTCGCGCCTATGGCTGGGAGGACATCGACTGGGGCTATCGGCTGCACCGCCTCGGCGTGCCGATCCGCATCCCCGACGACATCGAGATGGACCACCACAACCCGCCGCTGACGGTGCGCGAGCGGGCCGAGCGCGCGCTGGCCTCCGGCCGGTCGAGACGCTTCTTCGAGGCCAAGCACGGACTCGAGCGGGCGCGGGTCGTCGCCGGCACGGGGGTGTGGGACCGTGCGGTCGGCACGCTCGCCGGCCGACTCACCGACGAGGCCTCCGTCGGCCGGTATGCCGCGCCCGTCGACCGCATGCTGCCCCGGCTGCCCGCGCCGGTCGGTCACAAGCTCGCCGCGCTCGTCATCGAGGCGGCCGGACGCGCCGCCCTCTCCGACTGACTCGCTTCGGCCGAATTCGCTTGCACATCAAGCGCTTTCGGCCACCCGGCAGCGAGCTCAGGGCCGGCGCAGCACGATCTCCATCGGGTCGTCCTCGTCGAGCAGCACCTGCACGATCGAGTCGCCCGTCGTCATCGCGTGGTCACTCCAGCGCAGCTCGATGCCGGCGGCGGCGAAGCGGTCGGCAGCGTCCGGGCCGAGGTAGGCCGCGCCACCGCTGCCCGACAGGTAGGCCGTGCCCCCCACTGCGTGCACCTGCTCGACCAGCCGCTCCAACCCCGCCCCCACCGGCGGTGCGGTCCAGGCGAGGGGGGTGTCGATGCCGAGCACGTCGCGGATCATCACGATCATCGAGGTGTTGACCTCGGCGAGCGTCTCGCCCGAGCAGCCGGCGAGCCGCTCGAGCAGGTCCGTGCCACGCGAACGCCAGTGTCGCGCAGCGGCATACCGGCCCCGGATGGCGTCGGCGAGCCGGCCTTGCCACCCCGGGGCCACCTGCACGGACGTGATCGGCACGAGCGAGGGCTTGCCGACGAGCACGTGCGACACCCACGACCCGCGCATCGTCACGCGCCGCTGATAGCCGTGCTTCTGGAACTGGTCGTGCTCGGCGACGACAAAGACGTCGGCGAGCGCCATCTTGTGCCAGAAGCCCGAATAGGGCAGCAGATCCGGCTGGTGGATCGTCACCAGCCGCCCACGGCCGGCATTCTGACCGGTCATGGGCGCAACGAGCGCACGAGCGCGTACTGCTCGGCATACGCCACCTTGCGCACCGTGCCGATGGCCGCCGCCATCTCGACGATGCTGCGCATCGGGTGCGCGCCGTCGGGGATCTCCGAGCCGTATGCCGCGCACGCGGCCGCCTTGGCCCGCACCTGCTGCTCGGTGAGCGTCTCGAAGACGTTCCAGCGCAGGTCGGACTGGTAGAGGTTGACGTCGTAGGCGGCGATGTCGTAGACGAGCACGCCCGGCGGGAACCAGTGCCCCTCGCTCATCGACAGCCGACAGGCGCGCATGCCCGCCTCGTAGGCCGCGATGTGGTCCTGGTGCAGCGACGGGAAGGGCAGGTAGACCTCGTCGGGGCGCTGCTCGGCGAGCACCTCGTCGAGCGCGGCGACCAGGGCGCGCATCTGACCGGGCAGGTCGCCGTCGGGGAAGCCCAGGGCCAGGCTGGGCTCGGCGAGGCCGAGCTCGGCCAGCGCGGCCTGGTGCTCAGCCGCGCGCTGCGGCCCGCTGTCGGTGAGCACGACGACCGCGCACTCGCCCCGATGCTTGGCGATCAGCCCACCGCACCCGAGCGACTCGTCGTCCATGTGGGGGGCGATGACCAGCCGGCGCATGGTGGCCAGGGTAGTGCCGGCGGCAGGTCGGTCAGCGGGTGAGCAGGGCGTCGGTGAGATAGCGCCCGCCGGCCGGCGAGTAGACCGCCGTGACCCGGGTGTCGTCGAGGACGAGGACGAGCCAGGTGCCGCCCTGGTCGCAGCCGCCGTCGGTGATCTGCTCGGCATAGATCCGCGCCTGACCACGCCAGCCGGTCGGGGTGAGCGTGCCCCGGCAGCCGAGCTCCGGATAGCTCACCGTCGACGCTCCCGCCGCGAAGCTGAGCTCGAGCCGATAGGTGCGGGTCTGGCTGTCGAAGAGCGAGCGCTGGGTGGCCGACCCGGCATACCGGCCGGCCTGCGGCTGCACGCCCTCACCGGCGGGCGCGGTCACGCAGAGCGCCACCCCGGCGAGCGGCTTGTCCGGCCCGCCCTCCGAGACGGCCGTCTCCGGCAGCCAGTCCCACACCCCCGGGCTGACCTGCGCCCAGACCCACCAGGTGTTCGTCTGGCCTGGCTTGAAGACCGGGTTGGTCGTCTGCAGGTCGGCCTGGCACTGCACCTGGATCGGCGCCTTGGGCACGACCCGTCCGGTGAGCAGCCCGTTGGGCTCCTGCCAGAGGGTGCAGGTCGCGGCCGGATAGCCGCCGACGAGCGCACCCGCCGGCGTGCACGGCTTGCCCGGTCCGTCCTGCACGACGGTCACCGCGCCGGTCGGCCGGCTCGGTGCGGGGTATGCCGCGGCAGCCCCTGTCGCGGTCGGCGTTGGTCGCGGGGTGCTCGGGGCCGACCCGGCGCCGGCGGGTGCAGCGGGGGTCGAGCCGCCGCGCGCTGCGTCGAGGATGCGGGGCACGGCGAGGGCGGCGACGAGCACGATGACCGCGGTCGTGACCACCGGCCACAGCCACGGTGGCCGCCGGGTCGTCGGTGTGGGCGGGGGAGCGGACACCCCCGTCACGATAGCCGCGTGCCGCGACCAGGACCTCGCTGTCCCGGCCCGAGCCAAGCCGGCCGTGGCGATGCCGAGGACGAACGGCTGCCCGTCATCGGCGGTGGCGACGCGGCATACCTGCTGGGCGGGCTGGAGTTATCCACAGATCGCGGTGCGGCACTGGCCGACGGCGCTCTGGGCCGGGACAGTGGCGCCATGGACCCCGACCTCCTTGCCGTGGCGCTGGCCCGAGGCGACGGCGTGGTGAGCACCGCCGATCTGGCTCGGTGCGGCGTCGACGACCTTGGCGTCCGGGCGCTCGTGAGGAGTGGTGGGCTCGTGCGGGTGCGGCGCGGCTGCTTCGTCGACGGCCCGCGACACCGCTCGGCCGAGGCCGCCGATCGGCACCTGCTCGAGGCGCGCGCGGCGCTCCGCGGCCTCAACCCGGCCGAGCTCGGCGACAGCCCACGGCCAGGTGACCATGCCGCCTCGCATCTGACCGCAGCGCTTGCGTGGGGGCTGCCGGTCATCGCGTCCGACCTGCGGCTCATCGAGGTATGCCGCGTCGGCTCCGGTCAGCGTCGGCTCCGCAGCCCTGTCCTCGTCCACGGGCCGGTGCCCAGCCATGAGGTCGTCCGGCGCGAGGGCGGCTGGGTCGTGCGGCCGATGCTCATGCTGAGACAGGTCGCGGATGGGCATGGCGCGCGGGCTGGGATCGTCGTGGCCGATGCCGCGGTGCGGGCCGGGTTGGTCTCGGTCGAGCGGCTGCGCGTCAGCGCCGGTGTGGGTGAGCGGCCGGGCGCTGCCGCCGAGCAGCTGCCTGCCGGAAGACTGGCTCCGCCCGGCCGTCGCGGCGAGCGCGGACCGTTTCGGCTGGTCGCCGAGCTCGCCTCGAGCCTGAGCGAGTCGCCGGGCGAGTCCTGGACCAAGCTCGTCCTGCACGGGCTGGGCTACCAGCCGGAGCAGCAGGTGGAGATCCGGACGTCGACCGGACAGCAGGCCGGGCGGGTCGACTTCCTGATCCGCGAGCTGCGGCTCATCGTCGAGTTCGACGGTCGGGTGAAGTATGAGGGGGCGGCGGGAGCCGCGGCACTCGTCGCCGAGAAGCAGCGTGAGGATCGGCTGCGGGCCCTCGGCTTCCGCATCGTCCGGCTGGTCTGGGCTGATCTTGCCGACCCGGCGATCGTCGCCCGCAAGATCGCCCAGGCTCTGGCCGCCTGACCGCCCCCGCACGCGCCCGGCCGGGTCCAGCGAGTGAGGCGAGTGCCTGGCCCGGATGGCGCCGACCCCGCCGCCGGGCCCGCCCGTGCCGCGTGACCGCCGTCCTCCTCAGCCGGAAATCGACGATTCAGCGGGATATCGACGGATCAGCAGGTTGCAACCTGCTGCGTAAGCAACAACCGGCTGGGGCAGCTGGAAATCGACGGTTCAGCAGGTTGCAACCTGCTGCGTAAGCAACAACCGGCTGGGGCAGCCGGAAATCGACGGGCCAGCCGGAAATCGACGGATCAGCGAGCGGGATATCGACCTGCAGCCGGCTGTGGCCGGCCCATCCTCCCCTCGCCGACGGCACGGCCCCCATCGCGTCACGCCCCGGCGCGCGCAGCAGCCGCCCTGTGCAGACCGCGTGCAGATTGGTCGCCGCGCAGCGGGCACGCGCATACTGGCCTGTCGTGAGCACCTCACGCCCCGAGCCCCAGCGGCCCCGCCCGCCCCGCAGCCGCGCCGATGCCCGAGCCCGCGCCGAGGCCCGCGCCCAGGCGATGGGCGGCGCCCGCGCCTCCCGCGCTGCAGCGACCGCCCGCGGCGTCAAGGGCGGCTCCGCCGGCCGCCCCCGCAACCGCCGCCGGCTCTGGCTGCGCCGCATCGCCTGGACCGTGCTCGGCCTGGCCATGCTCGGCTTCGGCGCGATCGCCGCTGCCTTCGCCACCATCGACCCGCCGAGCCCCAACGCGCTCGCGGACGCTCAGACGAGCATCGTCTACTACGCCGACGGCAAGACCGAGCTGGGTCGGATCGCCGAGCAGGACCGTGAGTCGGTGGCGCTGGCCAAGATCCCCAAGCACGTCCAGCAGGCGGTCATCGCCGCCGAGGACCGCGACTTCTACTCCAACAGTGGCATCTCCCCCAGCGGCATCGCCCGCTCGGTGTGGCAGGCGGTCAAGGGCAGCGACGTGCAGGGCGGCGGCTCGACGATCACCCAGCAGTACGTCAAGAACTACTTCCTCACCCAGGACCGGACCCTGGACCGCAAGCTGCGCGAGATGGTCATCTCGATCAAGATCGACAAGGACCAGTCCAAGGACGAGATCCTCGAGGGCTACCTCAACACGATCTACTACGGCCGCGGCGCCTACGGCATCCAGACCGCCGCCAAGGCCTACTTCGGCAAGGACGTCAGTCAGCTCACCGTCGCCGAGGGCGCGGTCCTCGCCAGCGTCATCAACGCCCCCAGCCTCTTCGACCCCGCCCTGGGCGCCAAGCAGCAGGCCAATCTCGCCAACCGCTTCGGCTATGTCCTGGACGGCATGGTCTCCCAGGGCTGGCTCACCCCCGCCCAGCGCGCTGCAGCGACGATGCCGCAGATCCTGCCCAAGGCCCCGAGCCGCATCCTCGCCGGCCCCAACGGCTATGTCATGGCGGCGGTCCGCAAGGAGCTCACTGGCACCCTCAAGCTCACCAACGAGGACATCGACCGCGGAGGCTTGCGGATCACGACGACGATCGACAAGAAGGCTCAGGACGCCGCGATCGCCGCCGTCGACAAGAACTTCCCCAAGACCCAGAACGAGAACGTGTATGCCGGTCTCACGGCTGTTCGTCCGGGCGACGGCGCGATCGTGGCGATGTACGGCGGCGCCGACTACCAGAAGCGCCAGTTCTCCTCGGCGACCGATGCGACCATCCCGGCCGGCTCGACCTTCAAGCCGTTCACCCTCATCGCCGGCTTGCAGCAGAAGGTCTCGACCAAGACCGTCTTCGACGCCAACGGACCACTCAAGGACCCCGCCCTCGGGACAGCGGTGATCAACAACTACGACAAGCGCAGCTACGGCCAGATCGACCTGCGCCGGGCGACGGCGCTGTCCTCCAACACGGCATACATGCGGCTCAACCTGCAGATCGGCCCCAAGGCGACCCGCGATGCCGCGGTCGTCGCGGGCATCCCCGAGTCGACGGCCGGCCTCGGCGCTGAGCCGACGAACGTCCTGGGCACCGCCTCACCGACCGTCCTCGACGTCACCAACGCCTATGCGACGATCGCCGCCGAGGGGCGCCGGGCCCAGCCCTACCTCGTGACCAAGGTCGTCTCCAACGTCATCGACGTCAGCTACCAGGCCCAGCCGCGGGTCGTCGACGCCTTCGGCAAGGACGTCGCCGCCGACACCATCGACGCGATGCAGCAGGTGACGACGAGCGGTGGGACAGCCGCCCGCGCCACCTCCGCGGTCGGCCGACCGGTCGCCGGCAAGACCGGCACGAGCGAGGACATCAAGTCGGTGTGGTTCGCGGGCTTCACCCCGCAGCTGTCCGCCGCGGTCGCGATGTACAAGGACGTCGGCGGGGTCGAGCAGCCGCTCACCAACGTCGGCGGCATGCGCGAGGTGAGCTCGAGCTCCTTCCCCCTCTCGATCTGGATCGACTTCATGAAGGCCGCCCACGAGGGACTGCCCAAGCAGGACTTCCCCAAGCGGGCGGGCATCGGGGACGACAAGATCCCCACGCCGACCGTGATCTCGACCCCGACAAGCACGCCCTCGCCGACGGCGACCGATGCGCCGACGACGACCGCGCCGGCCCCGACGACCGCGCCGCCGCCGACGACGACGACTGCGCCGCCCACGACGGCCCCGACGGCGACCTCGACCCAGACCAAGACCCCGGGTGGCGGCAAGCCGTCGGCCACGGTGGTGCCACCGCCCGCCGCACCAGCGCCCGCGGGCTGACGCGCCAGTCCGGGCAACGGCGGGTCCACGGCATACCCTTGCGGCGTGATGCGCCCGTGACGCCGCCGACCCTCGCGCCGACGCCCAGCCGCGACGACTCGATCGTCCGGCAGGCCAGCCAGGTGGCCGGGGGGCCGCTCGGGCGCTTCGCCGTCCCGCTCGTGCGCGGGTGGCGCTGGTATGCCGCGGCGCTCGCCGCCGCGAGCGCGGTGCCGTCAGTCGCCTCGGTGCTGTTGCGGGGCTACTGCATCGAGGGCGGCTGGCGCTCGCCCGACCAGTTCTTCCACATGTGCTTCTCCGACCTCGCGGCGACCTTCGGCAGCCAGCAGCTCGGCTGGGGACTCGGGGCCTTCCTCGCCGGCCGCGCCGAGGCGCCGACGCCGGCCCATCCGCCGCTCACGTCGATGCTGCTCGCGGCGACCGGTGGGCTGGTCCCCGACGGCAGCATGGAGTCGCGGACCCGCTTCTTCGTCGTGGTCTGGGCGGTCCTCGGCGCGCTGCTGCTCGCCCTGCTCACCGGCTGGACCGCGGCGAGCTCCCGACGTATGCCGCTGCGGGCCGCGCACGTCGCGCTGTCGCCGGTCGCCGCGCTCACCCTGCTCGTCGCCCCGGACATCCTCGGCGTCGCGCTGACCGGCGCCGCCTTGCTGGCCTGGTCACGGTCGCGGCCGACCGCCACCGGAGTGCTCCTCGGCCTGGCCGTCTCAGCCCGCAGCTATCCACTGCTCGTGCTCGTCGTGCTCTGGGCGCTCGCGGTGCGGGCGGGCCGGCCGCGCGCCGTGCTGCCGGTGCTGGCCTGGACCCTCGGCGTCGCCGGAGTCGTCTTTGGGATCGTCTGGCTGCGCAACCCGACCGGGGCGATGGCCGGCTACGACTCGTGGCTCGGCGCCGGCGCGGGATATGGCTCTCCGTGGGTGGCGCCTCAGCTCGTCGGCTCGGCCATCCCGTCGGTCGTCGTCTCGATGCTCGCCATCGCCGGCTGGGGGGTCGCGGTCGTCGTCGCCACCCTCGTCGCGCTCTCCGGCCCGCGCCGTCCGGGGGTCGCCGAGGTGCTCCTCGTGGCGGTGGCGATCATCCTCGTCACCGGCAAGTCCTTCCCGGTGCAGAGCTCGCTGTGGCTCGTGCCGCTCGTCGCGCTCGCCGGGCTCCGCTGGCGCGATCACCTGCTGTGGGCCGCCGCCGAGACGCTCTACTTCGGCGCCGTGTGGCTCACCATCGCCGGGCTCAGCGTCCCCGACCGCGGCCTGCCGACGGGGTGGTACCTGCTCTTCCTGCTGCTGCGCCTCCTCGGCGTGGGCTGGCTGGCCTGGCGGGTGACCCGGCAGGCCCGCGAGCGGGTGCCCTTCGAGGTCGACCCAGCCGAGCCGGACCCGCTGGCAGGTCCGCTGGCCGGGCTGCGCGACCGGGTCGTCGTCGAGGTGCGCTGAGCCAGCGCCGGGCATGTCACGACTCTGCGCGGCCCGCCGCTGACCGGCGCGTGTCAGAGGTAGTCGAGCAGGGACAGGCGCAGTCGGGGATCGGTGCGGACGTGCTCGTGGTGCTTGAGGCACAGCGGGTGCAGGACGTGGTTGAGCAGCACGTTCCACGAGATCGGGTAGCCCACGACCTCCCCGCGGATCTCGCCGGGAAAGGCTGCCAGCTGCGGAGCGAAGTAGTCCAGGCGGCGATCGAGCTCGCGGACCCACTCGGCTGTGAGCGGGTTTCCGGCTCGCCCGAGGAAGGAGCCGCTTGCGCCGATCAGCCGGTAGTGCCGGCGCAGGTCCGCGCCGAGCCGTCCCGGGTGCCGGCCCACCCAGGAGGCATGCTCGACGGGGGAGGCGAGCAGCCAGGTGTCCGGATGGTCGCGCAGGCTCTGAGCCGCCGCGGCCCACGACTCGACCGGCTGCTTGATGTCGCAGTATCCGCCACCGTGATGGTGCAGGAAGTAGGCGCGCAGGTAGTCCGAGCGGTGCACCAGCGAGAGGTGCTGGTATGCCGCGTGCAGCGGGTGGTTCGGGACGATCCAGTCGGGGAGGGTGTCCGGTGTGACGAGGACGACCGGCAGCCCGATCGTCTCGCGCATTCGCTCGAGGCTGGCCCGCCGGTTCGGCGTGAGGTCGTTGTCTCCGGTCCAGAAGGTGAAGACCCGTGGCTCGTAGTCGACCGGTGGGCCGAGCTCGGGGGCCGGCCAGGCGAGGAAGGACCGGCGGTAGCGCGCCGGATCGAAGCGGTAGGGCGCGAGTCGCGCGAGCGCGGGATTGACCCGGTCCTCGACGACCGACTGCACCGCCCGGACGTGCGGGACGATGCCTTTGCGCGCAATCATCCCGGCGTGCTTGACCTGCTGCGCCGTCGTCGTGATCCGCCCAGGTGCCACGGACCCCACCCTAACGAGATGCCGCGCCGGCGCGGCATACCGCAGGACTGTCGTGACGACCTAGCGGCGTGTGGTCACGGGGGCCAGGCAGCTGGCCGACCCCACGGCCTGGCACGAGTCGATCCGCACGAGCAGCAGTCCCTCCTGGATGCTCACCCAGCCCGGCTGGGGATAGGAAGGCATGGTCTGCAGCAGGGCCGTGCCGCGCTCGACCTGGGCTTTGGTGGGGGTGAGCGCCGGGACCCCCATGCCGCGCAGCGAGGCGGCGCCGAAGTGCTGAGCGATCGGATAGGTCGACAGGCCGATGAGCTCCCGGCTCGGATACCAGCTGCTCTCCGGCCATCCCTGGCCGGCCAGCGTGACGACCGGTCGGGCCTCGGGAGCGCCGACCGACTGGGTGATCCGCCGCCACTCCTCGTCGATCCGCAGGGCGAGGTATCGATCACGCTCGGCAGTCACCTGGGCGGAGGCGAGGGTGTTGCTCACCAGGGTGAGGTTGCTGGCGACGGCCAGGGCGGCGACCCCGACGGCGAGCCAGCGGGGTGACGGTCTGCCGCCCCATGCCCGCCGCAGGGCAGGGAGCGCAAGGCCCGCGGTCGACAGGCACACCCACGGCAGGTAGACCATCGACCGGTAGGGGACATCGGCGACCAGCTCGGCGAGGAAGGGCACTGCCAGGACCGCGGCGAGCGCCGCGAGACCGATCCAGCGATCGCGAGCTCTCCACACCCACCACAGGGCGAACACCGTGCCGGTGACCGCCAGGATGGCGAGCCACGGCACCGTCTGGCCGTAGATGGCGCCGGTCAGGCCCGTCTTGCGCACGGTGCGGCCGAGGGCGGCCGCGACCGAGCCGACGCCCCGATCCGGATCCAGTCCAGCGGCGACGTCGGCGACGTAGGGGTTCTCCGGTATGCCGCTGACGGCGCGAGCCAGCCATGACACGACGAGACTGAGCGCGATCCCCGCGCCGAGCGATGTCGCAGCCCGGATGATCCGGTGCGGCCGGCGGGCGGCGACCAGGCCGCCGACGGCGGCGATGGCCGCGAGGGCCATCGGCTCGTAGCATCCGTAGGCCAACGCGATGCAGCCGACCGCTCCGGCAAGGCTGCGCCACGAGTGCCCGTCGATCAGTCGGCACGCGGCTGCCACGGCGAGGAAGCCGAAGCCGAGGAACAGCGCGTTGAGGCCGAAGGCGACGTTGAGCGCGAGCCAGGGCAGGGTGATCGCGACGGCGGTGACGACCAAGGCTGGGGCGACGCCGATGGCGAGCCTGCCGCGCGCCACCCACCACAGGGCAGCGGTCATCATCGCCAGGCCCAGCCCTTGGTGGACGGCGGGTTCGACGACGGTGGGGAGGATGGCCACCGCGAGGGCGCTCCCCCATCGCCCACCTGCCAGAGTCTCCCGAAGCAGCTCGGCTCGCCGCAGGTCGCCCCAATAGGCCTCGTCCGCGACCAGCGCCGTCGAGACCAGCTCCGCGCCATACCCCAGCAGCAGCAGCGCCGCGAGGATCAGCAGGGCCCACTCGTCGGTGAGCCTGCCCGGCAACGCTCGGGACGGGGCGGTCATAGCCGGATGCTACTCAGCAGGCGCGGCGCCCCGACCGGCATCCTGGGCGCCTGGCAGAATCGTCGTCCATGCCGGCGGCCGTTCCGACCTCAGCGCCTGGCAGCCGCCGAGGAGGCCCTGATGAGTGACGACCGGATCGGCATCGTCATCCCGACCTTCAATCGGACGCTCGTGATCGAGGCTGCCGAGAGCGCGGCGGCGGCGCTGGGCTCGGCCGAGCATGTCGTGGTCGTCGACGACGGCTCGACCTCGCGAGACGCGCTGGCCGCCCTCGACCAGCTCCGAGAGCGCGGCTTCACGGTGCACCGGCAGCCAAACCGGGGGGTCGCAGCCGCGCGCAATGCCGGGTTGGCTCTGCTGCGAACTCCTTACGCCCTCGCCCTCGACAGCGACGACCGGATGGGTCCCGATGCGCCGGGCGTGGCCGCCGACATCCTGGACGCCGACCCCGATGCGGTCATCGTGGCCGGCGTCGGCATCGAGTTCACCGACGACGGCGCCTGCTCGGAGCCGCTGTCTCCCGGGGCTCCGACGCGCGACTCGATGCGGCACGCGGAGCAGACGATCTCCAACCCGTCGGCCTTCCGAGTGGCCGACTGGCGCCGCTGCGGTGGCTATCCCGAGGGCCTGCTCGTGGGCGAGGACTGGGTCTTCTGGATGCGGCTGCTCAAGGACGGCGGGCACATCGTCGTCACGGACACGCTCTTTCTCCATCGACGTCTGCACCCGGGCCAGGTGAGTGAGCGCCATATCGACCCACGAGAGCGGATCAAGTCGACCAACCTCATGCTGCGCGAGCAGCCCGACCTCTATCTCGCCCACCCGGACGAGCTCGTCGACGAGCTGATCCGGCTGCGCGAGACCCTGGCCGCCTACCGGCACGCCTACCGGCACGTCGACAGCGCCAAGGCCGCCGTCCGTCGGACCCTGCGACGCCTCGGCCGTTAGGCCTCGCCGGCCGGGAGCGGCCGGGTCGGGACCGCCGGTGGCCCCGATTACCGGCGCAGCACCGTGGGCGGCTACCATCGGACGGTTCGCCCGCGGCATACCGGACCGATCTGCCGGTCATCGTCACGGGCGCGACGCATGCACACCCTCCTGTCACGGAGAGACCGTGACCGCCTAGACCGAAGGAGGTGGGTTCCCGCATGGCATCGCATCAGCGCCACTACGAGCTCATGGTCATCCTCGACCCGGAGCTCGACGACCGCACGGTGGCCCCGTCGCTCGACAAGCTGCTCACCGTCGTCACCAAGGGTGGCGGCTCGGTGGACAACGTCGACGTCTGGGGACGTCGCCGGCTCGCCTACGACATCAAGAAGAAGGCCGAGGGCATCTACGCCGTCGTCGACCTGACCGCCGAGTCGGCCGTCGCTCTCGAGCTGGACCGCCAGCTCGGCCTCAACGAGTCCGTCCTGCGCACCAAGCTGCTGCGCAAGGACTGACGAGCGTCCACCCGCACGGCACCCCCAGACCAGCCCAGACCAGCCCCAGACAAGGCAGGCAGACATGGCAGGCGACACCGTCATCACCATCGTCGGCAACATCACCGGCGACCCCGAGCTGCGGTTCACCCCGTCCGGGGCCGCGGTGGCCAACTTCACCGTGGCCTCGACGCCGCGGGCCTTCGACCGGCAGACCAACGAGTGGAAGGACGGCGAGACCCTCTTCATGCGCTGTTCGGTGTGGCGCGACGCGGCGGAGAACGTCGCTGAGTCGCTGCACCGCGGCACCCGGGTCATCGTCACCGGCCGGCTGAAGTCCCGCTCCTACGAGACCAAGGAAGGCGAGAAGCGCACCGTCATCGAGATGGAGGTCGACGAGGTCGGCCCCTCGCTGCGCTACGCGTCCGCCAAGGTCACCAAGACCCAGCGCTCCGGCGGTGGCGGCTTCGGTGGCGGCCAGGGTCAGGGTGGGTATGCCGCGCAGGAGGCCGACCCGTGGGCCACCGGACCGTCCGGTCAGGGTGGTCAGGGTGGTCAGGGTGGCGGCCCGCAGGGCGGCTACGGCGGCCAGCAAGGTGGTGGCTACCCGCAGGGTGGCGGCTACCAGGGTGGTGCGCCACAGCCGAGCGGCCCGCAGGGCGGCGGCCAGCAGGGTTGGGGCCAGGCCCCGTCCTACGACGAGCCCCCCTTCTAAGGGCTCACCCCACTTCTCTTCGAACTCATAGACGTACCAAGGAGCTTCAGACATGCCCAAGCCCCCGCCGCGCAAGCCCGGCAAGAAGAAGGCGAACCCGCTCAAGATCGCCAAGGTCGAGAACATCGACTACAAGGACGCCGCGCTGCTGCGCAAGTTCATCTCCGACCGCGGCAAGATCCGCGCCCGTCGGGTGACCGGCGTCTCGGTGCAGGAGCAGCGGCTCATCGCCCAGGCGGTCAAGAACGCCCGAGAGATGGCCCTGCTGCCCTACTCGTCGTCGGCCCGCTGACCCGGCCACCCGGCATACCAAGGAGACAGACGTGAAGGTCATCCTCACCCACGAGGTCAGCGGCCTCGGTGCCCCCGGCGACGTCGTCGACGTCAAGGACGGCTACGCCCGCAACTACCTCTTCCCGCGCAAGCTCGCCACCGGCTGGACCGCCGGCGGCCAGAAGCAGGTCGACGCGATCACCAAGGCCCGCGCCGCGCGCGCGGTCAAGTCGCTCGAGGAGGCGAAGGCCGTCAAGGGCCGGCTCGAGGGCCAGTCCGTGACGGTCCAGGCCAAGGCCGGCACCGCCGGCCGCCTCTTCGGTGCCGTGAGCGGCGCCGACGTCGCTGCGGCGGTCGCTGCAGCGGGTGGCCCGGCCCTGGACAAGCGGACCATCGAGGTGCCGGCGCACATCAAGACCACCGGCGCCTACCAGGCCAAGGTGCGGCTGCACCCCGAGGTGCAGGCCACCGTCAGCTTCGAGGTCGTCCCGGCCTGACCCTCCTCGTGACGCAGCCACGGCGACCCCGGGTCGGGATCTTCCTGCCTCAGCCGTGGCTGCGCGGAGGCGGTGAGAAGCACGCGCTGAGCGCCGCCGAGGCGCTCGCGGAGGACTACGACGTCACCGTCGTCTGCGAGCGTCCGGTCGACCTCGAGGACATCGGCCGCTTCCACAACCTCGACCTGGGTGGGTGCTCGACGCTCGTCCTGCGCCGGGGCCGGAGCCTGCCACTGCGGGCGGCCTACCGCCTGCAGGTCCCGGCGGCATACCTCGAGCGCCTGCAGGAGTGGGAGAACCACCGCGAGCTGCGGCGGCACGGCTTCGACGTCTTCGTCAACGCAGCGCACGGGAGCACGATGCGCAACCCCGCCAGGTGGGGGGTCTTCCTGTGCTTCTTCCCCTCCAGGCCGGTCGGACTCATCCACGACCGGTCGGAGCGCCGGCAGGCCGTTCGGGCGGATCGGATCGGTCGGCTGCTCGGCGGCACGAGCCGCCCGGGGATGCCCGACTACCAGGAGCTCATCGCCAACTCGACCTTCACGGCCGAGTGGGTGCAGCGGTGGTGGCGTCGGACCGCGGACGCCGTGTGCTTCCCCCCGTGCGAGGACCTCGCCGACGCCACCGTGGAGCGGCGCCGGGTCATCCTCAACGTGGGCAGGTTCGTCGCCGCCGACTCCCAGGCCCACCACAAGCGGCAGGACGTGCTGCTCGACACCTTTGCCGGGATGACCGACCTGCACGAGGCAGGCTGGTCACTGCACTTCGTCGGCCCGACGAGCGACGCGGCGTCCCGTGACTTCGTCGCCACCCTGCGCTCCCGGGCGGTCGGGCTGCCGGTCGAGCTCCACGTCGCCGCCGACCACGACGAGCTGCGGACCCTCGCCAACACCGCCGCGATCTACTGGCACGCGACCGGCTACGGGACCGAGCTCGACGTCGACCCCGAGCGGCAGGAGCACTTCGGCATGTCCACCGTCGAGGCGATGTCGGCCGGTGCCGTCCCGGTCATGTATGCCGGGGCCGGCGCCCGCGACACGGTGGACCCCGGCCGAACCGGCCTGGTGTGGCACACTCAGGCGGAGCTGGCGCGGCATACCCGAAGCCTTGTCGAGGACGTCGCGCGGAGGGCCCGGATGAGTGCCGCGGCGCAGCAGGCGGCTGCCGGATTCGGACGAGCCGCCTTCGCGGCCCAGGTCCGCGAGCGGGTCCACCTCGGCCTGAGGGCCAGTGCCTCGCTCACCGGCCGGCCCGCCGACCGCGCATAGACTGAACCGGCCAGAGGACGAGGAGGACGATGCTGTCGGCGCGAGAGCGACTGGCCTACGGTCGACTCTTCCCGAAGCCGGCCCGTCGACGCCTTCTGCTCGCCTTGGCCGGGTCCCTGGCGGCCAGCGTCGTCGAGACCGCCGCGATCGCCTTGCTCTTCCCCCTCATCCAGCTGCTGGCCGGTGCCGATCCTGCCTCGGGGCTGCTCGGCGCGGTGGTCCGGCTGCTGCAGCTTGACGGGACGGACCGACAGCACCAGACGACCGTGCTGCTTGCCCTGGTGGTCGGGGGCTTCGTCGTCAAGGACATCGCGGTGGCCCTGTTCCGGTGGTGGCTGCTGGGCTTCCTCGGCCGCCAGCAGGTGAACACCTCGGCCTACCTGCTCGAGCACTTCCTCAGGGCGCCGTATGCCGTCTTCCTGCAGCGCAGCCTGCCCAACCTGCTGCGCAGCATCGTCGATTCCGTCTCCTCGTTCTTCGGCAGCACGGTCACCTCGGTCATCGTCATCGTCGTCGAGTCCTTCAGCGTGGCGACCATCGTCATCGCCCTCGCCTACAACGCGCCCACGCTGACCGTGAGCCTGATGGCCTACGTCGTCGTGCTCGGCGCGGCCTACGTCCGGCTGGTCAAGCCGCGTGCCGAGGCGGCCGGTCGGCGGCAGCTGCAGGAGGGCATGGTGGGCGCCGCCGCCCTCTTCCAAGCCCTGTCGGGCATCGAGGAGATCAAGATCCGGCACGCGGAGTCGTTCTTCACCTGGCGCTACCAGGACGCGACGACCAAGGCGGTGCTCGCCGGCCGGGTGAGCTCCTTCCTCGGCGAGCTGCCACGCTTCGGTCTGGAGATCCTCTTCATCGTCGGCATCGGGGTGATGTCGATGATGACCAGTGGGGGCAACGGCACCGAGATGGTCGCCTCACTCGGACTCCTGGCGGCGGCGGCCTTCCGGCTGTTGCCGTCGTTGAGTCGTCTCGTCGGCAGTGCGACGTCGCTGCGCGCCACCGCGCCATACCGTGAGCTGCTCGTGACGGAGATGGCCGACAGCCTGGCCGCCCGCAGCGCGCCCCCGTGTCCGCCGGATGCCGGAACCCTGGCCTTCGAGCAGGACATCGTCGTCGATGACGTCCACTTCACCTTCGACGACAGCGACGAGCCGGTGCTTCGGGGCGTGACGCTGCGCATCCCCAAGGGGCACACGGTCGCGATCGTCGGCGGCAGCGGTGCCGGCAAGACGACGCTCGCCAAGGTCCTGCTCGGCCTGCACCGCCCTACCTCCGGCCGGGTGCTCGTCGATGGCGTCGACGTCTTCACGGACCTGTGCCGCTGGCAGAACCTGCTCACCTACGTGCCGCAGGACATCTACCTCATGGACCTGCCGCTTGCCGAGAACATCTCCTTCGACCATCTGGCCCCGCAGATCGACCGGGACCGTCTGCGACGGTCCATCGACCAGGCGCACCTGCGCGAGCACGTCGACTCACTCGAGCTGGGTGACATGACGACGATCGGCGAGCGTGGGGTGCGCCTGTCTGGCGGGCAGCGACAGCGGATCGGCCTGGCCCGGGCTCTCTACCGGGGCGCGGCGGTTCTCGTGCTCGACGAGGCGACCTCGGCCCTCGACAACGAGACCGAGCGGCGGGTGACCGACACGCTGCGCGAGCTCCCCGACGAGCTCACCACGATCGTCATCGCGCACCGGCTCTCGACGGTCAAGGATGCCGACCAGGTCGTGCTGTTGGCAGACGGACGGGTGCGGGCCTCGGGCACCTTCGCCGACCTCGTCCGGAGCGATCCCGAGTTCGCCCGGCTGGTCGAGCTCGGCTCGCTCGAGGTGGGCGAGGCGTGACCCTGCGCTCGACCGCCCTCGACCCGGTGCGCCAGATGGTGCAGGTCGCGGGTCGCTATCGGTCACCGCGCCGCTGGCGGGTCCAGGCGCGCGTCAACCGCCGGATGACCGTCCCGCCGCTGCCGCGGGCGCGGCGGGTGCCGGGGTCGATCTGGGCCGTGGGCATCGTCCGGGACGAGGTCGACGTGGTCCTCGCCACGCTCGACCAGCTGTTCGCCCAGGGCATCGACCGCATCCTGGTCGCCGACAACGGCTCGGTCGACGGCACGAGAGAGCTGTTGCTCGAGCGGGCTGCCGAGGATCCGCGGCTGTTCGTGGCGCGCGACAGCGAGCCGGCGCACCACCAGTCCGAGAAGGTGACCTTTCTGGCGCACCATGCCTGGCGCGCCGGGGCAGACTGGATCGTGCCCTTCGACGCCGACGAGTGGTTCTTCGCCGCCGGCGAGTCAGTGGCCGCCTGTCTGCGCGGCCAGCCGGTCGACGTGGGCATCGTCTCGGCCCGCATGTACCAGATGGTGCGGGTGAGCGGCCCCGACCCGATCGGTGTCGACACCGGCTTCGTCCTCGATGCCAGCCCGGTGCTGCCTGGCAAGGTCGCCTTCCGGGCCCACCCGCTCGCGGAGGTCCATTCCGGCAACCATTGGGCGACCCGGGTCGGGCGCGCGGTGACCGAGCTGCACCTCGCCCACGCGCTCTACCGAAGCCGGGACCAAGTAGCCCGCAAGGTGCGTCAGGGGGCCGCGGCTGAGCGACTGGCGGCGGGTGAGCTCAGCGTCTCGCGCGGGGTGCACTGGGCGCGCGGCGCGCGACTCGGCGATGCCGAGCTCGATGCGGTGTGGGAGGCGATCTCGACCGGTCGGCCGGAGCCCCGGTTGGCGGTCGAGGCCCACGGCCCGATGGTGACGGTGCGGCCGCTCTCCTGGACGACCTGGGATCCGCACCATGAGGTGCCGGTCAGGCCACCGGTGTGGCCGGGGGCGGAGCTTCGCTAGCCGATGCCCATCGGGGCCGGCGCTGCCACGGTCGCCAGGTCCGGCCGGTATTGCGGGCGAACGAGTCCGTCGAGGGCAAGTCGGCAGCACGCAAGTGCCGCTGGAGGGCCGTCCACTCGATGTCGGTGTCGTACACCTGGCCCACCGGGCCGAGGTGCCGCAGGGGGGTCGCATCGACGACCCCCAGGCGCAGCCCGCGGTGCCGCAACTGGGACCACGCCACGTCGACTCCCCAGCCCATCGCCGCGTCGGGCGGAAACGGCAGGACCAGCGGCCAGGCTCGCGGGCCGAGCAGCACGAACGGGCCGACCTCGACATAGGTGACCTCGCGAGCCGTGCTGAGGGCGACCACCTCGGTCACCTTGTAGGTGTAGTGGCTGTCCGGGACGTGGGCGGGCTGAGCGATGTCGAGTCCACCGGTGAGTGCCAGCCCGGGAAAGCGAGTGGCGCCGGTGCCGACGAACTCGACGTCGTCGTCGGCGAGGATGACCGCATCGCCAGGTGCCGGCGGGTGGGCGTCGATGAGCGACTGAAGCAGCGGCATCCTGGCACCCGGACCCGCCGCAGTGGTCCACCGCGCGAGCTGCGGAGCCGCCTGGTCCAGCGCGTGCAGGTGCCAGTCCACCCCTCGTGGAGACTGCTCGACGAACGCGCGAACCACGTCCGCATTCCTGGCGCGGTAGACGCAATAGGCCTGCGCGGTCACCTCGGCTGGCCGGCCCCGGTGGTAACCGTGCGCTCCGATCGCGTTGCCCCGCAACACGATCGGCCCGAGAACAGGACGAAATCGCAGCCAGACGTCGTAGGCCTCGTCCTTGGCGCGCTGCAGCATGCTCACCACGGCATCGGCGGCCGGTCGGGTGGGAGGACAGACGACGGATCCCAATACGGCCACTGGAGTGGCTGGGCGGGCACCATCGGTCCGGTGGCCCGAAAGCCGACCAGCCGATCCGGCTGGCCGGCGCTGATCCGCTGCCAGGCCTGCTCGATCTGCTCGTCGCCCAGCGCGGCTGTGCGCCGCCAATGCGCCGCGATCTCCGCGCCAGGGTCTGTAGGCAGCACCGCCTGCGTTCCGCCGCGGGCCTTGCGAGCGATCTGCTCCGGGCCGCGGTAGATGGCATGGGCGATGAACAGCCCCGGCACCTTGCGCCCCACCCGCGCTGCGCCGTGATTGCCGACGGACACGACGACGAGCCGATGACTGCGGACCGCGACCTTGCCCGGGACCGTGGGAGTGGCGTCGAGCAGGAAGGTCGCTGCTTCCAGCGGCTCGGGGTGGGCCATCGTCGGCACCATGTGGTGCAGCTCGGCGGTGACCAGGCCGACCGGCGTCGCGGCCCGGCCGAGGCCACGCAAGAGCTCGCCGACCGAGCATTGTTCGGCGAACCAGAACTCGTCGGCGTCGAAGGGGACGATCCAGTCCGCGCCGGCCCGCCGGGCGGCGCGGGCGAGCAGGGTGATCTTCTCGGACTGGTAGTAGGTCGGCTCACGGTCGCGCGCCACGTGCACCCGTGGGTCTCGACGGGCCAGCTCGTCGAGCAGGCGATCGGTACCGTCGGTGCTGAGGTTGTCGGCGACGAGCACGTGGTCGACGCCCTGCTCGAACAGGTGCCGGATCGACGCCTCGATGACGTCGAGCTCGTTGCGCACCATGGTCACGCCCCACACCTCGCCCGGGACCAGCCGGGCACGCGGCAGCCGCGGCAGCCGCAGACCCTGCTGTGCGGCCCGCAGCTGACGGCGGAAGCGGGGATCCCGCAGGTGCCCGAGGGCCCACCTGGCCTGCGCGACGTCGGCCCTGGCGAGCATGCGCGACAGGCTATCGTGCGGCCTCTCGTGCGCTAGCCGCGTTGTCGGGCCAGCGCACCGCACTCGACTCACCCGGAGGGTCAGGCGCCGCGTGGTGCGGCAGGAAAGGGACCGCGCGTTCCCCGATATCATGCCGGGTCAGGGAAGTACGCCGTGGGTTGGCCCGTGCGACGTGAGGGAGGATCCGCGTGACCGTCATCGACTTCGTGCGCATGACTCGGGCCAACGCCCTGCTCATCCTGGCGACCTGTGTGCTCGGAGTCCTCGGGGCCTACCTCTACGCCCAGCGTCAACCGGTCATCTACCAGGCGACCGCGACGGCATACGTCGTCGCCGGCCAGTCGACCTCGGTCGGCGAGTCGGCCTCGGGCCTGGCCCTCGCCACCCAGAAAGCCGCCTCCTACCTTCCCTTGGTCAACAGTCGCTCGGTCGGCGAGCGGATGGTCGCCGAGCTCGGCTACGGCTCGTCGGCCGTGGCCGGAGCACTGTCGGCGAACAACCCGGCCGGCTCACAGCTGTTTCTCGTCACGGCGACGGCGAGCACCCCTGAGGATGCGAAGCTCTTCGCCGACGTCGGCCTCCGCGCAATCGCGGCGGAGGCCCTGGCCCTCGAGACGGCGAACAACCCGCCCGACGCCAAGGGGCTGTCCGCGGTCACCCTGCGTCCGGTCAGCGAGGCCCCGATGCCGGGTGGTCCGAGCTCGCCGAACGTGCGCCGACTGCTCATGCTGGGTCTCGGTGGTGGCCTCGCGGCCGGTTATGTCATCTCCCTGCTGCGCCGCCAGCTCGACAACCGGGTCCGGCACGTCGAGGACGTCGAGAAGGCCGTGGGCGCGGCGGTCGTGGGCATCATCCCGATGAGCAAGGACATCGCCGACCAACGGGACGGCGGGCTGGACAGCCTGGGCCAGACCAAGGAGGCCTTCCGGCACATCCGGACCAACCTGCGCTTCATCGACGTCGACCGGCCGCCGCGCAGCATCGTCGTCAGCAGCCCCAACCCGGGCGAGGGCAAGTCCTCGGTCTCCTCGAACGTCGCCCGGGTGCTGGCCGAGTCGGGACAGCCGACGGTCATCATCGACGCTGATCTGCGCCGACCGATGCTTGCCACCATCTTCCAGTCCGACGGGAGCCTGGGCCTCACCCAAGTGCTCGCCGGCGATCTGTCCGTGTCGGTGGCGATGCAGCCCACCGAGACCGACGGACTGCACTTCCTGCCGGCCGGCCGCATTCCCCCCAACCCGAGCGAGCTGCTGGGCTCGCAGCGGATGCGCGCGCTCGTCGACGATCTGACCCGGGACTACTTCGTCATCCTCGACGCCCCGCCGCTGCTGCCAGTCACGGATGCCGGCCTGCTCAGCGCAGTGACCGACGGGGCATTGCTCGTCGTGTCCGTGGGCAAGACCCACAAGGAGGAGCTCGCCCTGTGCGGCAAGATCCTCTCCCAGGTGGGTGGCAAGCTGCTCGGCGTCGTCGTGAACAAAGCCCCGAAGCGCGGCATGGGTGCGGTCCTCTACGGCTATGGCTATGGCGGCTATACCCGCACCGGCTACTACGAGTACAAGTCCAAGGACCGCCAGCTGCGTCGCTTCCGTCGCAAGAGCGCTCCGAGGTCGCGCGTCACGTCGCGGGCCGACCGCCGCGAGCAGGAGAAGACGCCGAAGTGACCTCCTCGGCCGTCGCGACACCGCCGGTCGACCTCGTCCTGCTCGGTATGCCGGTGCGTCTCGAGCTGCGCGGACCGGCCGCCGCGGCAGCGCGCGAGCAGGTATGCCGCGCGTGGGCCTGGTGTCTGGCCGCCAACGCCGCTGCCCCACCGGCCGCCGGCTGCGGCCCGGCCGATGCCGCGGATGCCGTCCCGGTGGTGCCGATCGACACGTCCGACCTGGTCGGCTCGGACACCGACGAGGTGGCGGTCCGGACCGTGCTCGAGCACGTCGCGACCACCCTGACGCTCTGGGCCATCGATGCGAGCGACCCGCAGCTGCTGCTCGTGCACGCGGCCGGTCTGGTCGACCCCGCCACCGGCCACGTCGCGGTCTGCGCGGCCGCCTCCGGCACCGGCAAGTCCACGCTCGCGCTCACCCTGGGCCGCCACTTCGGCTACCTCTCCGACGAGACGGTGGGCATCCGCCCGGACGGCTCGGTGCTGGCCTATCCCCGTCCGGTGCTCGTCCACCCACCCGGCACCGATGCGGCCAAGCGCAGCGTCAGCCCGGCCGAGGCCGGCCTGCGGCGGATGTCCCCCGGCCGGGTCGGTGCGGTGCTCCTGCTCGACCGGGTCGGCGCCGACCCGACGACCGCGACCGACCCCATGGACTCGCCCGATGCTGAGGCCCCCGTCGTCGAGCAGGTCCCGATCCTCGAGGCGGTCCTCGAGCTGGCCGGTCAGCTGTCGCATCTCACCCGGATGACGCGGCCGCTGCAGCGGATCGCCGCCCTGCTGGCCTCGGTCGGCGGCTTGCGCCGGGTGCGCTACCGAGAGGCCGTCGACCTCGGGCCGGTGCTCACCGGACTGCTTGCCACGCCGCCGGATCCGATCCCGCCGACGGTGGGTGAGGACCCCGAGATGCGCGCAGCGGCGGACACTGGTGGCGAGTCGCGCGGCATACCCGCTGCCGACGAGCTGTCCGAGGCCACCCGGGTGGGTTGGGCGCCCGACCTGCTCGACCGGATCGAGGCCGACGGCGAGTCGGTCGTGCTGGCCGGCGGGCAGCTGATCTGGCTGTCCGCCCTGCCCACCACGCTCGTGCGGCACGCAGCCGGGCCCGGGGCCAGCCTGGAGGAGCTCACGACCGCCGTCGTTGCGGGCTTCGGCCCGCCCCCCGACGGCCGGCCGGCGGCCGTGCAGGTCGCCGAGCGGGTGCATGCGCTGCTGGAGGCCGGCGTCCTCGTCGTCCGACCCAGCGGCGCTGACGCTGAGGCACGCGGGTGAGGGCACTCGACGACCAGCTGCCGGCGGCGGTCCGGGTCCGCTTCGCGCATGCCGCGCTGCAGCGGATCGGCATCGAGCGCGGCGTCCGGATGCTGCACGTCAAGGGTCCGGCCGCCGACCCCACCCTCCGCGGCCGAGCCTCGCCGGGCTCCGATGCCGACCTGCTCGTCCACCCGGCCGACCTCGGCGCCCTGGCGGCCGGCTTGCGGTCGGCCGGCTGGCGCGAGGTGACCGACTTCGCCGGCTCGCCGTTCGGGCACGCGTCGAACTGGTGGCATCCGCACTGGGGCTACGCCGACGTGCACCGATCCTTCCCCGGTCTCACCGTGGCTCCCGCCGTGGCCTTCGAGCGACTGTGGGCGCAGCGGCATACCGTCGAGCTCGCCAGCACCGCCTGCGACGTCCCGAGCCGCAGCGCCCAGGCCCTGCTGCTGTTGCTGCATGCCGCGCGGGGCGAGGGCATCGAGCAGGCGGCCCGCGAGCGCATCGAGGTGTGGGGAGCGCTCGATGCGGCCGAGATCGCCGAGGTCGAGCAGCTCGCCGACGTGCTCCGCGCGCAGACCGCGCTGGCCGCCGCCCGCGGGGAGCTCGAGCGCTTCCGCGAGGCTCCGGACTATGCCCTCTGGGCCAGCTTCGGCACGGCCTCCTCGCCGCGGGAGCGCTGGCTGGCCCGCTGGCGCAGCACCCACGGCGTGGACCGGATCCGGCTGGTGGCGAGCAGTCTCGTCGTGCGGCGCAGCGTGCTGGAGAGCTCTCTGGGCCGGCCGGCGACCCGCGCCGACGTGGCCCGCGAGTACCTCGCCCGGGTCCGACGGATCGGCGGCGGACGGTGAGGGCCCGATGATCCGGTATGCCGTGGCGCCGGCCGCCGCCGTCGTCACCGCCGAGGAGGCCGGCCTCGTCGACGAGCAGAGGCAACCGGTGCAGGGGGTCGCGCCGCTCTATCTCGCCGTCCTGCCGGACGGCCCCGGCATGGCGCTGTCCGACTCGGCCGCGGCGATCTGGGAGGTCGTCGAGCAGCACGGACCGCTGAGCACCGAGGAGACGGCGGTCGCGGTGGCCGGCCACTATGCCGTCGCAGTGGACACGCTTCGCGCCGACGTCGAGAGCGTGCTGTCCGCGTTGGCCGCGGCCGGGGCCGTGGTGGTCGCCGACCAGCCTGAGCCGATGCACCAGACGGGACCGCGATGACCTCAGCAGCCGACCCCCGATCGACCGCGGAGCCCGTCCCCGCTCCGCTCACCGTGCTCTTCGTGTGCACGGCCAACATCTGCCGCTCGGCGTATGCCGCGGCGCGGGCCGCCGACTTCGTGCCGCCGGGTGGGGCGCTGGAGATCCGCAGCGCCGGCATCCCCGGCCTCGTCGGTGAGCCGATGAGCGAGGAGATGGCCCAGGTCCTCGCCGAGCGGGGCCGGGACGGCTCGGCCCACCGCTCGCGTTCGGTGACCGCGCAGGTCGTCGCCGAGGCCGACCTCGTGCTCACCATGGAGGCCCGGCACCGGCTGGCGATCATCGACGAGCTGCCCACGGCGGCGCCGATCGTCTTCACCATCGCCCAGGCGGACGCCGCCCTGGCGGCGATCCCCGGGGCGGTTCGCGGGCGGGACCTGGTGACCGCGATCTTCCGGGCCCGTCGCCCGGTCCGCCCCGAGGACGACGTCGTCGACCCGTATCGCCGCGGCCTCGCCGCCAACCGGGCGACCGCCGACCAGCTCGACGCCGTGCTGGCGCGGATCGTCCCGCGGCTGGCCCGCTGAGCCCGCCTGGACGCCCGCTCCATCACCAGTCGGTCGAGCGCCTCCAGAGTCGCTCGAGCACCGCGACCCGGTGGTCGAAGGTGTGCTCGGCGAGGGCCCTGGCCCGGCCCGCCGCACGCAGCCGATCGGCCCAGGCCGGCTCCCGCAGGGCCCGCCGGCACAGCTCGACGAGCTCGGCCGGCGAGTCGAATCGGGCCAGCTCGACCCCCTCGTCGAAGAGCCCGTCGGTGGGCCGGTCGACGAGCTGCACTGCGCCCACGCCGCACGCCTCGAAGGTGCGCATGGTGAGCCCGTCCTGGTCACCGTGCAGGTTGAGCGTGGCTGCCGCGCGCTGCATCGTCCGGTATGCCGCGGGGCGGTCGACGTCGCGACCGGCCGGAACCGCGGGCGCGTCGATCCGCCAGGTCCGGGCCCGGTCCCACGGGTGCGCGGACCACTGCCGCCCGAAGGCCCGCACCGGCAGGCCGGCCTGCACCAGCTCGGCGAGCACCTGCTCCCGACCGGCGTAGCGAGCCCCCACGAAGACGATCTCCGCGACCCGGGCCGGCCCGGGCGGGGGATCGTTGCGGTGGTCGTAGGCCAGCGGCAGCCAGTGCGCCTCGATCCCGGCGGCGCGCAGGGCGGCGGTGTCGGCCGGCGAGTAGCTCGCCACCGGACCTCCGGCCAGCGCCGCGACCACCTCGTCGGGGGAACCGAAGGCCGTGCGGCGCAGCTCGTCGTAGAGCCACAGCACCCGAGGGAGCCGCCGGTCCGCCAGCATCCCCCAGAACTCCGGGCCGAGGAGGTCCCCCTTGACGACGACGACCACCTCGGGGGACCCGTCGCGCACCGCCTGCACCGCACGGGCAGTCAGCGCCGCGCGCAGCGCCGGCACACCGAGCCCGGCCTGAACGATGCCGGTGCCGGCGCCCATGCCGAGCCGGTCGGGCAGCTCGTAGCGCAGCTTGTTGACCAGCTTGGCGGCCGGGGAGTCGAAGGCGTCGTAGCGCAGCGTCTCGACCTCGTGGCCGCGGGCCTCGAGGGCCGCCGCGATCGCCCGCCAGTAACCGTGGAAGGCGGGGCTGACCAGCAGGATCCTGCTCACCCGAAGGCCACAGGGAGAGTGCGCCGCACGCTCGGAGTCTAGCTTCGGCGCCCGTGCGCCTATATTCGGCGCTGTGACCGCCCGGCTGCACCACCCGAGCTCGCTCGGCCAGTGGCAGGCCTGGCAGGCCCGACAGCACCCGACCCGCCGGGTCGTCGCCGCGCTGCGCTCGCGCCGCCACCCCCAGCCGCCGCCGGTCGCCGCGCTCGCGCTGCCTGAGCCCGAGGCACCGCACGCAACGGCGGGTCGGCCCCGGGTGCTCGTCGCCCTCGACGCGCTCTCGCCGAGCCACCGGGCCGCGGTGCTCGACCCGGTCGACCACCTGCCGCCCGCCGAGGTCGCCGTCCTCGCGCCGACCGGATCCCCGCTGCGCGAGCCCGGCCCGGCAGCGCCGCTGACAGGCGACGCGGCGACGCGGCATACCGGCACCGTCGCCGAGCTGCTGCGCCGGCCCGAGCTGGCCGACCTCCGGCTCGTCGTCGTCGCCGGGCACCACCTGCCGCTCGGCGCGGCGGCGCACGCCCTCGCGGCGCAGCGGGGGCTGCCCACCGTCGTCGTCCAGCACGGCCTGCTCACGCCGCACGCCCCGCCGCTGCCGCCAGGCGCCCGGCTGCTCGCCTGGACCGACGCCGACGCCGGCTTCTGGCGCAGCGGTCGCTCCGATGTCGCGGTCGAGACGGTCGGCTCGCAGCTGCTCTGGCGGGCCGCGCGCTCGCCGCTGCGGGCACCCGATCCGGACGCCCCGCCGATCTACCTCGGCCAGCTGCACGGCGCCGAGCTCGCCCGCGCGAGCCTCGCGTACGCGGGATACAGCTTCTGTCGCCGGCACGACGCGACCTATCGTCCGCACCCCTCCGAGCGGGACAAGATCTCCCGGGCGCTGCATGCCGCCTGGCGGCGGGCCGGCATCCGGGTCGACGACAGCGGCCGCCCGCTCGGCGACCCGCCGGCGCCGGTCGTCAGCGTCTTCTCCACCGGCGTGCTCGAGGCGGCGGCGCGCGGGTTGCCGGGCTATGTCGACCACCCGCATCCCCCGGTGTGGCTGCGGGATTTCTGGGAGCGCTATGCCATGAGCCGCTGGGGGCAGCGTCCCACTCCCGTGCCCGACCTGCCCGCCACCGCGCCTGCCGCCGCCGTCGCGGCATACCTGCTCGAGATCGCCGGCGGCCCGCGATGACCCCGCGCATCCTCGCCGTCATCCCGGCCCGCGGCGGCTCCAAGGGCATCCCGCGCAAGAACCTCGTGCCGGTCGCCGGGCACCCGCTGCTGCACTGGACCGTCGCTGCCGCACTGCGCAGCCGGTATGCCGCCTCGGGTCACCTCACCGTCGCCGTCTCCACCGAGGACGCCGAGATCGCTGCTGCCGCAAGGGGATTCGGCGCTCGGGTGATCGAGCGGCCGGCCGAGCTCGCCGAGGACACCACGCCCACCGAGCCGGTGGTCCGGCACGCGGTGGAGTCGGCGAGCGCCGCCGGCGAGCGCCCCGACGCCGTGCTGCTGCTCCAGGCGACCTCTCCGGTGCGGCTGCCGGACACCATCGACCGGGCGATCGCGCAGTTCGCCAGCACGGGGGTGGACTCGCTCGTCGGGGTCGTGCCGACGCCGATCTATCTCTGGGCCCCCGGGCCCACCCCGACCGACCCGCCGGTCGCGCACTACCCGTGGCAGGCCCGACCGCGCCGGCAGGACCTCGCCCCCGAGCAGCTGCGCTATCGCGAGACCGGCTCGCTCTACCTGTCGCGCACGGCGCTCTACGCCCACCCCGACCCGTCGGCCGACAACCGGCTCGGTGGGACAATCGGGATGTTCGTCATGGACGAGGTCGAGGGCACCGACATCGACACGCCGCTCGACCTCGCCGTCGCCGACGCCCTGCTCACCCGACTGGTCGCCGAGCGACGGGTCGCCGTCCCCGCCGAGGCCGAGGAGCCGCAGTGATCATCGAGCGCCACCTCGCGCCCTACGTCGTCTATGCCGAGGACTCGATCCTGCGGGCCCTGCAGAAGATCACCGACAACAAGTCGAGGGTCGTCTTCTGCGTCGACGAGCGGGGCATCCTGCAGGGCGCCTTCTCAGACGGCGACTTCCGCCGCTGGATCGCCACCCAGACCACCGTCGACCTCGAGCGGCGGGTCCTCGACGCCGCCAACCGCACCCCGACGAGCGCGCCGGCCACGGCCACCCCGGCCGAGATCGCCGGCCTGTTCCGCCCCGGTGTCGACATCGTGCCGATGCTCGACGAGCGTGGCCACGTCGTCTCCTTCGCGGTCAACCAGGCCGAGGCGCTGCGGGTGGGCCGGCACCTCGTCGGCCCCGAGAGCCCGTGCCTCGTCATCGCCGAGATCGGCATCAACCACAACGGCTCGGTCGACCTGGCCAAGCGCCTCGTCGACCACGCCGCCGAGGCCGGCGCCGACGTCGTCAAGTTCCAGCTGCGCGATCTCGACGCGCTCTACCGGCAGGGCGGTGGCGGGGCGAGCCACGGCGAGGACCTCGGCCCGCAGTACACGCTCGACCTGCTCTCCCGCTTCTCGCTCGGCCGCGACGAGCTGTTCACCGTCTTCGACCACGCTCGCGAGCGGGACATCGACGTCATGTGCACGCCGTGGGACGCACCCAGCGTCGATGCGCTCGTCGACTACGGCGTGCCCGCGCTGAAGATCGCCAGCGCCGACCTCACCAACCACGACCTGCTCCGGTATGCCGCGCGGCTGGCCGCGCCACGCGGCATACCCCTCGTGCTGTCGACCGGGATGTCCCGCGAGGCCGAGATCCTCGAGACCGTCGCGCTGCTGCGCGAGGCCGGCGTCGGCTATGCGCTGCTGCACTGCCAGTCGACCTATCCGGCGCCGTTCAAGGACGTCAACCTGCGCTATCTGCAGCGGCTCGCCAAGATGGGGCACTGCCCGGTCGGCTACTCCGGGCACGAGCGCGGCTATCACGTGCCGGTGGCCGCGGTCGCACTCGGCGCGAAGATCGTCGAGAAGCACCTCACCGTCGACCGGGCCATGGAGGGCAACGACCACAAGGTCAGCCTGCTGCCCGACGAGCTCGCCGCCATGGTCGCCCGGATCCGCGAGGTCGAGGAGGCCCTCGGGTCGCCCGCCCCGCGCGAGGTGTCGACCGGCGAGCTGATGAACCGGGTCAACCTCGCCAAGAGCCTCGTCGCCACCCGGCGGATCGAGCCGGGCGAGACGGTCGCCGCGGCCGACGTCGCGGTGAAGAGCCCCGGGCGCGGCCTGCAGCCCAACGCCCTGCCGCAGCTCGTCGGCCGCACCCTGCGCCGGGGCATCGACGCCGGCGACTTCTTCTACGCCACCGACCTCACCGACGCGGTCGCCAAGGGCCGGCAGTTCGCCTTCCGCCGGCCGTGGGGGCTGCCGGTGCGCTATCACGACTGGCCGGCCCTGGTCACCGACGCGACCCCCGACTTCCTCGAGTTCCACTTCTCCTACAAGGACCTCGACCTCGACCCGCGCCCCTTCCTCGAGCCGGCCTGCGCCGAGCTGCCGGCGAGCGCCGGCGGTCGGCTGCCCTTCGCCCTCGCCTGCCATTCGCCCGACCTCTTCGCCGGCGACTTCCTGCTCAACCTCGCCTCGCCCGACGACGCGCACTGGACCCGCTCCATCGCCGAGCTGCAGCGGGTCGTCGACACGACCGTCGCGATGAGCGAGTTCTTCACTGCCGCAACGGATCCCACCGACCCGACGCGCACGCTCGACCCCGTGGTCATCTGCAGCCTCGGCGGCTTCACGCACGACCGGCACCTGCCGCTCGACGCGCTGCCGCGGCTGTACGAGCGAGTGGCCGCCGGCCTGGACCGGATCGACTTCACGGGCGTCCGCTTCGGCGCCCAGACCCTGCCGCCCTTCCCGTGGTACATGGGCGGTCAGCTCTACTGCAACCTCTTCGTGCGCGCCGAGGACACTGCGGCCTTCGCCCGCGACACCGGCCGCCAGCTCGTCCTCGACGTCTCGCACAGCAAGCTCTCGGCGACGTGGGAGGGCCGCCCGTTCAGCGAGTATGCCGCGGCGCTCGCCCCGCACGCCGTGCACCTGCATCTCGTCGACGCCGTCGGCGTGGACGGCGAGGGCGTGCAGGTCGGCGAGGGCGACATCGACTGGCCGGTGCTCTGCGAGCAGCTCGACCGGCTCTGCCCCACAGCGGGATTCATCCCCGAGATCTGGCAGGGCCACGTCAACAACGGCGAGGGCTTCTGGCTGGCGCTCGAGCGGCTGGAGCAATGGCTCTGACCGATGCCCCCGGGTCGGGGGCGCCCCCGCGCACGGCCCTGTGGGTGGTGCCCGTGGCCGACCTCGGCGGGGTGGCTCGGCACGTCCTCGACGTCGCCGGCGCCGGCATCCCGGGCTGGCGCCTCGTCGTGCTCTGTCCCGCCGGGCCGCTCGCCGATCGGCTGCGCACGCTCGGCGCCGACGTCCGCACCGGCCCCATCGGACCCGCGGCCGGCACCCGGGCGTCCGTGGTGACCCTGCGGCATACCGTGCGGGCGGTGCGGCCTGCACTCGTGCACAGCCACCTCTCGCATGCCGACATCGTCGCCGCGCTGGCCACCCCGCGGGGCAACCCGATCGTCACCACCGAGCACGGCATCGCCGCCGACGACCGCGTCTACCACGGCTCGACCCAGCGGGCCCGGCTGATGGCCGACGTGCACCGGATGCGCCTGCGCCGCGCAGCCGCGATCGTCGCGGTCTCCGAGGCGACCCGCACCGCGATGCTCGACAAGTGGCACCCCCGGACCCCGATCACGGTGATCCACAACGGGATCGACCGCCCTGCCGACCTCGAGCCCAGGACCGCCCGGCGGCACCGGGCGCCGCGCGACGGCGGGCACGTCGTCGCGCTGGCCCGGCTCGCGCCGGAGAAGCGGCTGCCCGAGCTCGTCGACGCCTTCGCGGTGCTGCGACGGCGCCGCCCCCGGGCCCGGCTCACCCTCGCCGGGATCGGTCCGCTCGACGGTGCGCTGCGCGCCCAGGTCCGTCGGCTCGGTCTCGACGATGCCGTCGAGCTCCCCGGCCACGTCGAGGCCGGGCCGCTGCTCGCGCGCGCCGATGTCGTCGCCCAGCTCTCGGTGTGGGAGAACTGCTCCTACACCCTGCTCGACGCGATCGTCGCCGGCCTCGGCGTCGTCGCCTCGCCGGTCGGCGGCAACCCCGAGCTGCTGCCCGCCCGCTGCCTCGTCGACCCGGCCGACCCGGCGGCGGTCGCCGACCGGCTGGCCGCCCAGGCAGACGATCCGACGGCTCGGCCGTGGCTGCCCGACGGCTGGCCCAGCGTGGCCGACATGTGCGCGAGAATCGCTGATGTGTATGCCGCGCTCAGCCCCGTCGCCGCCTCGCCCGGCCGGGTGCAAGCGCGTGAGCGAGCCGGGTCCTGATGGCACGAGCCGTCGCCACCGCCTGGGGCATCCGTCGGACCGAGCCCCCCGAGCCCAACTCGACCCGGCTGCCCGACCTCGCCGCGTTCGCGCTGCTGCCGATCGCCTCGTCTCCCATCCCCACCTCACTGCCGGTCAACGAGGTCGCGGCGGCGGCCATCGTCGGCCTCGCGCTCGCCAGACAGCCACGCGGTCTGGCAGCGCCCCGGCCGGCCTGGTTCATGGGCCTGCTCGCGACGATGGTCGGCTTCATCGCCGTGCACACGCTCGTCGTGCTCGACCTGCCGGCCGAGCGCCGGGTCGCGCATCTCACGGTCTGGCTCGGGCTGGCCCTCACCCTCTCCGCGGGGCGGATCCACGCTCCGTCGGCGGCGCGGGGGCTGGGCATCGGACTGCTCGTCGCTACGGCGGGCTTCTTCATCGGCTACCGCGGCTCCTATGGCACCCGACTCACCGGATTCTTCGCCGACCCCAACGTCGCCGGGTACTACCTCACGGCCTATGGCTTCCTCGCGATCGGGCTGGCCGCGACCCGGCGCTGGCGGCTCGTGCTGCTCGTCACGATCCTCGTCGCGCTCTTCCTCACCTTCTCGCGCACATCGTGGCTGGCGGCCGGGCTCGGGGTCGGCTGGATGCTCGTCGCGGGCCGGCTGGGTCGCGCACCGTCGATCGCGCTGCTTGCGCTGGGGACCTGGCTGGTGAGCAGCATCCCGGCCGACCTGCAGCACGAGGGGACCTTCGCCGACCGGCAGGGCAGCGACCAGCTGCGCGAGCGGATCCTGCCGCTGTCCTTGCTCAAGGTCGACGGCAACCCGATCTTCGGCGGCGGGGCCGGGACGGCCACGATCCAGCTGGGCGATGCCACCTTCTTCTTCCACAGCAGCTATCTCGCGGTCCGCCAGGAGGGCGGGTGGCTCTCCCTCGTCCTGCTGCTCGCCGTCGTCGTCGGCGTCATCGGACTGTCGGCGGGCATGCCACGCTCGCGCCGACTGCTCCCCGTCGAGGCCTCGCTCGTGGCCACCTGTGCGTGCGCGGTGAACATGGGCGAGGTGTTCTTCGACCTGCCGCTCGCCGTTGCCCTCGGCATGGCGATGTGGTGCGTGCGGATGGGCCGGCTCCTGCCACCCGACCTGCCGGCGCTGAGCGCTCCGGGAGCGATGGTCACCGGCGACGACCTGGTGGTGGCCGGTGCCCCGTGAGCTGGCCTTCCTCGCCGGTCACGGGTCGCTCGGCGGGGGCGAGGTCATGCTGCTCGCCATGGCTCGGGTCGCCCACGAGCTCGGGTATGCCGCGCGCGTCGTCGCGCCCGACGCGCCGGACGCGCTCGTGCTGGCAGCCCGGTCCCTCGGCCTGCCCGTGACGGCTCTGCCGGTTGCGGCGCTGCCGGAGGTCGCTGCCCGCGCTCGACGGCCCGGGTACCTGGCTGCCCTCGCTGGGTGGCGCGCCGCGCATCCGGCATCGCTCGTCTGGGCCAACGGGCTGGCACCGGCGCTGGCCGTGGCCGGGTCCCCCCGGAGGGTCGTCCACCTGCACCAGACTCCGCAGAGCACCCAACAGGTCCGGGCCACCCGGCTCGCCGTCGTGGGTGCGCGGGCCGTCGTCGTCCCGTCGCAGGCGATGGCTGCGCGGATCGCTCCTCAGCTCGGCCGAAACGCCGCTCGCCTGCTCGTGCTGCCCAACTGGGTCGACCCGGTCCACGTCGTCCCGCGGCCCGCCGAAGGGTCGTCCGACGAGACGGCGGCTGTCGGCGCCGGGCGACCGCTCGTGCTCGGCTTCCTCGGGCGGATCGGGCCGAACAAGGGCGTGCTCGAGCTGGCCGAGGCGGTGCGCCGGCTGGATAGCGCGGACCCCGGTCGGGTCCGGCTGGTGCTGGCCGGTGAGCCGCTGCACGTCGGCCCCGCCCAGGCGGCCGCCGTCGAGCGGGGGCTGGCCCCCATCGCGCATCTCGTCGAGCGACCGGGCTGGCTGGACCGCGCCGACTTCTTCGCCCGCGTCGACCTCGCCGTCTTCCCGTCCCGCCTGCCCGAGTCCTTCGGGCTCGTCGTCGCCGAGGCGATGTCGGCCCGGGTGCCCTTCGTCATCAGCGACGCGGGTGCCTTGCCCGAGGTCGCGGGTCCGGATCATCCGTGGATCGCCCGAGCCGGCGATCCAGGGGATCTCACCCGGGTGCTCGACCTGGCGCTCACCGAGATCGAGCCCGTTCGGCCGCCGAAGTCATCCGATTGGACGACTAGGCATGAATCGGGTATCGGGGCTATCCTGAACGCCAGCTACAAGCGGTTTCACGACGAGTTCTCGCCGTGTGCCGGTGCTGAGCGCTTCGGGAGGGCGCTCAAGGTCCTCGGGGACTGAGAGCAAAGGGTTCTTGTCGAATGAAGCGCTTCGCGGACGGCCGCCTGGGCTCTGCCCTGCCCGACTCCCTGCGCCGCACCCCGACGGTGGCGATCGCGCACGACTACCTCACCACCCGCGGCGGCGCCGAGCGCGTCGTGCTGGCCATGCTCCGCGCCTTCCCGGGCGCCCGCATCTACACGACCCTCTACGACCCGGACGCGACCTACCCCGAGTTCAAGGACGCCGACATCGTCGTCTCCAAGCTCAACGGCAACGACTTCTTCCGCCGGCACTACCGCGCCGCGCTTCCGGTGCTGCCCTTCGCCGCCGAGTCGATCGAGATCACCGAGGACATCGTCATCGTCTCCTCGAGCGGCTGGGCGCACGGCTTCACCGCCACCGGGCGCAAGCTCGTCTACTGCTACACGCCGGCCCGCTGGCTCTACCAGACCGAGACCTACCTCGGCGGGGCCGCGTGGCGCTCGCCCAAGGGCGTGGCGCTGCTCGCGATGCGCCCGCTGCTGCGCGCCTGGGACCGTCGGCACGCCAAGACCGCCGAGGCCTACGTCGGCATCAGCACCGTCGTCGCCGACCGGATCCGGGAGACCTACGGGGTCGAGGCTCCGGTCATCTTCCCGCCCCGCACCCTGCCGCACCTGGACCAGACCCCCTACGCCCCGCTGGCCGACTGGGCGACGAGCGGCTACCACCTCGTCGTCTCCCGGCTGCTGCCCTACAAGCACGTCGACCAGGTCGTCGAGGCCTTCCGCGGGATGACCCAGCGCTTGGTCATCGTCGGCCACGGTCCGCTCGCCGACCAGATCCGGGCCAGTCTGCCGCCGAACGTCCGGCTGGTCTCCAACCTCACCGACTCCGAGCTGGCCTGGACCTACGCCAACGCCCGCACCCTCGTCGCCCCGTCGAACGAGGACTTCGGCCTCACCCCGCTCGAGGCCGCCGCCTTCGGCAAGCCGACCGTCGCGCTGCGTGGGGGCGGCTACCTCGACACCGTCGACGAGGGCCGCACCGGCCTCTTCTTCGAGGCCCCGATCGCCGAGCCGATCCGGTATGCCGTGGCCCGCGCCACCGAGCGCCGCTGGGACGCCGACGCGATCCGTAGCCATGCCGAGTCCTTCTCCGAGGAGCGGTTCAGCGCCCAGCTGCGCGCCGCTGTCGCCGGACTCACCGTCCCGACCGGATCGGTGAGCCAGCTGCCCACCCGCTCGTCGCGGACGGTCGCCCAGCCCGAGCTCATCGGCCTCGCTGGCTGAGCCCGGCTCGGGCAGCACCATGACTGCCGCGCCCGGTGGTGGGGAGACCGCCGGGCGCGGCTCTCCACGGCCGCCGCCACCCTCGCGACGCGGACGCGATGAGGGAGTTGGCAGACAGCGGTGAAAACGGTGTCATGACGGAGCAATTCGGTCGTCATCACCGTGCACCGACACTGCAGTGACAAAGGACCCAGCGTGAGCACACTCGCGAGCACCCATCGCCTGCCGATGACGACGTCGGCACGCGGGGTATCCGCGACCCATCTGCCCGGTCAGCCGGCTGGGCTGCGGGTGGTGACCATGGGCGTCGACGTCGTCGTCATGGTGCTGGCCGTGTTCCTCGGCCTCGTCGGCCGACACGCCATCCCCGTCTTCGACATAGCCCACGACCTCACCGACGTCGTCGGCAGCTTCGCGGCATACCTGCTCATCACCTGGATCGTCGTGCTGCACGTCCACGGCGCCTACCAGCCGCGCGACCTCGGCGTCGGGGCCACCGAGTATCGCCGGGTCATCACCGGCACTCTCATCGCAGCCGGAGCCGTCGGCATCCTCTGCTACCTCTTCCACCTCCCGCTGTCCCGGGGCTTCTTCGTCATCACCTTCCTCACCGGCCTGCCCATGCTGCTCGTCGCGCGGCTCGGGCTGCGCCGGGCAATCCACCACGCTCGCCGCCGGGGCCGGTTCCTGCAGCGCACGCTCGTCGTCGGCACGTCCGCCCACGTCGCCGAGGTGTGCTCGGTTCTGCGGCGCGAGTCCTGGCTCGGCTACCGGGTCGTCGGGGCCGTGCTGCCGGCCGGCGCGGACACCAGGGACGTCTTCGGCGTCCCGGTCGTCGCCTCGTGCGACCAGGTGCTGCAGGCGGTCGACGACGAGAGCGCCGACCTGGTGATCTTCACGGGCGGCTCGCAGGTCGACGTGCGGCGCCTCGCGTGGGAGCTCGAGGACCACCGGGCGCAGCTCATCGTCGTGCCCAGCCTGTCGGACGTGTCCGCCGGCCGGGTGCACATGCGTCCCGTCGGCGGTCTGCCACTCGTGCACGTCGAGCGCCCCCAGGCGCAGCGCGCCGGCACCTGGCGCAAGCGCACCTTCGACGTCGTCGGCGCGCTCGCGCTGCTCGTGCTCCTGTCGCCGCTGCTGGCGGTCGTCGCCGTGGCCGTGTGGGCCCACGACCGTGGACCGGTGCTGTTCCGGCAGGAGCGGATCGGCAAGGGCGGCCGAGGATTCGACTGCTTCAAGTTCCGCAGCATGGTCGTCGATGCCGAGGCGATGCTGCCGACGCTTGCGAGCGATTCCGACGGGGTGCTCTTCAAGATGACCGTCGACCCCCGGGTCACCCCGGTCGGTCGAGTGATCCGGCGCTGGTCGCTCGATGAGCTGCCGCAGCTGGTCAACGTGCTGCGCGGAGACATGAGCCTCATCGGCCCGCGGCCGCCGCTGCGCCGCGAGGTCGCGCAGTACGCCCCGGAGCACCGCCGTCGGCTCCGGGTCCGGCCGGGCCTGTCCGGACTGTGGCAGGTGTCCGGTCGGTCCGACCTGTCCTGGGAGGACGCGGTGCGGCTCGACCTCTACTACGTCGACAACTGGTCGATGGTCCAGGACCTCATCATCCTCGCCAAGACGGTGCGCGTGGTCATCTCCGGCGCCGGCGCCTACTAGCCTGCTCGGGTGAGCGAGCACCCGCCGGTGACCCCGGACGCCGACGGTGAGCCGGCGGCATACCAGAGCGAGGCGCGGACGGGCGCCGACGCGGCGGCGACGGACGCGGCGGACACCAGACCGGACAGGCGGCGCCGGCGGCGGGGCGGATTCTGGCACCGGCACCGGGCGCTCGCGGCACTGCTTGCCCTCATCGGGCTCATCGTCGCCGGCGTCGCCGGCTTCGGGGTGTTTCTCAACAAGCAGGTCTCCGACATCGGCCGGGTTGTTGCCGCGCCTGAGGAGGGCAAGCGACCGCCGGCCGTGCCGGTCGACGTCACCAATCCGCAGGGCCCGGCGACGGTGCCGCCCAACGGCGGCTCCGGCATCACCATCCTGCTCGCGGGGGCCGACAACGGCGACGACGGGTCGAGCATCGCCGAGTCGGTCCGGGCCGGCCGCTGGAAGCCCGGCCAGCACCGCTCCGACACGATCATGGTGCTGCACATCAGCGGCGACCGGCAGCGGGTCTACGTCGTGTCCATCCCGCGCGACACCTTCACCGCCATCGACGGGCACGGCTCCACGAAGATCAACGCCGCCTTCTCCTACGGTGGGCCCCAGCTCATGCAGCTCACCGTCGAGCAGTTCGCCGGGATCCGGATGGACCACCTCGCCATCATCGACTGGAACGGCTTCCGCGACGTGTCCACCGCCCTTGGCGGGGTGACCGTCTACGTCGCCGAGGACATGTACGACCCGATGCACAAGTACTCGTGGAAGAAGGGTCCGCACACCCTGATGGGTGACGAGGCGCTGGAGTACGTGCGGACCCGCTACGGGCTGCAGAACGGCGACTTCGACCGGATCCAACGGCAGCAGAACTTCCTGCGCGAGATGCTCCGCAAGCTGGTGTCCAAGGGCACCCTCACGAACCCCATGACGCTCGCCGACGCGGTGTCGGCGGTGACCAAGAACCTCGTTCTCGACGAGGGCTTCAGCGACGGCGACATCCGCTCGCTGGCCTGGCAGATGCGCGACATCCGGGTCGAGAACGTCACCTTCCTCACCGTGCCGATCACCAGCTACGGCACCGAGGGCGGGGCGAGCGTCCTCTACGCCGACCGACAGAAGACCCAGGAGCTGTTCTACGCCCTGTGGGCTGATCGGATGCCCGAGTTCCTCGCCGCAAACCCGGGCCTGACCCAGCTCAAGGCCCCCGACCAGGTTCGCTGACCTGCTGCCGGTGGCGTGCCTGCGAGCTGGGTCCGACCCGCAGCACCGGGCTGTCCGACCACCTGCGGACCGTGGTCACTGTGATCCGCGAGACACCCGAATTTAGAGGAATGCGAGGCCGATTCGGCTCTCGCTAGCGTCAATCATGGGCCGGCGCCCCGCGTGCGGACGCCCCCAGAAGGCATTTCCCATGGTCGACTCACATACCGTCCTGTGGGGCCAGACGATCGTCTACACGGCTTACTGCCTGGCCATCCTCGCCGTCGTCGAGTGGTTCGCGCTGCGGATCACCACGCCGGCCGATCACCCCCCCAAGGTCCCGCCGAGGCTGTTCTACTCCTTCGTCGGGCTGCTCGTGCTCATCGGCGTCTCGCTGCACATCATCACCTTCAACACGATCCCGTGGGTGCCCGACGACCTGCACGGCGACTCGGTCCAAGCCGCCAGGACCTACCCGATCATCGTCCAAGACCACCGCTACGTGCTGCCTGAGCAGCAGCTGCAGGTGCCATGCGGTCAGGTCGTCCGCTTCTCCGTGACGAGTGGTGACCTCACCTACGGCTTCGGGCTGTTCCGCTCGGACAACTCGATGGTCACCCAGATGCAGGTCGTTCCGGGCCACCCCAACAACCTGGTTTGGACCTTCCAGAAGAACGGCGTCTACTCGATCCGCTCCACCGAATACTCCGGCCCCAAGGGCGACGCGATGATCGTCAAGGATGCCGTCAAGGTCACCGGGTGCAGCGTCGACGACCCCTACACGACGAGCGCGAAGGGCTGAATCTCCATGTCCACCAAGGAAACCCAGCCCGTGAGCCCGGCCCCGCGGCATACCGGATCGGCACGTCAGTCGTTCGGCGACACGCTGCTGCACGGCAACGAGCACGCCTTCGCGCCGCGCACCCTCACGGCGATGCAGAAGCTCACCCTCAAGTACGTCGTCTTCGGGTTGATCTACTACGCCTTCGCTGCCATCGAGGGCATGCTCATGCGGATCAACCAGGTGCAGCCGCAGGAGCTGCTCTTCCCCGAGCGCTACTACGCGATGCTCACCGCGCACCCGCTGGTCGGCATCTTCGGCAGCAGCTACCTCATCGTCTTCGGTGCGTTCACCTTCCTCGTGCCCTATCTCATGGCCAAGCCGCTGTGGTCCTACAAGGTCGCGACCTGGACCCTGTGGCTCATCGTCGGCGGTGTCTTCACCTTCTGGCTGGACGGCTTCATCAGCCACTACGCGCCGCTCTACACGCTGTACTGGCCGCTGCCGGCCGACTTCAGCCAGTTCCACCCGCTGTCCGGCGCGATCTTCATCACCGGCATCGCGCTCGTCATGGTCGGCACCGGACTGTTCGTCCTCAACGTCTTCAGGACCATCGCCTACACGCCGGCCGGCTGGGAGAAGCAGCCCTCCCGCGAGCTGCTCACCGACGCCCTCGGTCTGTCGACGATCGGCCAGTGGCTGCGCGGCCGCCGGCTCAAGGCCGAGCACGAGCACAAGACGCCGCTCGCCGTCGCCGCCATCGCGCGCGGCACGGTCGACGTCGCCTTCAACGTCGCGATCATCCTGTTCACCGGCGTGCTCATCCTCGTCTACATGGTCGCCAAGCTCACCGGTCACGACCTGGCGCACAGCGCCGTCGACGCGCTGCTCTACAAGAACTGGTTCTGGTGGGGCCTGGACCTCATCGCCGACGGGCTCGTGCTCGTCTTCGTCGCTGGCGCCTGGTACCTACTGGCCCAGCTCATCACCGGTCGCCCGGTCTTCATGGCCACGTGGGCGCGGCTGGCCCTCGGCGTCGAGCTCGTCGTGTCGTGGACCGTGTGGAGCCACCACCTGCTCTCCGACCAGGCCCAGCCGGCGGCGCTCAAGGTCGGCTCCGGCGAGATGGTCACCGCCTTCGAGCTGATCACCCAGGGGCTGGCCTTCTTCATCACCCTCGCGACGCTCTGGCAGGCACGCCCGCTGGAAATGACCATGCCGTTGCGCTTCCTGCTCGGCTTCGCGCTCGCCGTGCCGGCGGGCATCATGCAGGCCGACGCCGGGCTCAACCGGGTGCTGCACAACACCCAGTGGGTCGTCGGGCCGCACGTGCACGTCGCGGTCCTCGTCGGTCTCACGATGACCCTGTATGCCGCGATCTACCTGCTGCTGCCGATCCTCACCAACGGCGCGAAGCTGTGGAGCGAGCGGCTCGGCAAGGTGCACTTCTGGCTGCACCTCGTCGGTGGCATCGGGATGGGGGCCTTCATGGGGATGGCCGGGCTGCAGGGCATGCTGCGCCGGACCATCTACTACGACGGCGAGTACACGCCCTACATGTGGCTTGCCGCGGTCTCCGGCGCGCTGCTGCTCGCGGCCCTGGCCTGCTTCCTGCTCAACATTGTCATGACGCTCGGGCTCAAGGGCGCCGTGGGGCTGTTCAGACGCTCGGAGCTGCCGGTCGAGCAGCTCGTGCCGGCCGCCGGTCACGACTGAGCCCTTCCCGCGCACGACCGCGGGACCGGCGGTGGTGCGGCTCAGCGAGCGCCGGTCACCGCCCACGCCGAGCCGCGCAGCCGCCACCCCAGGGTGATCGCGCGGGTGAGCATGAAGCCGGTGAAGGCCGCCCACAGCCAGCCGAGCGCCGCGCTCGGCGTCAGCTGGCCGTGGTCGGCCGCGCGGGCCAGCAGCCACACCACCGGCAGGTATGCCGCGAGCCCGCCGGCCATCGCGATGGCCAGGTAGCGGAAGTCGCCGGCTCCCATGAGCACCCCGTCGGCGACGAAGACATACCCCGATACGACCTGTCCGAGGCCCGCGACGACGAGGGCGGAGGCGGCATACCCGAGCACCTGCGGGTCGGGCGTGAAGATCCGGGCGATCGGCTCGCGCAGCACGACCGTGAGCAGCCCGAGCGCGAGGCCGTAGCCGAGCCCCCAGCGCAGCATGGTCCGCGTCGCGGCTCGGGCGCGCTCGACCCGGCCGGCCCCGAGGTCGCGCCCGATGACCGCCTGTCCGGCGATGGCGAGCGCGTCGAGGGCGAAGGCGAGGAAGCTCCACACCGTCGCGGTCACCTGATGGGCGGCGAGCGGCGCGTCGCCGAGACCGGCGGCGGCCCACACGGTGGCGAGCAGGGCGCCGCGCAGCGCGATGGTGCGCACGACAAGGGGTATGCCGCTGCGCGCGGCCGCGAGCACCCGCCCCGGGTGGGGGCGCATCGGGGTGCTCGTGGCGTGCGCTCGGCGCAGCACGACGGCGGCGAGCGCGACGGCCATGCCGGTGTGGGCGAGGACCGTGCCCCACGCGGATCCCGCGATGCCCCAACCGAATCCGAAGACGAACAGCAGGTTGAGCACGATGTTGGCACCGAAGCCGGCGACCGAGACGAGCAGCGGGGTGCGGGTGTCGAGCAGCCCCCGGAGCACCCCAGTCAGGGCGAGCACGGCGAGCATGCCGGGCAGGCCCAGCGCGCCGACCCGCAGGTAGGTGACGGCCTCGGCGTGGGCGGCGGCCGAGGCTCCGAACGCCCCGGCGAGCGGCCCGGCGCCGACGGCGACGGCTGATGCGGTCAGCCCGCCGAGGACGAGCGAGAGCCACAGCCCGTCGAGTCCGGCGGCGAGGGCGTCGTCGTCCCGGCCGGCGCCGACCAGCCTCGCGACGGTGCTCGTCGTCGCATAGGCGAGGAAGATGAAGATGCCTGCGGCAGTGAGCAATACGCTGCCCGCCACCCCGAGCCCGGCCAGTGCCGTGGTGCCCAGGTGCCCGATGATCGCCGAGTCGGCGACGAGGAAGAGCGGCTCGGCGACCAGCGCGAGGAAGGCCGGCACCGCCAGCCGGATGATCTCGCGTCGGTCGACCGCGGGCTGCTCGCTCACCCTCCGACGGTATGCCGCCGCGCGGCGCCTTGCGCGCGCCGCTCACGCTTCGAGCCGGTGAGCGGGAGTCGGGCGGGTGCCGCTCAGCGCTGTCGTCTGAGCTGCTCGACGAGGAAGTCCACGCGCGCGTCGAAGTCCCGCTCGAAGCAGTGCTCGCGCACGAAGGCGATGCCGGCGGCGCCGGCCCGCTCGATCTCCCCGGGGTCGTTCGCGAGCGACGCGGCGCGATCGGCCAGGGCCGCACCGTCGCGCATCGGCACGGTCCAGCCGAGGCCGGCGGTGCCCACGAGATCGGCGAGCTGGGCATTGTCGAAGCCCAGCACCGGCACGCCGAGGCCGGCGCTCTCGAGGTAGCTGCCCGACGGATCGGCCTGCACGTGCGGCAGGACCATGACGTCGAGGTGCTTCTGGACGAAGGCGGGCCAGGCCGTCGCGAAGTCGAGACTGCCGTGCCAGGTCACCGTGGGCCCCGAGACCCCCTTCAGCGCCTCCGCGAGCGGACCATCCCCCAGCACGTGGAGGCGAGCGTCGATGCCGCGCCGGAGCAGATCATCGACCAGGCGCACGGCATACTCGGGTCCCTTGATCGGGACGAGCCGACCGGAGAAGCCGAGCCGCAGACCTCCGTCAGCGGGGCGGCGGGGACGTGCCGACCGGTTCGCCGCCGCCTGCTCGACCCACGCCGCGCGGACCCGGTTGTCGTAGACCCGCAGGGCAGGGGTGGCGCGCGACCCGAAGGCCTGCCAGGCGAGGGCACCGTTGCAGATCAGCCCGTCGACGGTGTCGGCGAGGCGCTCCAGGCGGCGCTGCAACCGGCGGTAGCCGACCTCGAGCCGGATCCGATCAACCGGGCTGTGCGGCTGGGCGAGCGCCATGGCCAGGCGGGACGCGCCGGTGTGCTCCACCTCGGCAACCGTGGCGGTGGCGATGCCCAGCAGTGGCCGACACGACTCGGAGAGATCCACGAGCGCCACGTCCGGTCGCAGCCGCGCGAGAGCCGCGGGGACGTCGGCGTCGACCACGCAGCCGAAGCCGAGGTCGGCCAGGGGCGTGGAGCGCACCCCGAGGTTGTCGGCGTCCGCGTGCTGAGCCGGCACTCCCAGCAGAGTGAGCTCGCCCGGGAACCTGGCCGCATACGCCTGCAGACCCTCGACCAGCTTGACGGGAGCGATCAGGCTGCCGTCGCGCGCAAGGATGGGCCCGGTGGCGACGAAGACCAGGTGTGGCACCCCCCGATGCTAGGGCTCGCCGGCGCCGCGGAGCGCGCGCAGGTGCTTGAGCGCCTCCCGCCGGGACAGCCCGGACAGGCCGGGGTGAGCGGTCACCCACGCGCGCACCCACTCCGGGTCGGTGCGCGCGAAGTCGCGCAGTGCCCAGCCGATCGCCTTGCGAGAGAAGAAGTCTCGACCCTCGACGTTTGGGGTGAGGCAGTCGTCGAGCAGCCGGCGGTCGGTGCGGTCCTTCGCGCCGACCTGGGCGAGGATGGCCGCGCGCCGGATCCACAGGTCCTCGTCGCGCGCCCAGTGGCGCAGCACCGGGGCGGTCCCCTCCGGGTCATCGAGCAGCAGCTCACGCAGCCGGTGCGTGGCGATCTCGTCGACGACGTCCCACCAGGCACCGGTGCGCACGAGGTGGTCCAGCTGTGGCAGCAGCTCGCGGTCGCGCCACCCGCGGTAGGTGCGGTGGCCGAGCAGGGCGAGCGCGGCATACCAGTGCTCGCGATGGGTGGCCTCGTCCCAGAGCGTCCGCACCACCCCCTCCCACTCGCTGCGGGTCTCCAGTCGGTATGCCGCGTCGCCGAGGATCGGGCGCAGGGTCGCCCGGAGCGCGGGGCTGGTGAGGCCGAGGTAGGGGAGCGTCGACTTCATGTAGCGCTGCTGGCCGGCGGCCCGAGCCGGATCGGACTCTGCTGCAAGCGCGGCGCGGATGGCCTCGACCAATCGGGCTGGTAGGTCAGCGCTCACGCGGACGACGAGCGCGCATAGCGTTGTGCAGCACGGGCCTTCGCCTTCACCGCCTCGACCTCGCGATCCTTGGGCGGCGCCGACGTCACGAGCCGGTCGAGCAGCTCACGGGTGGCCTCGGCGATCGCCTCGACCGCCTCGGTGAAGGCCTGCTCGTTGGCCGCCGACGGCTTCGACGTGCCCGCCACCTTGCGGACGTACTGCAGCGCAGCGGCATACACCTCGTCCTGCGTGGCGGGCGGCTGGAAGTTGTTGAGGGGCTTGATGCTCCGACACATGCCGCCATTGTCCAGCCCGCGCCGCTCGCCTGGCCGCTCAGGCCCGCATCGCGACCATGACCCGCAGCTCGGTCTCGCGGCCCAGCTGCCTCAGCTGGGCCACGGCTCGCTCGATCCGCTCGAGCAGGTCGAGCGCCTCGACGACCGAGCGGTCCAACTCGTCGCGATGCGCCCGCTCGGCCTGACGCGACGGCGTCTCCACCGACCACTCGCCCATCAGCCCGTCGCTGCGGCGGGTCGCCTCGGCGAGCTGCTCGCGCACCTGCCGACGGGACTCCCCGAGCACGGTGAGCAGCCGGTCGACGGCGGCCTCGCGGAACACCAGCGCGGCGCTCACAGCGCACCCCGGGTGCGTCGCAGCGCCTGATAGCCCGCCACCTGTGCCTCCTGCGACCGCGCGACGGTGAGGTCGACGGCCTCGAGGCACGCGGCATACCCCTGCAGCGCCGGCCCGAGCCCGAGGCTCGCCTCCAGCCACGCCCCGAGCGCCTGGTATGCCGCGTCCGCGGCCGAGCCCACCAGGTCGCCGTCAGTGCCGATGACGGCGTCGGTGAGCCGAGCGAGGCTGGCATCGACGGTGACGGCGGCCTCGCGCAGCACCGCGCCCGCCTGTCGCTGCGCCCCGATCTCGAGGTGTGTGAGCACGACCTCCCCTTCCACTCGCCGTCGAGCGGCTGGCCATCGCTCGCGAGCGCGTCGCGTCAGCCGGGCAGGATGCCGCCCGGCTGATCCGGCAGGCCTGCACCGCGGCCCCGCCGGAGCGCACCTGGCTCGAGACCCAGCGCGACGATGCCCTGTCTCGGGTGCGTGGGGTCGCCGAGGGTGTCGACTCGCTCACCCAGCACGGCGCCCGCTGGACCCTCTCGTCGGCCCTTGACGCGGCGGCCGTCGCTCGCGGCGAGATCACCCCCGAGGAGCTCGCCATGCGAGTGCGGGTGACCGGTGAGCAGGTGTCGACGCTGGCCGAGCAGCTGCGCCACGACCCGGTGGACACCGTGCGCGAGCTGGCCAAGAGCGCCGTCGACTGGCGGCTGTTGCTGCGTGACCCCCATCGAGCCGTGGGTCGGCTGGTATATGACCCGCTGGGGCGTCGGGTGGCCAAGGAGCGGCTGGATGCGGCGGGTGAGGTCGTGGAGTGGACGCGCTTCACCTGGGACGGGCCACGGCTGATCGAGCAGCGTCGGGTGGGCGCTGGCGATGGTGAGCAGGCGGTGGTGACGACCTGGGAGCACCTGGGGTGGCAGCCGGTGGCGCAGGTGGAGCGCTCGGAGCAGGGGTCGCGGTTCGACCTCGTGGTGACCGACCTGGTGGGTCTGCCGACGGCGTTGGTCGGCGCGGACGGGGTGGTGTCGTGGCAGGCGCGGCATACGACGTGGGGGGCGGCGGCGGAGGTCGTCGGTGACCTCGAGCGGATGCCGCTGCGCTTCCCCGGGCAGTACGCCGACGCCGAGACCGGGCTCTTCCTCAACGTGTTCCGGCACTACGACCCCCTCTTGGGGCGGTACGTCAGCACCGACCCCCTCGGTCTGTCGCCCTACGCTCCTAATAACCCAGAGAGGGGCATGAGCCTCATCGAGAGGGCAGATGGTTTCCTGCCAGGCCTGCCGAAAACTGCGCCGAAGCCGCTGGGCTTGGGCTCGACCGGGCGTGTAGAGCCGGCGAACTGAGTCGAGCAGCTGGCGATGACCTCAGTTCGGGCCGATCCGGCTGGTGCCGTGATCCCCCGTCTCGTCATGTCAGATGCTCGCTGGCCCGCTGCTGACGGCTGGGTGAAGATGCAGCAGATCGAGAACGGTGTCAACATCCACTACGTCCGGAACACCATCACGGGCGCCATAGATGACTTCAAGTTCAGTGAGGCAGTGATGTTCCTGACGTGCATTGACAACCGAGCCGCAGCGCTGTCGGACCACCAGCGTCCCCGAGGGTCGGTGGAGAACTCCGCGTATCCGCTGACGGCTGGAAGGTCCTACCCGGTTCTCGGCATGCTCCTCTGGGAGAACGTTCTCAATGTGCTGGTCCCGGATGACTGGGGAGGTCCGTGTTTCGCTCCTGCGGGCCTGTTCGATCTCGGATCCTGGGAGATGCCGTCGGACTGGTCGTTCGGGTTGTTCTCCGGTATCCGTGCTTCGGGCGCTGATCTGTGGACTGACCCCTACGGGGCTGCTTGGGGATACGCCGAGCTCGTGCACGACCCCGAGCATGGCTCCGCCCTCGCAGAGCGCGACGACCAAGCCGTCGCCGTCTTCCGTCAGAGAGTCGCTGAGGCCGAGGCGGCACGCGCCAGCGACTGAGGTTGGGTCGGACTCGGATCGTTGACGTTGAATTTGGGTGCCTCGGTTGACGAGTGGGTGGAAGGCCACCTGGGCGTCTCAATTCACACCTGACAGAGGAACGTGGAAGGTCTTGACTATTCCTCCCCGTCCAACCTCCCGCCGGCCTGGACAAGAGTGCGCGGCCACTCTTCATCAGGAGTCGGACACACCTGGAGCTTGGGCCATGAAGGCTAGCGTTCACGAGTGGCTCGAAGACCTCCCGTGCCGTGTTCGGCACGTGGACGTCAACGACCCGGTCGTTGTGCTTGCGGGAGACGCTTGGAGTCTTGCCGTGACCTGCCCGTGGCGCGGGCTGCTCAGTGGCGTGGAGATGTCGTGGCTCGATCCCGGTATTGAGGACTGGCTCTGGCACGCCGTGGGCGAGGAGCTCACGTCGGTGGACTTCTCAAGCCCGGCCAGCGTGAGGTTCACCTTCACCAACGGCTGGCTGGAGGTTGAACCCGATACGGATCTGGACCCCTGGGTGCTTCGCCTGCCCGCCGGAGTGCTGGTCGGAGGCATGCAGCATCCCGCCTGACTACAGTGCCAGTCATGCCGATGCCCCACGCCCTCGCGTCCTGGCCGGCGCGTAGGTGGGCCTTCGCGGGACTGGTGGCCGCGGCATACCTCCTCGTCGTCGCGCTCTCGACGGCGCTCATCGACAACCCCGTCTTCGGCCGAGCCATCCCGCCGACCTGGTGGGCGTGGCCGGCTCTCGTCGTGGCCGCGGTGCTCACCGGGCTGCTCGCCGCCACCTATCTGCGCCGACCGGGCCAGGCCGGCATGGCCGTCGAGGACCATGAGCTGGGATCCCGCCGCGGCGTCCTCGGCGCGGCGCTGACCTGGTTCGCCGTGGGCTGCCCCGTGTGCAACAAGGTCGCGCTGCTCGTGCTGGGCTACGCCGGCGCACTCACCTGGTTCCAGCCGCTCCAGCCCATCCTGTATGCCGCGGCCGTCACCGCCCTCGTGTGGGCACTGCGGGTCCGGCTGCGCGGCGAGCTGGCCTGCCCCGTCGACCCTCGGCCGGCCCGCGAGCTCACCGGCTGACCGCGTCAATTCTGGCCGACGTCGTGCGCGGTGCGTCCGAATTCGAGGCTGTCGGCGGGCATCCAGCTGCTGCAATTCGTAGGTGAAGACCGTCGCTCCGCGGCCTGTCGCGTCTCGCGGCGCCGGCCGCCACTCATGGACCGTTGTCTCACGATTGGACCGGTGCAACGGTCCAATCGTGAGCCTGGGGTCCAATCGTGGGCGGCGGGTCGCTAGCTGACGAGGACGGCCTTGGCGATCTTCACGGTGACGGGGGTGTCGGGGCCGGTGATGGTGACCGTCTCGGGGATGGCGGTCCAGGGGCCGCCGTCGACGCGGAAGTCGGCGGTCCAGACGACCTCGACGTGGGTGGCGTAGACGCCCTTGGTCGAGTAGGTGTGCACGATGCCGCCGGTCGGGTAGACGCCGCCGAGGTCGGGGGTGGGGCCGAAGCCGGTGCCGTCGCCGAAGCGGTAGGTGACGCCGACGATCTTGGGGCGGATGTCGACGCGGTGGCCGAGCATGCGCGCCGGGTCGATGCTGTCGATCTCGCCTGGCTCGTAGCCGTCGGTGGACCAGTTGACCTTGAAGTAGGTCTTGAGGCCGACCAGGGTGACGTCGCCCTTGGGTTGGGTGGTGATGACCGCCTTGGCCCACGGGGTGAGGTGGAAGGCGTCGCGGATCATGGCGTAGGTGATGGTGGGTTGCTGGACTCCGGGAGGCGAGTTCGGAAAGCAGGTCGCTCCAAGGTCCTCCCAGCTGCCGACCGGCCGACCGGCGACGTCCATCAGCCGCCTGGTCACCCGCGAGAGGGGGCCCGGCCCAATCCCGGCACAGGCCATGATCGACGCCATGCACTGAGCGTCGGCCGCGTTGACCGAACACACGTTGACGACCCGATACTCGAACCAGTTGCCCGAACCGACCACACGCGGGCCGCCGCCGGGCGTCGACGGAAAGGCGCGCTCGCGCAACTCCACGAGAGTCCCATCTCCCGAGTTGTCTCCTGTGATTGTGGAGATAGGAACCGGAGGTGGTGGATCTGCGGAGGCTGGGGGGCAGAGCCAACACAAAGTGGCGGCGCACATCAAGGTCAAGGCCAGAGCGCGGCTTGCTGTGCTCATGTTGAGCTCCGCACAGACCGCACCAACCAATGGTCGCCAGACCACGCGACGATGACTTCGAATGTGACGTCGGCGGCTTGAACCTGCTGCACGGGACGACCTGAGGAATCGACGACAGATCTCGCCTCCTGGCGACCCTTGACGTACACCGTGGCCAGGCCATCTTGCTCGCCCACGCTGGTGACGCCGAGGACAGTGAGGGGTCGTTGGTCGTACCGCAGCCCGGAACTCACCAGCCGTACCGCGGTCTGCTCACTATTCGCGCAACTCTTCGATGTGCTCTCGCAGATCGGGGGCAGGAGGCCGGCTTGTGGCCGTGTCCACGCCTGATTGATGCGCTCGAAATAGTGCTTGGCAAATTCTTGCGCGCCCTCCTGGGTCCTCGCCCGGGCGGCGGCGGGGACGTCGGCGGGATAGGCCAGGGACGTCGACGGGGTGGCGCTTGCCGTGGAAGGCGGCGTGGCCGACGACCCCGGGGAGGTGGCGCTCGGGGTGGTCGTGGTCGGAGCCGTGGTGGGAGCGGTGCCATCGTTCGGTGTGCAGGCACCCATGGCCAAGGCGGCGAGGACGGCGGCGAGGGCCGGCCGCGCGGCATACCTGCGGCGGTTGCGTCCCGAGCCGATCACGTGAACCCCTTCCGTGGACCTCGCGGTCAGTATCACAAAGCCACGCCGGATCCGCTCCCCGAGTCGCCGCGCCTGTGGATAACCATCCCGCGCTGCGTGAGCCCCGCTGAAGGCGCGTCTGGAAACGCATGCGTTTCCGAGATCTCCACGGGATCCCGTGACGAATCGGGAAACGCATGAGTTTCCATCGCGACCGGTCGTCGCGGGTGAGGCTGATGATGCTCGTGGGGCTACTCGGCAATGGGTGGAGGTATGCCGCCCGGCTCTGGACCCCGCCGAATACCTCCCCCCCCGCCCCGACCACGCCCACCGCCACCCCCGCCGACCCCCGCCCACCCGTCACC
>DAOTIG010000004.1:0-44790 GCA_035448065.1 Dermatophilaceae bacterium
GGGCGATGCCGCCGATGCCGCGCAGGACCCGCAAGCCCGCGACCGTATCGGCACCGAGCCCGATGAGCCGCCCGGACTGCTCGCGCTGCTCGGCCTGGCGACGCTGCAGTGGGCGCACGACGAAGGCGAGCAAGGACACCAGCACGGGCACGCCGATGAGCACGATGAGCCCGAGCGGCTGGCTCGCGCGGAGCAGGATGACCGCGACGACGACGTAGGAGACCACCGCGCCCGCGAAGCGGGCGCTGACGTCGTAGAGCCCGCCGAGGCGCATCGAGTCGGAGGCGACCGCCGCGACGACGTCGCCGGTGGGGGTGTCGCGAGGCAGTGCCTCGCCGGTGTCGGCCCCGTGCCAGCCGATGAGCTGCACCGAGCGGAAAGCCGCTCGCAGCCAGTTGGTGACCGCCATGAGGTGCCGCAGCGCTCCCGCTGCCGCGGAGACCAGCGCGAGCCCGAGGAAGGCTGCGCACCACCGCCAGAGCGCGTCGCGATCGCCGGCAATCACTCCCTCGTCGATCGCCCGCGCCATGGTCGCCGGCAGCAGCGCCTGGCTCACCATCCAGATGACGCCGAGCGCGATCCCCCCGAGCAGGGTCGGCCATTGTCCCCGACCCACCCAGCCAATGAAGCGCCACGGGCTGGTGAGCACCGGGGTGCCGGGATGGTCGTAGGGGAGGGCGTGCACGAGGAGTCACGCTAGTGCCGTGGCGTCGCACCCCTCGACCGCTTTATCGCCGCGCCGACATAGGCTGGTCGGGTGCTCCGGACCGCCTTGTCGCCTCGTTGGCTGGGGTGGCTCGCCGCGGTCGTCGTCGTCTCGGCGCTCATGGTGTGGGCGGGGCTGTGGCAGCTGCGGGTCGCCCAGCAGGACTCCCAACAGCAGGCCCTTGACGAGGCCGCGGCCCGCCCGGTCGTCGCGCTCGACACCGTGCTGCCGCCGCACACGGCCTTCCCGGACGACGGCTCCAACCGGATGGTCAGCGTCACCGGTCACTACGAGCCCGCCCGCACCGTCCTCGTCGTCGACCGCCGACTCGCGGGCCGCGCAGGCTATTGGGTGATCACGCCCTTCGTCGTCGAGCAGACCGGGGCGCGGGTGCCGGTGCTGCGCGGCTTCACCGCCTCACCCACGCCCCGCCTCGCCTCATCCGGTATGCCGCCCCGGCTCACCGTCGTGGGCTCGCTGGCGCCCACCGAGTCGCCCAGGACGACAGGCGCGCCGCTACCGACTGGTCAGGTCGGCTCGGTCGATGTCGGCGCCCTGCTCAACGTGTGGGGCGGCGAGGTCTACAACGGCTTCCTGTTCGCCGTGTCGGAGGACCCGTCCGTCGGCGACGTCGCAGCCACCGGCGCCACCGCCACCGACCCGGCGGCGCTCGAGCGGGTGCCGCCCCCCGCGCTGCCCACCGGGCTCACGTTGCGCAACGCGGCATACGCTCTGCAGTGGTGGGTCTTTGCGCTGTTCGCGGTGTGGATGTGGGGGAAGATGGTCCGCGACGATCACCGGCGCCAGCAGGCGTCGGTGCCAGAGCCTGCAGGAGACCCCGCGTGAGCATGTATCCGACCAACCTGGCCAAGCCGGCCCAGATCAAGCAGGCGTTCGGCATCTATCGGGTGCTCGCGCTGGTCGCCGGTGTCGCCCTGTTCGTCCTCATCGCCGAGATGGTGATGAAGTACGCGATGCATCAAGAGAACTGGCTCACCCAGAACTGGTCGTACATCCACGGCTTCATCTACATGGCCTATGCCGCGGGCATCGCCAACCTCGGCACCAAGATCGCCTGGCCGATCAAGCGGATCGTCCTGCACCTGCTGTCCGGCTTCGTGCCGCTCGCGCCGTTCATCGCCGAGCGGCGGGTGAGCTCGGAGGTCGTGGGCCTGCTTGCCCGCGTCTACTAGGTTCACGCGGTCTACTAGATTCACCGTGTGACCGACGCACTGCAGTCCCGACCCGTCCTCGTCGTCGACAACGGGGCGCAGTACGCCCAGCTCATCGCCCGCCGGGTGCGCGAGGCCAAGGTCTACAGCGAGGTCGTCCCGCACTCGATGTCGGTCGAGGCGATGCTCGCCAAGCAGCCGGCCGCGGTCATCCTCTCCGGCGGGCCGAGCAGTGTGTATGCCGCGGGCGCGCCCGCGCTCGACCCCGCCTTGCTGGCGGCCGGCGTCCCCGTCTTCGGCATGTGCTACGGCTTCCAGTCGATGGCCCAGGCCCTCGGCGGCACGGTCGCGCACACCGGCACGGGGGAGTACGGCCACACCCCGGCGACGGTCGAGCCGGACACGGTGCTCTTCGCGGGTCAGCCGGCCGAGCAGTCGGTGTGGATGAGCCATGGCGACTCGGTGACCGTCGCGCCCGAGGGGATGCGGGTCACCGCGTCGACGCCCGGCGCCCCGGTCGCGGCCTTCGAGGATCCGCAGCGCCGCCTCTTCGGAGTCCAGTGGCACCCCGAGGTGCTGCACACGGCATACGGACAACGGGTGCTCGAGGCATTCCTCTGGGAGGGGGCCGGGATCGCCGCCGACTGGACCCCGGCGCACGTCGCCGACACGCTCGTCGAGCAGGTGCGGGCCCAGGTCGGTGGCGACCGGGTCATCTGCGCGCTCTCCGGCGGGGTCGACTCGGCGGTCGCAGGGGCGTTGGTGCAGAAGGCGATCGGCGAGCAGCTCACCTGTGTCTTCGTCGACCACGGGCTGCTGCGCGCCGGCGAGGCCGAGCAGGTCGAGAAGGACTTCGTCGCGATCACCGGGGCCGAGCTGCTCGTCGTCGACGCGCGCGAGCAGTTCCTCAGCGCGCTCGCGGGGGTGACCGACCCCGAGACCAAGCGCAAGATCATCGGTCGCGAGTTCATCCGCTGCTTCGAGCAGGCGGCGCGCGATGTCGTTGCGAGGCATACGTGCGACGTGGCCGAGCATCCGGTGCGCTGGCTCGTCCAGGGCACGCTCTATCCCGACGTCGTCGAGTCCGGCGGCGGCGAGGGGGCGGCCAACATCAAGAGCCACCACAACGTCGGCGGGCTGCCCGACGACCTGCAGTTCTCGCTCGTCGAGCCGCTGCGCGCGCTCTTCAAGGACGAGGTGCGCCAGGTCGGGCTCGAGCTCGGGCTGCCCGAGTCGATGGTCTTCCGCCAGCCCTTCCCGGGGCCGGGGCTGGGTGTGCGGATCATCGGCGAGGTGACCGCCGAGCGGCTCGAGGTGCTGCGCGCGGCCGACGCGATCGCTCGGGCCGAGCTCACCGCGGCCGGGCTGGACCGCGACATCTGGCAGTGCCCGGTCGTGCTGCTCGCCGACGTGCGCTCGGTCGGGGTGCAGGGCGACGGGCGCACCTACGGCCACCCGATCGTGCTGCGGCCGGTGTCCAGCGAGGACGCGATGACCGCCGACTGGACCCGGGTGCCCTACGACGTGCTCGCCCGGATCTCGACCCGGATCACCAACGAGGTGCGCGACGTCAACCGGGTCGTCCTCGACGTGACGAGCAAGCCCCCGGGCACCATCGAGTGGGAGTGACCAGCCCGGGGTGAGGGGCGCGGAGTCAGCGCGAGGTCCTGGCGCGAGGTGCTGGGCGGCCGCGGCATACCCCGTGGAAACGCATGCGTTTCCACGCGGGCACCCGCAGGTCGGACCCAGGCAGTCGGACCCAGGCGACGGGCTCAGCGGGACAGCAGCGAGGCCATGAGGGGCAGCACGATGGCGAACGCGAAGATGACCGCGAGGATGCCGACGAACACGCCGACCCCCTTGCGCGATTGCTTGACCGGACCCATCGAGCCGTCCTGGAACTGGGTCATCGGGGCGGCATACCAGACGTCTGCCACCTGCCCAGGCCCCAGATCGACGGTGTATGCCGCGTGGCCGTAGGTGCGCATCCACTGTGCCTTCGCCTCGACGACGCACCGGCCGGGGTAGACGGGGATGAGGTTCTCGCCGTAGGACGCCGGAACGGGGTGGCCGTTGATGGTGACCGTCGGCGTGAGCATGCTCGAGGTCCAGATCGAGCCCTGCACGTGCAGCCGGATGTGCGCGAGCGGCTGCTGCGGGTACGGCTGCTGCTGGGCGTATGGCTGCTGTTGCGGATAGGCCTGTTGCGGATAGCCCTGCTGCGGCAAGGGCTGCTGCGGCGGGTAGGGCTGGTACGGCTGGCCGGGTCCCTGGGTCATGACCGAAGGGTAGCCCGCGGTCGTCGGTGGCATGACGGTGCCAGCCGCGGAGGCTAGGGTTTGGGGCGTGCTCCGGACCACCGCCGCGATCCTCGCCGGCAAGGCCACCCGGTATGCCGCCCGCCTCCGCGGAGGCGGATCGGCCGCTCCCGGCCTGGTGGCCGAGCGGATCGACCCACGACTGCTCGCGCACACCCTGTCCTCCCTGCCACTCGGCGTCGTCGTCGTCTCCGGCACGAACGGCAAGACGACGACGACCAAGATGCTCGCCGCGATCGTCCGCGCACACGGCATCCGGGTCTTCACCAACCCGACCGGCAGCAACTTCACCCGTGGCGTGATCTCGGCGATGCTGCCCGAGGTCTCCCCGACCGGTCGGCTGGCCGCCGACGTCGCAATCCTCGAGCTCGACGAGTGGCACGCGCTGCAGTTCGCCAAGGTCGTCACGCCCACGCACGCCCTGCTGCTCAACGTCGCCCGCGACCAGCTCGACCGCTTCGCCGAGATCGACACGACCGCCAGGCTGCTCGCCACCCTGGCCGCAGCCACCTCGAGCAGCGTCGTGCTCAACCGGGACGACGCCTTCGTGGCGCGGATCGCGGCCGGCCTGCCCGACGGCGTCGAGGTCCGCTACTTCGGCGTCGACCCGCTCGCCACCGACGTCCCTGCGCTGCACGAGGCCGACGTCCGCTTCGGCGACGAGCTCGTCGTGCCCGACCCGACCCCGCGGGACGGTCTGCTGCACCCGCAGGACGCCCGCGACTTCGAGATCCGCTTCGGCGAGCAGGCGGTCGGCCCGGTCCGGCTGCATCAGCGCGGGCTGGCCGCGATGATCAACGCGACCGCCGCCACCACGGCCGCCCAGGCCCTGCTCGGCCGCGACTTCCGCCCCGAGGCGGCGATCGAGGCGCTGCGTGCCGTGCGCCCGCCCTTCGGTCGCGGCGAGGTCATCGTCGTCGACGGCCAGCCGCTCGAGCTCGTCCTCGTCAAGAACCCGGCCGGCTTCACCGTCGCCCTCGGCACCTACGGCGCCGAGCCGGTGCCGACGATGATCGCGATCAACGACGACTACGCCGACGGACAGGACGTGTCCTGGCTCTACGACGTGTCCTTCGAGTCGCTGCGCTCGCAGGGGGTCGCGATGTGCAGCGGCGTGCGCGGCTACGACATGGCGCTACGGCTGTCCTACGACGACGTCCCCGTCGACGCGGTCGAGCTCGACCTGCAGGCCGCGCTCGACCGGTTCACCGCGGCATACCCGGGGTCGCCGAAGCGGCTCTTCTGCACCTACACGGCGATGATGAGCCTGCGGCGCACCCTGGCGGCGCGGCACGGGCTGGCCCAGTTCGGCGAGGAGGACGCATGAGTATGCCGCGTGCGCACCTGCGTCCCACCGGCCCGAGCAAGGGCGCGGTGCACCTCGTCCACCTCTATCCCCGTGAGATGTCGATCTACGGCGACCTCGGCAACACCCGCTGCCTCGCCGCCCGGATCGTGCGACACGGATACGAGTGCGTTGTGCACGACCACCACCCGGGCGCCGACTTCCCCGAGCAGGCCCACCTGCTGATGGGCGGCGGCGGGCAGGACTCGGGCCAGTCGCGGGTCGAGGCCGACCTCGAGGCGATCGCCGGTCGGCTGCGCGCGCTCGCGGGCGACGGGGTGCCGATGCTCATGATCTGCGGGATGTACCAGATGTTCGGGCACGCCTTCATCACGCACGACGGCGTCGAGCTGCCCGGCCTCGGCATCCTCGACGTGACGACCCGCGGACAGTCCACCCGGATGATCGGCGGCATCGTCCTCGACACCGACTTCGGCGAGGTCGTCGGCTTCGAGAACCACTCGGGCGCAACGGTTCTCGGTACTGGGCAGGCACCCTTCGGGCGAGTCAGGGCCGGCCACGGCAACAACGGCACCGACGGCACCGAGGGCGCCCGCACGGCCAACGTCATCGGCTGCTACGTCCACGGCCCGATCCTGCCGGCCAACCCCGCCGTCGCCGACGGGCTCATCGCGGCGGCGGTGGAGCGGGCCACCGGCCGCGCCTTCGAGCCCGCCCAGCTCGACGACGCGCTCGCCACGCAGGCCCGCACCCGTCAGATCGCCCGGCTGCTGCGCGCCGGCGCGTGAGGGACGACCGGGAACACGTTCGCCCGGGCGGCCGTTGCACGGCATACTGGATGCTCTTGGGTATGCCGCGTGCGCGCCGCACGAGCATCCCGCACCTTGACAGCTGCACAGCGTGACGTGGCCCGCACCCCCTTGGGGGTGATCGGTTTCGACGGTGGTCGTCATCGCCGGAGAAGCGGGCCGAGGACGCACGGTTATCTCGATAACGATCCGTGCAATCCAATAGGTGCCAACGCAAAGCGCACCGACTTCGCCCTCGCCGCCTGAGCGAGCCCCGAAGTCCGTCAGCCTGAGCTAGCTTCCGACTCAGTGCCTGGCGTCAGCTAGGAGGCTCACCGTGCCGTCATGTCGGGGGGCGGCACGGGACATCAACTCGACTGGGTCTGTCAGGGAACGTGTGCGCGCGAGCCCTGGGACCGAGCAACCTCCATAGCGCACTGCGCCCGGAGAAGTCCGGCCATCACGTCATCGGACGCGGGTTCGATTCCCGCCACCTCCACCAGACTGGTGGTGCCACGTCACGCTGTGCGGCTCTCGAGCCGAAACCCAGCCCGCCCAGAGGGTAGGTCGCGCGAGTGGTGACCTGGCCGGTCAGACCGTGACCGTGCGCCCGACTGCCCGCGCGTAGTCGACGGGCACGATCTCCTTGCCCATCGGCACGAGCGATACCGGGATGAGCTTGAGGTTGGCCAGCGCGAGCGGGATCCCGATGATCGTGATCGCCTGCGCAAACGCCGTCGTCACGTGTCCGAGGGCGAGCCACCAGCCGAAGAGCAGGATCCACACGACATTGCCGACGGTCGACGCCGCGCCCTTGTCCGGCGCGTCGACGACGGTGCGGCCGAAGGGCCACAGCGCGAAGCTCGCCATCCGGAAGGACGCGATGCCCCACGGGATGGTGACGATGAGCAGGCAGGCGAGGACGCCCGCGAGCAGGTAGGTCAGCGACAGCCAGAAGCCCGCGAAGACGACCCAGATGAGATTGAGGACGAAGCGCATGTGACTGCCTGCCGTGTGCTGCGAGTGAGGAACGCCGAGTGGTATGCCGCGTGGCTCAGGCCGACGTGCTGGCGCCCTGCGGCTGGTCGGCCGTGTCGGCGTTCGACGACTCGGCGGCCTCGCTCTTGCCGCACCCGCAGCCGCCACAGCCGCACCCGCCGCCGCTGCTGGTCTGGGCCTGCGCCTCGGCCATCCGCCGACGCACCTCGTCCATGTCCAGGCCCTTGACCTGGGTGACGACGCTGTCGAAGTCCTTGGCGCTCAAGGCGCCCGGCTGGGCGAAGACGAGGATCCCCTCGCGGAAGGCCATCACTGTGGGGATGGAGGTGATGTCGAGGGCACCGGCGAGCGCCTGCTCGGCGTCGGTGTCGACCTTGCCGAAGATCGCGTCGGGGTGCTGCTCGCTGGCCTTCTCGAAGATCGGCCCGAAGCCGCGGCACGGCGGGCACCAGGTCGCCCAGAAGTCGACGAAGACGATGTCGTTGTCGAGGACGGTGCGTTCGAAGGTGGCTGTCGTCAGCTCGGTCGTGGCCATGTTCGGCCCAACGAGCCGGGCCGCCGAATCATTCCGTCACTCGGTCGGGTCCAGCGCCCAGGCGACCGTGACCGAGGCGGACACGGCGTGCTCGCCCGCCTCGACCGGCATCCCTCCGGCCGAGTCGGCGGCCATCGCCATCATCCGCCCGCCGTAGGCCGGGGTCGGCGGCGACCAGCCGCCGCCACTCTCGACGAGCGCGAGGACCCGGCCGAGCCGGGCGCCGGACAGCGCGGCATACTGCTGCGCCTTGGCCAGGGCGTCGGCGAAGGCTGCCTCCCGCGCGGCGACCTGCAGGGGCGCCCGGTCGGCGAGGTCCAGGGTGATCCCGTCGATGACCAGCCGGTTGCCGGCCGCGGCGGCCACCGCGTCGACGAGGCCGTTGAGGCTCTCGAGCCGGCGCACCGTCAACGACAGCTGGTGGTATGCCGTGTAGCCGACGACCCGGGTGCCGTCACGGTCCCAGCGCGGCTGCACCGAGGCGCTCGTCGAGGCGAGGTCGCGGTCGGCGAGGCCGTGCTCGCGGGCTGCCGTCGTCACCGCACGCACCGTCTCGTTGGCGCTCGACAGCGCCCCGGCAACCCCGTCGGCGTCAGCGCGGATGCCCAGGCTCACCCGCACGACGTCCGGGGTGGCGCTCGCCGTGCCGGTGCCGGTGACCTCGACCCGGGCCGGCCTGGGTCCACGGGGGCCGCCGGGCCGGTGGGAGTGGTCGTCGCGAGGGCTGGCGTCGCTGGTCATGGCGGTCACTGTAGAGCGGTTGGGCCGCCGCAGCTCGTAGTGTCGCGGTATGCCGTTCGTCGTGAGCCGCCGCGGGCGAGCACCCGGGCTTGGCTCCCCGGCCGGGCGCCTCGTCGTCTGGACGGTGGTCGCCGTCCACCTCGTCGCTCTCTACTGGCCGCGGGTGGAGGTGCCGCTCGACGTGCCGGCATTGAGCGACAAGGTCGCTCATCTGCTCCTCTTCGGCGTGCCCGTTGCGCTGGCCATGGCCGCGCTGCGGCGACCCTGGCCTGTGGTGGGTCTGCTCGCCGTCCATGCCCCGGTCAGTGAGTGGCTCCAGGCGACGCTGCTGCCGGGGCGATCAGGAGACTGGCGGGACGCGGTGGCCGATCTGGTCGGAGTCGCGGTGGGGGTGCTCGTGGGCTGGTGGGTGCGGCGACGCTGGTAGACTTGGGTGTTCGCCGGGCACCTCCGGCGCCATCATGGGCGCGATGTCAGCGCCTGAGGCTCGTCTACCAGCGGTCACTCATCGGCAGCGCGGCTGCACTCGTGGCTCGAGACGTGTCTACTCGAGCTCCGAAGAGAGTTGATCCAGTCATGCCCAAGGTCACCCGACCTGGCGCGCCCAAGAAGGCCCGGTGGACGGCCGCCCAGAAGGCCGCTGCCGCGAAGAAGCCACACCGCGGCCAGGGAGGCGCCGGCAGCCCGGCCGCCCAGGCCGGTCCGGGCCAGCGCCCCACCCGCAGCGGCGCTGCGCGCACCGATGCCACTCGCTCGCAGAGCAGTCGCGACGACGCCGACCGCGGCAGCCGTCCCGGCCGGACCGATCGGCCCGAGCGTTCCTTCCGGTCCCGCGACGACCGGCCTGAGCGCGGCTACCGGCCGCGTGACGAGCGTGCCGAGCGTTCCTTCCGGTCCCGCGACGAGCGGCCCGAGCGGACCTACCGGCCGCGCGACGAGCGTGGCGAGCGACCGTTCCGCCCTGCCGAGCAGCGCCCGGAGCGCCCGTATCGGGCCGCCCGCCCGCAGGGCGACGGCTGGGCTCCTCGGCAGGACCGGCCCTACCAGCCCCGCGACGATCGGGGTGAGCGCCCGTACCGCTCGCGCGAGGAGCGTGCCGAGCGTCCGTTCCGGTCCCGTGACGAGCGCGGCGGCGAGCGGTCCTTCCGGCCGCGTGAGGAGCGTGCCGACCGTCCGTTCCGCTCGCGCGACGATCAGCGCGGCGAGCGGTCGTTCCGCCCGCGTGAGGAGCGTGCCGACCGCCCCTTCCGGTCCCGTGACGACCGGCCGGAGCGCCCGTTCCGGCCGCGCGACGACGAGCGCGGCGAGCGATCCTTCCGCCCCCGTGCCGAGCGTGGCGAGCGGACCTTCTCAGCGCGGGATGACCGGCCCGGTCGTCCGTTCCGCTCCCGCGACGACCGGCGCCCGCGCCGCCACGGCGAGCGGGCGGCATACCAGATCCGTGGCGACCAGGTCCTGCCGGACCCGGAGGCCGAGCGGATGGCAGCCGACACCTGGGTGTCGTCCGCGCGCAAGGCCGTGAGCGACCACCCCGTCGAGATCGCCGAGGACAACGGCTTCGCGGTCCTGGGCCTGCCGACCCCCCTCGTCGAGCGACTGGCGCGCGACGGCATCACCGAGCCCTTCCCGATCCAGACCGCGACGATCCCCGACGCGCTCGCAGGCCGTGACCTGCTCGGCCGCGGCCAGACCGGCTCGGGCAAGACGCTCGCCTTCGGGCTGGCCGTGCTCACCCGGCTCGCCGAGTCGGCCGCCGAGCAGCCGCGCCAGCCGCGCCGTCCTCGCGCGCTCGTCCTCGTGCCGACCCGCGAGCTGGCCATGCAGGTCTCCGACGCGCTCGAGCCGCTCGTGCACGTCCTCGGGCTGCGGCACAAGCTGGTCGCCGGCGGGCTGTCCTACACCGGACAGATCAACGCCCTGCAGCGCGGTGTCGACCTGCTCATCGCCACGCCGGGCCGGCTCGTCGACCTGCAGGACCGCGGTGCCGTCGAGCTCGGCTCGGTCGGCATCGTCGTGCTCGACGAGGCCGACCACATGGCCGAGATGGGCTTCGTGCCCGAGCTCACCGCGCTGCTCGACCAGGTGCCGGACGGCGGCCAGCGGCTGCTCTTCTCGGCCACGCTCGACTACGGCGTCGACGACCTGGTCACCCGCTATCTCACCGACCCGGTGACCCACTCGACCGACGATGCCACCGCCTCGGTGACGACGATGTCGCACTGGCCGCTGCTCATCACGCCGGACGAGAAGAAGCCGCTCACCGCGGCCTTCGCCGCGCACGAGGGGCGGGTCATCGTCTTCGCCCGCACCCAGCTCGGCGCCGAGCGGGTGGCCCGGCAGCTGCGCGAGGCGGGCGTGCTCGCGGCCCCGCTGCACGGCGGGCTCACCCAGTCGGCTCGCAACAAGGCGCTCGGTGCCTTCCGCGAGGCCCGGCTGCCGGTGCTCGTCGCGACCGACGTCGCCGCGCGCGGCATCCACGTCGACGACGTCTCGCTCGTCCTGCAGGTCGACCCGCCGGCCGACCACAAGGACTACCTGCACCGCTCCGGGCGCACCGCCCGGGCCGGCGAGCAGGGCAGCGTGGTCACCCTCGTGCTGCCGCATCAGCGCAAGCAGATGGAGCGGATGCTCAAGGACGCCGGCCTCGAGGAGGTGCCGACCAAGGCGACCTCCGGCGACCAGCTCACCCACGCCGCGGGCGCCCGGCAGCCGAGCGGCATACCGGTGACCGACGAGGCGCTGCGCGCCGTCCTCGACCCCGACCTCCGGCGTGGCCCGGGCGGGGCTCGCGGGCCGCGGCACGGACGCTCCGGCGGCTTCCGGCCGCACCACCAGGGCGGTCGCCGCGATCGTCAGGCGCGCGAGGGGTCGCGGGTGCGAGACTAGGAGCGTGGCAGGGATCGGGCGGGACTTCACCACGGGGCGGCTGCTCGTCGCGACCCCCCAGGTGGAGGGCGACTACTTCCGGCGCTCGGTCATCCTCATGCTCCACCACGACGAGGACGGCGCCCAGGGCGTCGTGCTCAACCACCCGAGCGACGCGCTCGTCGATGCGGTGCTGCCCGGTTGGCAGGCGGTGACGACCGCGCCGCAGCGGCTCTTCCGCGGCGGCCCGGTGCAGACCGACTCGGCGATCGGGGTGGTCACCGTGCCCGGCGACGACCTCGCCGAGACGCTCGGCATCAAACGGCTCTTCGGCCGGATCGGGGTCGTCGACCTCGACGCCCCGCCGGTGCTCGTCGCCCCCGAGGTCGCCGGACTGCGGATCTTCGCCGGGTATGCCGGGTGGTCGGCCGGGCAGCTCGAGGAGGAGATTCGCCGGGGCGACTGGTATGTCGTCGACGCGGAGCCGCGCGACGCCTTCACCGACGAGCCCGAGCAGCTCTGGACCGCCGTGCTGGCCCGGCAGCGCGACAACCTGCGGCTCGTCGCGAGCTATCCCGACGACCCGTCGCTCAACTGAGGCGAGCGAGATGGGCGGGCCACCGGCCTACGAGTCCTGGGTCGACCGGCAGATCCGGGAGGCTGCCGAGCGGGGCGAGTTCGACAACCTGCCCGGCGCCGGCAAGCCGCTGGATCTCGGCGGGCCGGATGCCCCGGAGGACCCGGACTGGTGGGTCAAGGCCAAGCTGCGCCGCGAAGGGCTCGACCCGAGCAGCGCCCTCCCGACGGCGCTGCAGCTGCGCAAGGAGGCCGAAGGCTTCCCCGAGGTTCTGCGTGACGTGCGCTCCGAGGCGGCCGTGCGCGAGCTGCTGGAGGACTACAACCGGCGGGTGCGACTCGATCGGCTGCGTCCGGCGGTCGGTCACCTGCCGCCGATGCTCGCCCGCACCGTCGACGTCGACGCGATGGTCGAGGCGTGGAAGGACCTCCGAGCCTGACCCGGCGGCTGGCTAGGCTGACCGGCATGAGCTATGCCGGTGACGTCAGCCCCACGGACACGTATGCCGCCCTGCAAGCCGACCCGCGCGCGGTCCTCGTCGACGTGCGCACCAAGGCCGAATGGGCCTATGTCGGGGTGCCCGTCCTGCTCCCGCTCGGCCGCGAGGTCGTCTTCGCCGAGTGGGTGACCTATCCCTCCGGGGCTCGCAACGAGGGATTCCTCGACGAGCTGCGGGCAGCCGGTGTCCAGGAGGGCCAGCCGATCTACTTCCTGTGCCGTTCGGGCGTGCGCTCCAAGGCGGCCGCGGAGCTGGCCACGGCGGCCGGTCTCGGCCCGGCATACAACATCACCGACGGCTTCGAGGGGCCGCACGACGGCCAGCAGCACCGCGCGGTCGCGGGGTGGAAGGTCGACGGGCTGCCCTGGAAGCAGGGCTGAGGTGACCGGCGACCCAGCTGGCCCGGCCGGCCGACAGGTGCGCCCCGACACCCTCGCGGTGCGAGGAGGCTTGCTGCGCAGCGGTTTCGACGAGACGGCGGAGGCGCTCTACCTGACCTCGGGGTTCGTCTACGACAGCGCCGAGCAGGCCGAGGCGGCCTTCAAGGACGAGATCGACAAGTTCATCTACAGCCGGTACGGCAACCCGACCGTGGCGATGTTCGAGGAGCGGCTGCGCGCGCTCGAGGGTGCCGAGGCGTGCTTCGGCACCGCGTCGGGCATGTCGGCGGTCTTCGTCGCGCTCGCCGCGCTGTGCGGGGCCGGCGACCGGATCGTCGCGTCGCGGGCGCTCTTCGGGTCCTGCTTCGTCATCGTCGACGAGATCCTCCCGCGGTGGGGTGTCGAGCGGGTGCTCGTCGACGGCCCCGACCTCGACCAGTGGCGCGCAGCGCTCGAGCAGCCCACTGCCGCAGTCTTCTTCGAGACCCCGAGCAATCCGATGCAGGAGCTCGTCGACATCCGCGCGGTGTCCGACCTCGCCCATGCGGCGGGGGCGAAGGTCGTTGTCGACAACGTCTTCGGCACGCCCGTGTTCTCCCGACCGCTCGAGCACGGCGCCGACGTCGTCGTCTACTCGGCGACCAAGCACATCGACGGTCAGGGCCGCGCCCTCGGCGGCGCGATCCTCGGCCCGGCCGACTACATCGGCGGGCCGGTGAAGAACCTCATGCGGCACACCGGCCCCGCGCTCTCGCCGTTCAACGCGTGGGTCATGCTCAAGGGCCTCGAGACGATGGGCCTGCGGGTGCGCCGGCAGCACGACAACGCGCTGGCGGTCGCGGCATACCTCGCCGAGCACCCGCGGGTGAGTCGGGTGCTGCACCCCTGGCGCGCCGACCACCCCCAGCACGAGCTGGCCCGCCGGCAGATGAGCGGCGGCGGCACCGTGCTCACCTTCGCCATCGACGGCGGCAAGGCCGAGGCCTTCCGGGTGATGAACGCCCTGCAGATCGTCGACATCTCCAACAACCTCGGCGACGCGAAGTCGCTCGTCACCCACCCGGCGACGACGACGCACCGGCGGCTCAGCCCCGAGGCGCGGGCCGCGGTGGGGATCACCGACGGGACGATCCGGATCTCGATCGGGCTCGAGGACCCGGCCGACCTCGTCGACGACCTCGCCGCCGCCCTGGCGACCCTGGGCTGACGATGGTCGAGCCGAGCTTCGAGGGAGTCCTGCGCGCTGCTGAGGCGATCGCCGGCGTGCTGCCGCCGACCCCGGCCTGGCGCTATCCGATGCTCGACCTCGCGGTCGGCGCCCAGGTCGTCGTCAAGCACGAGAACACCCAGCCCACCGGGGCCTTCAAGGTGCGCGGCGGGCTCGCCTTCGTCGCCGGGCTCGATGCGCTGCCTGGCGGCCTGGTCACCGCCTCGACCGGCAACCATGCCCAATCCGTCGCGTATGCCGCCGCGCGCAATGGACTGCCGGCGACGGTCGTCATGCCGACGACCTCGCCGGAGAACAAGATCGACGCCGTGCGCGCGCTCGGGGCGAGCGTCGTGCTGCACGGCCCGACGATGACCGAGGCGGTCGCGCGGGCTCGTGAGCTCGCGCAGGAGTGCCGGTGGCGCTACGTCGACCCCGGCAACGAGCCGGACATCATCCACGGCCACGCGACGATCACCCTCGAGCTGCTGCGGTCCTACCCCGATCTCGAGGCGATCTACGTGCCGATCGGCAGCGGGTCGAGCGCCGCGGGGGCCTGCCTGCTCCGCGACGCGCTCGCGCCCTCGTGCCGCATCGTCGGCGTCCAGTCGGCGCAGGCGCCCGCGGCATACGAGACGTGGGTGGCGCGCGAGCCCCGCACCGCGGCCTGCACCACGCTGGCGAGCGGGCTGGCCACGGCGTCGAGCTTCGCGGTGCCGCAACGCATCCTGCAGGCGCGCTTGGACGACTTCCGGCTCGTCGACGACGACGCCGTCGACGGGGCGCGTCGACTGCTCGCAGGCCACGCCCACACCCTTGCCGAGGGGGCCGGCGCGGCGGCGCTGGCCGGGCTGCTCGACGACCCGGCTCGGCCCGAGCGCTGCGCCGTCGTCGTCAGCGGCGGCAATGCCGACGCCCGCGAGCTCGCGAGCCTCGGCGGCTGACCCTCGGCCGGCTGTCGGCTACCGTTGCCGGTATGCCGCACGCACCGAGCTCCGCCATGTCGACGACCCCGTCGGACCCGTTCGAGCCCCAGCCGATGCCGGAGCCGGCCCGCGGACCGGCCACCTCGACGTCGGTGCTCGAGCGCGAGGAGGTCGTCACCCAGCCGGTCGAGCCCGGCGACCACGAGCGGTTCAGCCACTACGCCCGCAAGGACAAGATCACCGAGGCGATGGTGCTCGGGACGCCGGTCGTCGCGCTGTGCGGCAAGGTGTGGGTGCCCAGCCGCGACCCGCAGCGCTTCCCCGTCTGCCCGATGTGCAAGGAGATCTACGACGACCCCAACGCCGGCTGGCTGCCCGACGACAACGACGAGTAGCGTCGCCCGCCTCCTCGACACGAAACGCCCGCTCCCAGCGGGCGTTTCGCGTTCTCCGAGCCGGCGGCCAACTTTCCGGGCGATCCCCGCGTCACTCCTGGTGAGGGACCGACGTCGAGGGAGTGGTCGCGATGGGCAACACCGTGCAGAGCAGCAGGCTGAAGGGTGGCGCCGCAAAGGGCAGCACCAGGCAGGGCAGCACCGGGTGGCAGGGCTGGCGGGAGCGGCTGACCCCGCGACTCGAGCCGGTGGCCGGGCCGGCCTACCGGCGGATCCGGCGCGAGTGGCAGTGGCGGCGCTGCGGTGCCGACCTGCGGCTCGAGCGGGCGTCGGCCGAGGGCTTAGGGTATGCCGTCGCACAGCACCAGACGCCGCTCATCCGACCGCTGGCCGGGCTGGACCCGCAGCTGCAGGTCAACAAGATCACCAACCTGCGCCTCGCGGTCGCGACCCTCGACGGGCGCGTCCTCCAGCCGGGTCAGCGGCTGTCGTTCTGGTGGTTCGTCGGGGCGCCGAGCGCCGAGCGTGGCTTCCTGCCGGGCCTGGTGCTCGACCACGGCCGGATGCGCGCGGGGGTCGGCGGCGGGCTGTGCCAGCTCACCAACCTCATCTACTGGATGACCATTCACACCTCGCTCACCGTCGTCGAGCGGTGGCGACACAGCCACGACGTGTTCCCCGACGCGGGCCGCACCCAACCCTTCGCCAGCGGGGCGACCTGCTCGTGGCCATCCTTGGACCTGCAGGTCGAGAACCGGACGCACACGGCATACCGGCTCGGGCTGTCGGTCACCGACACCCACCTCGTGGGCGAGTGGCGGGCGGAGCTGCCCGAGCCGTGCCGCTACGAGGTGTATGAGCGGGCGCACGTCATCACCAACGAGCTGTCAGGGGTCTTCGTGCGGCGGAACCTGTTGCATCGCAAGGTGTTCGACGGCACCGGCGTGGAGGTGGACGACCAGTTCGTGTCCGAGAACCACGCGCTGATGATGTACGCGCCCTATCTCAGCGACCGCCCCGCAGCGCCACCGTCACCGGCCTGCTGACTCAGTCGATCGGCTCGAAGCGGGCAGTGAAGTGCCGCAACACCGGCGGCTCTTCGACGATCCGATATCCCGGCAGGTCGGCCGCACCGGCCAGCACCCGCTCGGCGACCTCGACGACGTAGTCCATGTGGCTCTGCGTGTAGGTCCGCCGTGGGATCGCGAGGCGCACGAGGTCCATCGCCGCGGGCGACTCCGATCCGTCGGGGTGCCGGCCGAACATCGCCGTGCCGATCTCGCACGAGCGGATGCCGCCCGCCTCGTAGAGCGCGACCGCCAGCGCCTGTCCGGGGAACTGGAGCGGCGGGATGTGCGGCAGCATCGCGCGCGCGTCGATGTAGACCGCATGCCCGCCGGCGGGCTTGAGGCAGGGGATGCCGAGCCGGTCCAGCGCGTTCGCGACGTAGGCCGTCGACTGGATCCGGTAGCGCAGGTAGTCGTGCGAGACGACCTCCTTGAGCCCCTGCGCCAGCGCCTCGAGGTCGCGACCGGCGAGCCCGCCGTAGGTCGGGAAGCCCTCGGTGAGGATGAGTAGGGTCCGGCACTGCTGAGCCAGCTCATCGTCGTCGACGGCGAGCCAGCCGCCGATGTTGCCCATCGGGTCCTTCTTCGCCGACATCGTCATGCCGTCGGCAAGGGCGGCCATGTCCCGAATGATGTCGGGCACCTCGCGGTCGGCCTGCCCCGGCTCGCGCTCGCGGATGAACCACGCGTTCTCGGCGAATCGGCACGCGTCGAGGAAGAGCGGCTTGCCATGCCGGTGGGCCGTCTCGGACACCGCGCGCAGGTTCTCCAGCGACACCGGCTGCCCGCCGCCGGAGTTGTTCGTGATCGTCATCATCACGCACGGGATGTCCGAACCCCGTTGGGACAGAAGGGCGTCGAGCTTCTCGATGTCCATATTGCCCTTGAAGGGGTGCAGCGCGGCCGGGTCGTGCCCCTCCTCGATGACCAGGTCGATCGCCTCGGCACCGGTGTACTCGATGTTGGCGCGCGTGGTGTCGAAGTGGGTATTGCTCGGGATGACCTTGCCGGCGCCGCCGATCGCCTGGAAGAGGATGCGCTCGGCGGCCCGCCCCTGGTGCGTGGGGATGACGTGCCGGTAGGGGAACAGCTCCTGCACCGCATCGCGGAAGACGAAGAACGACGGCGACCCGGCATACGACTCGTCGCCACGCTGGATCGCGGCCCACTGGTCGCGGCTCATCGCCCCAGTGCCCGAATCGGTGAGCAGGTCGATGATGACGTCCTCGGCATGCACCTGGAAGAGGTTGTATGCCGCCTCCCGCACCTTCTCGCGCCGATAGGCAGCGGTGGTCATCCGCAGCGGCTCGACCGAGTGGATCCGGAACGGCTCGATGACGGTGCGGAAGGGGGCGTCGGCCTCAGCTGTGGAGTCGGTCACGGCAGGTCACTGTATGCCGCGCGGCCCCGGCTTCGTCAGCCCCCGGGCGCATTTTCCTCGGGCGCCGTGCTCACCGCACCAGCACTCGCCAGCCCCCGGCCGGCAGCTCAAGCGCCTCCGCGGCCCGGGGCAGGTCCGCACCGGTGAAGGCGTCCCGCCACGGCCCGGTCTGGGGACCGGGACGGAAGGTGACGGTGCGCGGCATACCGGAGAGGTTGAAGACGGCGAAGACGGCGTCTGCGTCGGCGCCGTCCGGGCCGTAGGTGTGTGAGCGGACGAAGGAGAAGACCTCGGCCTCGGCGTCGTTTCCCACCTTGACCATCCGGGCCCCCCACGCGCCGTTCCACAGCGACGGGTGCGCCTTCTTCAGCGCGAAGAGCCGACGGTAGAGCTCGCCCTGGGGGTGGTCGCGCCAGACGATCTCGTCCTTGTCGAAGAACGCGAGCCGCTTGTCGAAGCCGGCTTCCTGGCCGTTGTAGACCAACGGCATTCCCTCGCCGATGACCGACAGCACCACTGCCGCTTCGCGCATCTCGCCGAACTGCTCGAACTCCGTTCCCTCCCAAGCGTTCTTGTCGTGGTTGGAGACGAACATCATCCGGATGGCGTCGCGTGGCCAGGACGACTCGTTCCACGCGTAGAAGATGTGCAGGGCCGTGCAGTCCGCCTTGCCCTGGGCGATCTTGTGCAGGTCGCTGTTCCACGACCAGCCGTAGGTCATGTCGAAGGCCGCGTCGTGCAGGTCGCGGGCCTCCCACTCGGCGAGCAGGAAGACCGGCTTGATCCGCTCGAGCTCCTCGCGGGCCCGCTCCCAGAAGTCGCGCGGCACGAATCCGGCCACATCGCAACGGAATCCGTCAACATCAGCCTCGCGCACCCAGTAGCACATCGCCTCCGTCATGTAGCGGCGCAGGCCCTCGTGGGAGTAGTCGAGGTCGATGATGTCGTCCCAGTCCCACCACGGGGTGGGGCGGAAGTCGCCCTGCCAGTCCCGGGCGTACCACTCGGGGTGCTCGCCGACGAGCACGTTGTCCCAGGCCGTGTGGTTGGCGACCCAGTCGAGGATGACCCGCATGCCGAGGTCGTGCGCAGCCGTGACGAAGTGCCGCAGGTCCTCGAGCGTCCCGAACTCGGGGTTCACCGCGAGGTAGTCCTGCACGGCATACGGACTGCCGAGCACGCCCTTGCGGTTCTGCACGCCGATCGGGTTGACCGGCATCAGCCAGATGATGTCGACGCCGAGCTCGCGCAGCCGCGGCAGGTGCGCCTCGGCGGCGGCGAAGGTGCCCTCGGGAGTGAACTGGCGCTGGTTGATCTGGTAGATCGTCGCGTCGCGCGACCACTCCGGGTGGACGACACGGGACTCGGGCGCGGGGGTGTAGGGGCGGTGTGCGGCGTCGGTCACGAGGACTCAGGGTATGCCGCGCGCACCAGCGGGAGGGTGCGGTAGCTCACCGGCGTGCCGAGCGAGATCGAGGTCGACACGCGGATGACGTTGTCGTGCCGTCCGATCCGGTCGATGACGCGCTGCAGGTCGGAGTTGTCCCGGGCCACGACGACGAGGAGCATGTCGGACGTGCCGGTGACGGTGTGCGCCGAGAGCACCTCGGGGATGCCCGACAGGTGCGCGCCAACCGGCTCGTGGCCGCGCTCCTGACGGATCTCCAGCGCGCAGAACGCGGTCACCGGGAAGCCGAGGGCGGCGGGGGAGAGCTGCGGCGCGAAAGTCTCGATGACGCCGCGCTCGACGAGCCGATCGATCCTCGCCTGCACGGTGCCGCGTGCCACCCCGAGCGCGCGGGAGGCGCCGAGCACGCCGATGTGCGGCCGCTCACTGAGCAGCGTGAGGAGTCGACCGTCGAGGTCGTCGAGAGAGCTGGCCCCCGGTGGCATGGTCAGAGTGTGCATCCGGGGTGGGCTGCGGACAAGCAGACTGTGACACATTGCCCACTCGCGAGCCTCGATCGGCACCGAGAGGGGCCCTCGACGTGTGTGGCGGCACGGGTGACTCCGCGTCGGATGAGACAGTAGGGCCATGACTCAACCGTCGGGCTGGTACGACGACCCCCAGGACTCCTCGCAGCTGCGCTACTTCGACGGCATCCTCTGGTCCGACCACACCGTGCCCAAGCAGGCGGCGCCGCGCCACGAGGCCGCCACCCCGTCCCCGTATGCTGCGCCGCCCACCTCGCCCGGCGGCTATGCCGTGCCGTCGTCGGGCAGCGCCTATGGCCAGCCGCCGGCCCAGCCGGGTGGCTACCAGCCTGCTCCCGGGATGGGCTACGGCTCGGCTCCTGCTTATCAGTGGCGGCCCGCCGGGCCGGTGACGAGCGACGGCCGCCCGCTCGCCGAGTGGTGGCAGCGGCTGCTCGCCTACCTGATCGACAACGTGCTGCTCGGGATGATCGTCAGCGTCGTGGGCTTCAAGTGGTTCGGTGAGTTCGTCACCTGGTACGTCGACCTCATTCGGAGCACCGCCGCCACTGGGGCCACGCCGGATCAGGCCGCGATCACCCAGCAGGTCACGGCGATGACGATGCCGCTCACGATCATCACAGTCATCGTGTCCGTCACCTATCAGACCGTCTTCCTCATGCGCTCGGGCGCGACGCCGGGCAAGATGGCGCTCGGCATCCGGGTGCGGCGGGTCGATCGACCTGGTCCGCTCACGCTCGTCGAGGCGCTGCGACGTCAGGTGATCTACGTTGGTGCCACGGTGCTGGGTCTGGTCCCGATCGTCAGCTTGCTGACCAGCCTCCTGCACCTTCTCGACAGCCTGTGGCTGCTCTGGGACCCGCGCCGCCAGTGCCTGCACGACAAGATCGCCGACACCGTCGTGGAGAAGTCGCGCTATTAGGCTCCGGTCGACCGGGTCCTTCTGCCGCGCTCAGCGGTTCGGGACGATCCGCCCGACGACGTCGCCGAGGCCGATCCGAGTGCCGTCCGGGCCGTCGGCCCAGGCCCGCAGCGTCACGACGTCGCCGTCCTCGAGGAAGGTCCGGGTCGAGCCGTCGTCGAGCGCGAAGGGCTCCTGACCGCCCCACGCGAGCTCGAGGAAGCTGCCGCGCTGGTGCTTCTCCGGTCCGCTGATCGTGCCGGAGCCGTAGAGGTCGCCGGTCCGCAGCGTCGCGCCGTTGACCGTCATGTGGGCGAGCATCTGGGTCGGCGACCAGTACATGTCGCGGTACTCGGGGCGCGCGACGACGGTGCCGTTGAGGTCGACCTCGAGGTGCACGTCGAGCCCGTATGCCGCCCCGGCCGCCGAGCGCAGGTAGGGCAGCGGCAGCGGGTCGTCCTGGCCCGGCAGCTCGCACTTGGCGTCCTGCAGGGCGGCCAGCGGGGTGACCCAGGCCGAGATCGAGGTGGCGAAGGACTTGCCGAGGAAGGGGCCGAGCGGCACGTACTCCCAGGCCTGGATGTCGCGCGCCGACCAGTCGTTGAGGACGACGACCCCGAAGATGTGCGACTCGGCGTCGTCGAGCGGCACGGCCTCGCCCAGCCGTGTCGCGCCAGCGACGACGAAGCCGAGCTCGGCCTCGATGTCCAGCCGGATGCTCGGCCCAAAGACCGGTGCGGGGTCCTGTGGGCCTTTGCGCTGGCCGGCCGGCCGCATGACGTCGGTGCCGCTGACGACGATCGTGCCGGAGCGCCCGTGGTAGCCGATCGGGATGTGCTTCCAGTTGACCGGCAGCGCGGGGGAGTCGGGCCGGAAGATCTTGCCGACGTTGGTCGCGTGGTGCTCGCTCGCGTAGCAGTCGACGTAGTCGGCGACGACGATCGGCAGGTGCAGGGTGACTGCGTCGAGCGGGTGCAGGTGTGGCTCGACGGCGGCTCGCTGGGAAGGGTCGGACAGCGCCTCGGTCGCCCAGGCCCGGGCGGCAGCCCAGGCATCGGCTCCGCGGTCCATCAGGACGTTAAGCGAATCACCCTGCCAGACAGCGGAATCCGCGCCAGCGGCCGCGGCTGCCGCGGCAGCGTCGAGGACCAGGTCGCCGATCCGCACGCCGATCCGCCGACCCGCCTCACCCGGGCCGGAGAAGACGCCGTAGGGGAGCGTGGCGAGGCCGAAGGCGTGGTCCTTCGGCAGGTCGAGCCAGCTGGTGGCGGTGGTCACGATGTCTCCTTCTCGGTGGTCAGGCCGGGGCGGGCTCAGGGTCGATGATGCCGACCTCGGCCAGCTCGCGGAGCGGGTCGAGCACATCGCAGCACCCGTATGCCGTGAACGCCCGCCGGACGCGCTCGGCCTCGTCGGGCAGCAGCGGCACGACGACCGAGCCCACCGGCTCGATGCTGGGCTCCTGCAGGATCTCGACGAGCTGGTCGAGCTCGCCGCCGTCGAGGGCGACGGTCACCGCGGCGAGGATGTTGAGCAATCCGTGCTGAGGGCCGTCCCCGCGGTCTGCGCGCAGGATGTGGTGCAGGCCCCCGGTGAGCTTGAAGGGCAGGCTGCGCACAGCGCAGTCCTCGATGAAACGGGCCACCTCGTGCTCGTCCGGCCAGGCCCAGGTCTCGGTGGCCCCGGTGCGCAGCTTGGCCTGGATCGGCGGCCGCCCCATCCGGCCCACAGCGGCTTGGTGGACCGCCTCGAGGGCGTCGTCCCGACCCTCGCGGGGGATCTCGACGGTCACCGGCACACCGAGCTCGACGAGCGGCTTCCAGTCCGACGCCGCACCGACCTCGACCCCCGCCAGGCTGACCTGGTGAGCGCCCGAGGCGACCCCCTCCTGCAGGAGGCGAGCGCCCTCGACAACGGGCTCCAGCGGCATACCGGGTCGAGCGATGAGACCGAGACGCAGCGCCCGACCGTCGGCGAGCGACACGACCTCGACGGCCGCGGCCGCCGGCACGAGCAGCGGGCCGACGTAGCGACGGTAGGCCTCGCGGGCGATGTGCTCCTCGACCGCGCGCGGCAACGGCGCGAGGCCGGGCGGGAAGACGGCAGCGTCGTCGACCAGGCCGGCGAAGAGGCTCGGATGCGCACGGGTTCCCACGTCCGGCAGGCTATCCAACCTGCCGCGGGGGCGGTCATGGCGGGGGCGCCGGGTTTGCGCGGATGTTGCGCGGCAGACCCGAAGATGTCAATCGGCAAGCCGCCGAGGAGGCGCCGCGCGGGTCTAGCGTGCCTGGCATGACTCTCCCGGCACACACTTCGGTCATGTCCCGTCGCCAGCTGCTCGGAGCCGCCGTCGTCGGCGGAGCAGGCCTGGCCCTCGGCGGTGCGCCCGCGGCATACGCCTCGGCGACCGACGGCAAGCACCGCTTCCTGCTCACCGTGCTCGGCACCACCGACCTGCACGGCAACGTCTTCAACTGGGACTACTTCAAGAACGCCGAGTACGACGACCGCGCGCGCAACGACATCGGGCTGGCCAAGGCGGCAACGCTGGTGCGGGCGATGCGCGCCGAGCGGGGCGCGGCATCGTGCCTCACCCTCGACGCCGGCGACATCATCCAGGGCACGCCGCTCGACTACTACTACGCCAAGATCGACCCGATCACCGGTGGCTCGAAGCACCCCATGGCGCTGGCGATGAACGCCCTCGGCTACGACGCGATCGCCCTGGGCAACCACGAGTACAACTACGGGCTGGACACGCTGCGCGAGTTCGAGCGCCAGCTCGACGCCCCGCTGCTGTCGGCCAACTCGGTCGACTGGCACACCGGCGAGCCGGTCTTCCCGCCCTACGTCCTCAAGCGCGTGCACGTGCCCGGCGACAAGCCGGTGACCGTCGGCATCCTCGGGCTGGTCACTCCGGGCGTAGCGATCTGGGACAAGGCGAACGTCGAGGGCAAGGTGCGCTTCCCGGGCATCGTCGAGCAGGCGAGGATCATGGTGCCCCGGATGAAGGCCGCGGGCGCCGACGTCGTCGTCGTCTCGGCGCACTCTGGGCCGAACCTCTCCTCGTCCTACGGCGATGCGCTGCCCTATCCGGAGAATGCGAGCGGGCTGCTCGCCGAGCAGGTGCGGGACATCGACGCGATCCTCGTCGGGCACTCGCACATCGAGGTGCCGCAGCGGCTGGTGCGCAACGTGGTGACCGGGCGGGACGTGCTGCTGTCCGAGCCGCTGTATTGGGGCATGCGGGTGAGCGTCATGGATCTGCATCTGGTCAAGGAGCGCGGCCAGTGGCGGGTCGAGTCGGCCGGCGCGACGGTCCTCAACTCGAACACCGTGCCCGAGGACCCGACGATCGCGGCATTGTTGCGACCGGCGCACCAGCGGGTGCTCGGCTACGTCAACTCGGTCATCGGGCGCTGCCTGGCTCCGATGTCGGCGGCGACCTCGCGCTACGAGGACACCGCAGCGATGGACTTCATCAACGACGTGCAGGCTGCGGCGGTCAAGGCGGCGCTGGTCGGCACGCCGGAGGCCGGGCTGCCGGTCCTGTCGATCGCGGCGCCCTTCAACAAGGCGGCGGCCATCCCGCAGGGTGCCGTCACGGTGCGGGACGTCGCCGGCCTCTACATCTACGACAACACGCTGGTCGGGATCGTCTTCACCGGCGAGCAGGTGAAGGCCTATCTGGAGAAGTCCGCGAGCTACTTCAAGCAGGTCCCCGGACCTGGCACGTATGCCGCCGACCAGGTCACCAACGCGGTCACCCCGACCGCGCCGGGCGGGACGCCGGACTACAACTACGACATCATGGGCGGGCTGGACGCGCGGCTCACCTATGACATCGACATCTCCCAGCCGGTCGGGTCTCGGATCGTCGGGCTGGCCTATGGCGGCGTGCCGGTGGGCGCGGGGCAGCGCTTCGTCATCGCGATCAACAACTACCGGCAGTCCGGTGGCGGCGGCTTCCCGGGCGTGACCACGGCTCCGGTCGTCTACAACCGGCAGGTCGAGATCCGGCAGCTGCTGATCGACTGGGTGACTCAGCACCAGGTGATCGACCCCGCGGCCTTCTCGAGCATCGACTGGCGCCTCGTCGCCGGCGGCACCCCGCTGACCATCACGCCTTGAGTGTGATCGGTGGTGCGAATGTGCTGACGGGCAGGTCGCGCGAGTGGTGACCTGACCGGTGAGGGGCTGCTGTCGGGGTGGGTCGGGTCGCGCGAGTGGTGACCTGACCGGTGACGGGTAGGGATGCCGTCAGGCCGCTGAGGTGCTCCGGCCGGGGAAGTGCCGCTGCCAGTTGTCCCGCAACTGCGGACGCGGCAACCCCGCGGCGACGAGCGCACCGACGACTCGCTGGACGGTTTCACCGGGTGTGTGGAAGACATCGGGGCTGGTGAGCACGACGAAGCGCCAGCCCTCGGCCTCGAGCTCCTCGCGTCGCCGCAGGTCGGCCTGCCATTGCGGCTCGCGCTCGATGTGGTGCCGACCGTCGTACTCGACGGCCACCAGCAGGTCTTGCCAGGCCAGATCGAGCCGATAGCGCGCCTGGCTCCGTCGCGTCTCGACGGTGAGGTTGATCGTCGGCTCCGGTAGCCCGGCCCAGATCAGCAGGAGGCGAACTCGGGTCTCCATCGCCGACTCGACCGCTGCGCGCACCAACCGAGCCGCTTCCCTGGCGGCCCGAGCCCCGCGCCCACGTCGTGCTGCGGCGCCCTCTCGTAGCTCGTCGAGGGTGGCCAGGCCGCGGTGGACGATCCCGTCGCCGAGGACCACGAGGTCGACGAGGTCGAGAACAGCCGCGAGGTCGAGGTAGGTCTGGACGGCGTCGGTACAGCTCACCCCGTGGCGATCCACCGTTGCCGGCGGAGCGGCGTAGCGGTGCACCCGGATGCCGGGCAGCTTGCAGTCGTGGCCTTTGATGGTGCCTGCATGCAAGGTTGGCGATCGAGGCACCGGGACGCCGAGCAGCTCCGCGGCCGTGTGGTGCGTGACGAACGACGCCATCGGGGCGGCCAGCAGGGTGGCCCGCGCCCACACGGTCGGGGAGACAGGGATCGCTGTGGCGCAGTAGACCCCGCGGACCAACCTGCGGACGGCTGCCTTCTCCAGGGCTGCGTCGGAGCGGCCGCTGGCCCGCCACATGGCATTGGTGAAGGGGTGCCGGAGGTCGAGCGGAGCCGGGTGGTGATCGGGCATGGCTGCACTGTCGCAGAACGCGCGCGACGACATTGAAGGTTATCCACAGGGCCGCCGCGTGGAGTGCTCCGGCAGTGGTCGCGCGAGTGGTGACCTGCCCTGCTCCGGGAGCGGGAGGTGTGAGGTCTGGTCGCGCGAGTGGTGACCTGCCGGGTGAGGGGTCGCTTGTCGGGTGGGTCTGGTCGCGCGAGTGGTGACCTGCCCTGCTCCGGGGAGGGAGGTGTCAGGCCTGGTCGGGAAAGTCCCGGCGTCAGGCGATCTCGACGCCCGCCTCGCGCAGCTGCTCGAGCGCCGCGGCCGTGGTCTCGGGCGCGACGCCCGCGGTGAGCTCGAGCAGCACCCGGGTGCGCAGCCCCTCGGCCACCGCGTCCAGCGCCGTGGCGCGCACGCAGTGGTCGGTCGCGATGCCGCAGACGTCGACCGCCTCGATGTGCCGCTCGCGCAGCCAGTGGGCGAGGTCGACCCGCCCGTCCGGGCCGCCGGCCGACTCGCCCGCACTGGCGTCACCCCCCGCGCCGCCCTCACCCGCGCCGGCGTCACCGGCCACGGCATACCCCTCGAAGCCGCTGTATGCCGCGCGGTCGCGCCCCTTGCGGAACACCGCGTCGGCGTCCTCGATCGTCTCGGCCACCGCGGGGTGGAAGGCGGCGCCGGTCGACCCGGCCCGGCAGTGCACCGGCCACGAGTCGCGGTAGTCCGGCGGGTCGCCGAAGTGCGGGCCCGGGTCCTCGTGCCAGTCCGCGGTGGCGACGATCGCGGCATACCGGCTGCGGTGCTCCTCGACCCAGTCGGCGATCGCGGCGGCGACCGCCGACCCGCCCGTGACGGCGAGCGAGCCGCCCTCGCAGAAGTCGTTCTGCACGTCGACGATGACCAGCGCGCGGCGGGTGAGCGACATGCCGCCATTATCCGGCCCGGTGCCCGCGTGACCGCTCCCAACGCGGGTACCGTCACCGGACGTGAGCATGATCTCTCGCATCGTGGGCTCGCACGGTCCGCGCGGCCTGCGACTCCTCGTCAGCGCCGCTGCCGGAGTCGCCACCGCGCTCGCCGCCGCCGGCTCGCTCGGCCAGCCGGACGCCGCCGTGCTCGGCTGGCTCGTCGCCGGTGGGCTCTATTGCGCCTGGACGTGGGCCGTCATCGGCCGGATGTCCAGCCGCGAGACACGCAGTCACGCCACCAAGGAGGACTCGACCCGGGTCGTCGCCGACCTCGTGCTGCTCGTCGGCAGCGTCGGCAGCCTCGCCGGCGTGGCCGTGCTCCTTCTCGGCGCCCAGCAGAGCAAGGACGGTGGCGTGCCGTGGGAGGCCGTGCTCGGGGTCGCGTGCGTCGCCGTCTCCTGGCTCGTCGTGCACACCGTCTTCCTGCTCCGGTATGCCGCGCTCTACTACGCGGGCAAGCCCGGTGGCATCGACTTCAACCAAGATGCCGACCCCGACTATCACGACTTCGCCTACGTCGCCTTCACGCTCGGCATGACCTATCAGGTGTCGGACACGTCGATCTCGTCCTCGGAGATCCGGCGGGCGGTGCTGCGGCAGTCGCTGCTGGCCTACCTGCTCGGCTCGGTCATCCTCGCGACGACGATCAACCTCGTCGTGCAGCTCGCGAGCGGCGGCGGGTCGTCCTCCTAGCGGGTGTGCGGCACCGGCGGCGGCCCGGTCACTCCTGATAGATCGTCGGGATGCACGGCTCGCCTCGCTGCAGCTGCAGCGCCTGGCGGGGCAGCTCGTCGAGGGCTCGGTCGTGCCGGGCCCGGGCGTCGTCGAGGGTCGAGTGGTCGACCCGCTCGCCGTCGCGCACGAGCTCGACCATGAGCGCCCGGTCGTCGCCGTCGTCGTGGGGCTGCTCGCCGATGCCGACGATCTCGGCCTCCGCCCGCCCCGACGCCCCGCGTCGGCGCAGCGCCCACTTGCGGCCGCCGACCGACTTCTTGTCCTTGCTCTTCTTGGCCACCGGCTCCAGCTCGCCACTGGCCCCCTCGCGCGCGACGAGCTTGTAGACCATCGACGAGGTGGGGAAGCCCGAGCCGGTCACCAGCGCGGTGCCCACCCCGTAGGCGTCGACCGGGGCGGCGGCCAGCGCGGCAATGGCGTACTCGTCGAGGTCGCTCGTCACGACGATCCGGGTCTTCGTGGCCCCGAGCTCGTCGAGCTGGGCACGCACCTCGCGGGCCTGGGCGAGCAGGTCGCCGGAGTCGAGCCGCACCGCGCCGAGCTCAGGCCCGGCGAGCTCGACCGCGGTGCGGACCGCCTCGGGCACGTCGTAGGTGTCGACGAGCAGGGTCGTGCCGCTGCCGAGGGCGGCCAGCTGGGCGGCGAAGGCGTCGCGCTCGCTGTCGTGCAGCAGGGTGAACGCGTGCGCCGACGTGCCGGCGGTCGGCACGCCGTAGCGCCGGCCGGCCTCGAGGTTGGAGGTCGTCGCAAAGCCCGCGAGGTATGCCGCGCGCGCACTCGCGACCGCGGCCTCCTCGTGGGTGCGTCGCGAGCCCATCTCGATGCACGGCCGATCGCCGGCGGCGGTGGTCATCCGCGACGCCGCCGAGGCGATCGCGCTGTCGTGGTTGAGGATCGACAGCACAAGCGTCTCGAGCACGACCCCCTCGGCGAAGCTCGACTCGACGACGAGCACCGGCGAGCCGGGGAAGAAGCAGTCGCCCTCGGCATAGCCGCTGATGTCGCCGGTGAAGCGATAGTCGGCCAGCCAGTCGCACGTCGCGTCGTCGACGACCTGGCGCCGGCGCAGGTCCTCGACCTCGGCCGCGCCGAAGCGGAAGTCCGCGAGCGCGTCGAGCACCCGCCCGGTGCCGGCGAGCACGGCATACCGGCGACCCTCGGGCAGTCGGCGGGTGAAGGTCTCGAAGACGCAGCGTCGGTGCGCGGCCTCCGACCGCAGCGCGGCCTGCAGCATGGTGAGCTCGTAGTGGTCGGTGAGCAGGGCGGTGCTCGCCGCCGGCGTCGTCGTCACGGCGCCAATGTATGCCGCATTGCCCGGCGGCGGCATACCGGAAGACCCGCGACGCCTAGCATGGCTGGCATGTCCACCGCGCCGGTCAAGGAGCCCGAGGTCATCTCGGAGCAGTCCCTCGAGCCGGCCGTGCCGTGGGTGACCATCGTGTGGAACGACCCGGTCAACCTGATGACCTACGTGACCTACGTCTTCCAGACCTATTTCGGCTATCCGCGGGCCAAGGCCGAGCGGCTCATGCTCGACGTCCACGAGAAGGGCAAGGCGGTCGTCTCACACGGCTCACGCGAGGAGATGGAGCGCGACACCCTGGCGATGCAGGGCTACGGGCTGTGGGCGACCTTCGAGAAGGACACCTGATGGGCTGGGGGTTCCGGCGCAAGGGCGAGCTCTTCGTCGCGCGGCTCGACGTCGCCGAGCGGACCGTCGTGGCGATGCTCATCGAGCAGACCCGCGAGCTGCTCGCGCCGACGACGCCGGCGGTCGTCGAGACGGGGGATGCCTTCGAGGACCTGGTCGCCGGGCTCGACCTGCCGGCCGACCTGGTCGCCTCGGACCCGCCCGACGACCCGCCCGCACCTCGGATGCCGCGTGGCACCGACCCCGCGTCGGTCGGACCCGGTGGCGCGGCTGGTGCCGACGCCGACCCCGCGCTGGCCCGGCTGCTCCCTGACGCGCACCGGGGAGACCCGGAGGTCGCCGCGGAGTTCCGGCGGCTCGCCGAGCAGGACCTGCGCCGCCGGAAGGCGGACACCATGACGACGGCCATCGACGCGCTGCGGGCCGGGCTGGACGAGCAGCCGGAGCCGACCCAGGTGGCGTTGGACCGGGCGCAGGCCGACGCGCTGCTCGTCGCGCTCACCGACACCCGGCTGCTCATCGCCGAGCGGATCGGGCTGCACGAGGAGCAGGACTGGGAGGCGATCGTCCGGGCCGTGGACCGCGATCCGAGCAGTCCGGGGGCCTATGCCGCGGGCGTCTACGACTACCTCACCCACCTGCAGGGCACCCTCGTCGAGGCGCTGCTGCGCACCCGCCGCTCCTGACTGGGCGCCGCGGTGTGACCGAGGCGACCGGCGCGGGTGCGGGAGCACGCGGCATACCGACCTATCCTTGACCGCGTGGCTGACCGACCGATCGGGATCTTCGACTCCGGCTACGGCGGCCTCACCGTCGCCCGAGCCGTGCTCGACCAGCTGCCGCACGAGGGCATCGTCTACTTCGGCGACACAGCCCGCACCCCCTATGGCCCGCGGCCGATCGCGCAGACCCGCGAGCTCGCCCTCGAGTGCCTCGACCGGCTCGTCGAGCGGGACGTCAAGGCGCTCGTCATCGCGTGCAACACGGCCAGCGCGGCGGTCCTGCACGACGCGCGGGAGCGCTACGCCGTGCCGGTCATCGAGGTGATCCGCCCGGCCGTGCGCCGCGCCGCCCGGGCCACCCGCACCGACCGGGTCGGGGTGATCAGCACCCTCGGCACCCACCAGAGCGGCGCCTATCTCGACGCCTTCGCGGCCGCCCCGCATGTCGAGGTCCTCTCGGTGCCGTGCCCGCGCTTCGTCGAGTTCGTCGAGTCCGGCGTCACCTCCGGGCCCGAGCTGCTCGAGGTCGCCCGCGACTATCTGCGCCCGCTGCAGGACGCCGACGTCGACACCCTCGTGCTCGGCTGCACGCACTACCCGCTGCTCACCGGCGTCATCTCCTACGTCATGGGCGAGGGCGTCACCCTCGTGTCCAGCGCCGAGGAGACCGCCAAGGACCTGTTCCGGCTGCTCGCCGACGCGGGCCTGCTGCGCCCCGACCACCTGCCGGCGCCGCGCCACGAGTTCGTCACCACCGGAGACCCGCAGACCTTCTCCCGGCTGGCCCGGCGCTTCCTCGGCCCCGAGGCCGCCGTCGAGGCGCACCGCGAGGAGGTGATGGCCGGATGAGCGCGATCGGGCCAGGCCCGCGGCTCACCGTCGTCGGCTGCTCGGGCTCCTTCCCGGGGCCGGAGTCGGCTGCCTCGTGCTATCTGCTGCAGGCCGAGCACGAGGGGCGCACGTGGAGCGTCGTGCTCGACCTCGGCAGCGGCTCGCTCGGCCCGCTGCAGCGCTACCTCGACCCGCGCACCCTCGACGCGGTCGTCCTCTCGCACCTGCACGCCGACCACTTCCTCGACCTGTGCGGGCTCTACGTCATGCAGAAGTACCAGCCCGGTGGGCTGCGCCGGCCGATCCCCGTGCACGGGCCGGCCGACACCCCCCAGCGGGTCGGGCTCGCCTACTACGGGCAGCCCACCGAGGCGGTGCCCGAGTTCGACTTCGCGGCGGTCACCGACGGGCGACGCTTCCGGATCGGGCCGTTCGGCTTCCTCGCGCGTCGGGTCAACCACCCGGTCGAGGCCTACGGCTATCGGGTCGAGTGCGCGGGCCGGGTCGTCACCTTCACCGGCGACACCGACGCCTGCGAGGCGCTCACCCCGCTGATGACCGGCGCCGACCTCGTGCTCGCCGACACCGCCTTCGTCGACGGCCGCGACGACGTCCGCGACATCCACATGTCCGGCACCCGAGTGGCCCAGGCGGCCCTCGCCGCAGGTGGCGTGCGCCGGCTCATGCTCACCCATATCCCCGCGTGGAACGACCGTGAGGTATGCCGCGCGCAGGCCGCCGCGGTCTGGCCCGGCGAGGTCGAGGTGGCCACCGCCGGATTGGTGACGGAAGTCTGACGTTCCGCCGCGCGCGGGCTGGGCCCGCGGCATACCTGGCTAGGCTGACCGGCGTGAATCCCGACAGCGACCAGAGCGCCACCGAGCCCACCCTCCGCCACGACGGGCGCACGCCCGAGCAGACCCGCGAGGTGCGGATCACCCGCAACTGGCTCGACCACGCCGAGGGCAGCGTGCTCGTGGAGTTCGGCCGGACCCGGGTGCTGTGCGCGGCGTCGTTCACCGAGGGGGTGCCACGCTGGCTCAAGGGCCAGGGCAAGGGCTGGGTCACCGCGGAGTACGCGATGCTGCCGCGCTCGACGAACACCCGGTCGGACCGCGAGTCGGTCAAGGGCCGGATCGGCGGCCGCACCCATGAGATCAGCCGGCTGGTCGGGCGCTCGCTGCGCGCCGTCATCGACACGAAGGCGTTGGGAGAGAACACGATCGTCATCGACTGCGACGTGCTGCAGGCCGACGGCGGCACCCGCGCCGCCGCGATCACCGGAGCCTGGGTGGCGCTCGCCGACGCGGTCGCCGACGCCCGCGCGCGGGGGCTCATCGCCGCATCGGCCCAGCCGCTCACCGGCTCGGTGGCCGCGGTGTCGGTGGGGGTGGTCAAGGGCCTGCCGATGCTCGACCTCGACTATCCCGAGGACTCCACGGCCGAGACCGACATGAACGTCGTGATGACCGGCGACGGGCGCTTCGTCGAGGTGCAGGGCACCGCCGAGGGCGAGCCCTTCGACCGGGCGCTGCTCGGGGCGCTGCTCGATCTCGCCACGGCGGGCTGCGCGGCGCTCACCGAGGCGCAGCAGGCTGCCCTCGCCGAGCCGGCCCGCGAACGCCGATGACGGCATACGACCGAGTCGTCCTCGCGACGACGAACCCGCACAAGGTGGAGGAGCTCGCCGCGATCCTCGCCGACGTGCTCGGCGAGCTCGGCCTCACGCTCGTCGGACAGCAGGAGTATGCCGCCGTCCCCGACGTCGTCGAGGACGGCGTCACCTTCGCCGAGAACGCCTTGCTCAAGGCCAGGGCGGTCGTCGCCGCCACCGGGCTGCCGGCGCTCGCCGACGACTCTGGGCTCGCCGTGGACGTGCTCGGTGGGGCGCCGGGGATCTTCAGCGCACGCTGGTCGGGGCGGCTCGACCTGCCGCGGGCGGAGAAGGACCGAGCCAATCTCGAGCTGCTGCTCGCCCAGCTTGCCGACGTCAAGGACGAGCATCGCGGCGCCGGATTCGTCTGCGCGGCAGTGCTGGTGCTGCCGGATGGCACGGAACGCGTTGCCGAGGGCCACTTCCGAGGCACTCTGACGCGAGAGCCCATCGGCGACAACGGCTTCGGCTACGACCCGATCCTGCGTGTCGAGGGAGACACCCGCACCTCCGCCCAGCTGACCCCGGAGGAGAAGAACGCAGTCTCCCACCGGGGCAAGGCGTTCCGGGCGCTCGCACCACACCTGCGCGAGCTGCTGTCGCCGTGAGCGGTGACCGGCCCACCGAGCCCCCGGTTTGGGAGCTCGACGACGAGCCCGAGGGCGAGCCCTTCGGCCCGGGCGGGTGGGCCGTCGGACCGTTGGGCGCGGCGACGGCTGGGCTGGCCGCAGGCTCGGTCGGGTTGCTCGTCGCCGAGCTGCTGGCCGGGCTCGGCTCGCTGGCCGGGCTGCTCGGGTCAGGCTCGGGCCAGGGGTCACCGGTGCTCTCGGTCGGCGCTGCAATCGTCGACGGGTCGCCGGCGCCGCTCAAGGAGTGGGCCATCGCGACCTTCGGCACCGCGGACAAGCTCGTCCTGCTCGTCAGCATCGGCGCAGTGCTGGCCGGCGTGCTGGCGGGCATCGGGACGCTCGCCCGTCGGCGGCTCACGCTGGCCTCGGCCACGCTCGCCCTACTCGGTGCGGTCGCGGTGCTCGCCGTGCTGTCCCGACCCGGCGCCATGCCCCCCGCCGCAGTTCCCACGGTCGCCGGCGTCGGGGTCGCGATCGGCCTGCTGCGCAGCGGGATCCGCCGGGTGGCGAGCGTCGGCCCGAGCAGGAGGCAGACGCTCGCGGCGCTCGGTGGAGCCACCGGGGTGGTCCTCGTCACCGCGCTGCGCAGCGTGCCGGGCACGCCGGTCGGCCCGGCCCCGACAGTGGAGGTGCCCACCGGCGCACCGCCGCCCACAGGGCCGGCGGGAGCGGACGCCGGCGTCGAGGGAGTGCAGCCGTGGGTCGTGCCGACCGACGACTTCTATCGGATCGACACGGCGCTCGCGCCGCCGCGGCTGACGGTCGCCGACTGGCGGCTGCGGGTGTGGGGCGAGGTCGAGCGCGAGCTCACCATCGACTGGCCCGAGCTGCTGCGCCAGCCGATGCGAGACCGCTACATCACCCTGGCCTGCGTCTCCAACGAGGTCGGCGGCGACCTCGTCGGCAACGCCCGGTGGACCGGCTGGCCGGTCCGTGAGCTGCTCGCCCGGGCGGGGGTGCGGCCCGGCGCCGACATGGTGCTGTCCCGCAGCGTCGACGGCTGGACCGCCGGCACGCCGCTAGCCGCGCTCACCGACGAGCGCGAGGCGCTCCTCGCCGTCGCGATGAACGGCGCTCCGCTGCCCGTGGCCCATGGCTTCCCGGTGCGGCTCGTCGTGCCGGGGCTCTACGGGTATGTCTCGGCGACGAAGTGGGTCACCGAGCTCAAGGTGACGAGATTCGCTGTCGATCAAGGCTATTGGACCCCCCGCGGCTGGTCGGCGCTCGGCCCGGTGAAGACCGCCTCGCGCATCGACGTGCCGCGCAGCGGGGCCGCAGTGCGAGCAGGTCGGGTCGCCGTGGCGGGCACGGCGTGGGCGATGCACCGCGGCATCCGCCAGGTGCAGGTGCGGGTCGACGACGGGGACTGGCAGGACGCGCGCCTCGCCGCCGAGCCGACGATCGACGCCTGGCGGCAGTGGGTCTTCGACTGGTCGGCGACCGCCGGCTCGCACGTGCTCACGGTCCGCGCCCAGGACGGGTCGGGACAGTGGCAGACCGCCGATGTGGCACGCGCCGATCCCGATGGGGCGACCGGCCACCACAGCATCACGGTGCGCGTCGGCTGAGGCAATTGCCCGATATCCTCCCGTCTGGAACTTTCATGATCCTTTGGGGGGATTGCCAGTGCAGCAGCAGCAGTCGGCCGTGTCGCGGCGGGCGGTGGCGCGTGGCGCCGCGTGGGCGGTGCCGACCGTCGTCCTCACCTCAGCGGCCCCAGCAGCCGCTGCCTCACCGTGCGCGGCCCTGTCGTGCGCCAGCCTGACGACCGCCTTGGGCTTCGGTGGCGCCGTGGGTGGTAACAGCTGGACCGCCACGACGGGCGCGGGGTCGACCTTCGCCGTCGCCGGCTCGATGGGCAACTCCTGCGGTTCGACGGGCACCGCCCTCCCTGGCGGACTGACCTTCCTCAGCACCTACACCCCTCCACGGCGAACAACTGCATCGGAGGAACCTGCTCCGCGGGCACCCAGAAGACCTTGACCAATGCCATCGTCGCCAACGGCGACGTCACCTGGCCCGCTCTGCCGGCCGGTGCCTCGATCACCTATACCTCTCGGTCGATGTGCCTGGCAGCGAACCGCACCTACTCGTTCTGCTTCGACTGGTCGCTGTGGAACTGCGGCTACCGGCGGATCACCCTGACTCCCACGATCGTCAATGCGAGCACGGGGGTGACGGTCACGACGGGGGCCGTGATCACCGCGACACTCCCGGGCGCGGGCAACCCCACCACCACGTCCTGCAGCATCGGCGTGAACGGCGCGCAGAACGGAACCAACTCCGGGGGCAACAGTTGCGTCAGCGTGACCCCGGCGACGGCGACGGCGTACCGGCTCGTCTTCACCTGGACCTACGGCACCGGGCAGACCTGCTTCTGCGGCTGCCTGAGTCGCAGCAACCAGCTCGGCATCGCGAACCTGACCGTCTCCGGCTGCTGACGGCAACGGCGTGGCTCCTCGCGGCCGGCCTGGCTAGAGTGAGCCGGCGCGCGCACGTGGTGGAACTGGCAGACACGCAGGATTTAGGTTCCTGTGCTCCGGCGTGCGGGTTCGACTCCCGCCGTGCGCACCACATCGGGACCCGGGGCACACCCATAGGCTGCCCGGGTGAGCCGGATCTTCACCACGAGCTTCGCGTCGATCTACGCCCTCTATCTCGCCAAGGTGCAGCGCAAGGGCCGCTCCGAGGACGAGCTGCGGGCCGTCATCGCCTGGCTCACCGGCATCGGTGGTGCCGACCTGGATCGACACCTTGCCGAGGGGACGACGGTCGAGGACCTCTTCGCCGCAGCGCAGCTCAACCCCGCCGCCGACCAGATCACCGGCACCGTGTGCGGCGTGCGGGTGCAGGAGGTCGCCGACCCCCTGATGCGCCGGATCCGCTATCTCGACAAGCTCGTCGACGAGCTGGCCAAGGGCCGACCGCTCGAGCGGGTGCTGCGCAGCTCCCCGCTCGAGCCGCCGGTCGACCGGCCAGCCGGTTGACCGGCTAGCAGGCTTAGACCGGCTGTGCCAGCCGGAGTCGCACCCGACCGAGCATCTCGTCGACGTCGCCGGTGTCGAAGCGCACCGTCGAGTCGGCGAAGGCGGTCGTCGCGTGTGCCACGGACCGCAGCGTCGAGGTCAGCGTCTCGAGGCGCTGCTCGAGCTCGGGCATGAGCGAGGCGACCTCGGGCCAGGACGGGGTCGATCGGACGATCTCGACGAACCGGCGCACCATCATCCGCGTGATCCGCAGCGACGGTCCGGCCTGCTCGAGCTCTGCGCGCAGCTCGGCGGTCGCGTGCTCGTCGAGCGTGGCGTCGTCGGCAAGTGCGGTCAGGCCGCGCCCCAGGCACTCGACAAGCGCGGCGACGGCTGAGTCGAAGCTCTCCTCGGTCTCCTGCCCGTCAACCCGGGCGAGCGCGAAGCGGCCGACCATCTCGGCCTGCAGCTGGGCCAACGCGGCGCTGAAGCGCAGCGCGGCTCGGCTGGCCTGCACCGCGCTCACCCGCTCGGCCACCCGGGCCAGCGCCGCGGCCACGCCCAGGCACTTGTCCTGCACTCCGGGCACCGCACCCGCGACGAGTGGGGCTCGGTCGGCCTGCGGCACGACGATGTCGCGGATCGTCTCGAGGTGCTCGCTGAGCCCGGCCATCGCAGCACGCGCCTGCTCGATCCGATCGGTGAGCTCGGCCGCCGAGGTCTGCGAGGTCACCAGCGAGCGGGTGAGCAACCGCACCTCACCCTCGATCGAGGTCGCCTCGGCGAGCACGGCACCCGCCGCGCCAGGCACCAGGCGCCGCTTCGGTATGCCGCGGGTGTGCTCGAGGCGCGCCTCCGCCTCGGCCGCCAGGGCCGCGTGGCTGAAGGCCCGGTAGTCGGCGAAGCCGGCCGTGCCGAGGTGGTCGAGGACCAGGGCCTCGCCGGTCTGCGCGGCCGCCGCTGCCGAGCTGCCCTGCTCCCGCGCGGCGAGCTCGGCCGGGCGGACCACTCGGTAGATGCCGTCCGCGGCCGCCATCAGGTCGGTGCGCATCGGGCGGCAGCGGACCGAGAGATAGCCGTCGGCCGTCGGCACGATGGTGGCGAAGGCCCAGTAGGTGCTGCCGTCGCCGGCAAGGTTCTTCACGTAGGCGCAGGTGGCCTGACCCTGCTCGAGCTGACCCCAGACCGCGCGGAACGCGCCGCCTGGCATGTCGGGGTGCCGGATGATGTTGTGCGGCTGGCCGATGAGGTCGGCCATCGGGTGGCGGGCCAGGCGCGAGAAGACCTCGTTGGCCTGCTCGATGACGCCGCGTCGGTCGGTCGTCGAGAAGAACATGTCCTCGACGGGGATCTCGTGAGTGGAGCCGTTGGGGGTCACGGTCGTGGCCATGGTCGTCCTGCTTCTCGGGCATCGTCGCCCGCTGCGTGGCTGGTGAGCCGGGGTAAGTGGGTGATGGGGTCGAGGCCGTTGGCCCCGCATCGGTGTCCCGCAACACCGAGATCCGCCGTAGTCCCCGCATACCCCCTGGCGTATCGCTTCTCAGGAAAGCAGACGGCCGCCCCTCACGGGAGAGCGAGTGACCTGCAGCACACCACGGTCGAGGAACTCCACCCGAACGGAGGACAGCGGCGATCGGCCGGTCAGGGCCGAGGGAGCAGCACCGTCGGGTCGAAGCCGAAGGGCAGCTCGAGCCGGTGCGCGGCCATCAGCGCGCTGTCGCCGAGCACCGCCCGGGTGGGGCCATCGGCGGCGATCACCCCATTGCTGAGCACGACGGAGCGCTCGCACAGCTGCAGGGCGTAGGGCAGGTCGTGGGTGACCATGAGCATCGTGACGTCGAGGCCGAGGAGGATCTCGGCGAGCTCGCGCCGCGCCGCCGGGTCGAGGTTGCTCGACGGCTCGTCGAGGACGAGGATCTCCGGGCGCATCGCGAGCACGGTGGCGACGGCGACCCGCCGGCGCTGGCCGAACGACAGGTGGTGCGGTGGCCGGTCGGCGTAGGCGGCCATGCCGACGGCGCCGAGCGCCTCGTCGACCCGGGCGTCGAGCTCCGCGCCGCGCAGCCCGAGGTTGGCCGGACCGAAGGCGACGTCGTCGCGCACCGTCGGCATGAACAGCTGGTCGTCGGGGTCCTGGAAGACCACGCCGACCCGGCGCCGGATCTCGGCCGTCGTCGGCCCGGACCGCTCGACCGGCAAGCCGGAGACGGCGACCGTGCCGGCGGTCGCGGTGAGGATGCCGTTGAGGTGCAGGACGAGGGTCGTCTTGCCGGCGCCGTTCGGCCCGAGCAGGGCCACCCGCTCGCCGCGGTGGACGTGCAGGTCGACGCCGCGCAGCGCGGGGTGACCGTCGGGATAGGTGTGCTCCAGCCCGCGCACGTCGAGCACCGGGTCGCTCATCGGGCCAGCACCGCCCATCCGCACGTCAGTGCGGCGGCAGCCGGAAGTGCAAGCGCCGCAACGATATCCGCGCGCGACGTCGGTTGCTCGTCGACGAGGACGAGCGCGCCGGCATACCCGCGGGACAGCATCGCGAGGTGCACCCGCTCGCCGCGCTCGTAGGCTCGGACGAAGAGACCGCCGAGCGAGCGGGCGAGGATCGGCCAGTGCCGGGGGGAGCGAGGATCGAAGCCCCGGGCGGCGCGAGCGATCGACATCCGACGCAGCTCGCCGGCCACGACATCCACGTAACGGACCATGAATCCCATGATCTGGACCAAGGGGGCGGGCAGGCGCAGCCGGGTGAGCCCGACGAGCAGGTCACGGGGCTCGGTGGTCGCGGCGAGCAGCAGCGCGGCGAGCACCCCGAGCGTGCCCTTCGCGAGCAGCGCCCACGCGGCGACCAGCCCGGGCTGGCTCATCGTGAGCCCGAGCACGTCCGTGCGCGGGCCGGACGCGACGAAGGGGAGGGCGAGCGCGAAGACGACGAACGGGGCCTCGATCCCGAGCCGCCGGAGCAGGTATGCCGCGGGCACCCGGGCCGCGCGGACCGCGCCGAGCAGGGCGAGCAGGTGCACGGCATACGGCCAGGTCGCCTCGCGCGGAGTGGCGACGACGAGCAGGACGAAGCCGAGCAGCGACGCGAGCTTGAGGTGGGCCGGCATCCGGTGCACGAACGAGCCGGTCGCGAAGTGCAGCGTGTGACCGTGCGGTCGGACCGTCTGCGTGCTCATCCGGCGCTGCTCATCCGGCCTGGTCGCTCCCGCGGGATGCATCGACCGGTGCGTCGGCCGACGGCTCCGCGACGGGGGCGCGCCGACGGGCGAGCAGGGCCAGACCGCTGGTGAGCGCGAGGACGGCGAGCACACCGAGCACGCCGGTCGCCGGGCCGTACTCGAGCAGCCCGGTGCGCGCGACCGCCTGCCCGGCCAGGCCGTGGTCCTCGGCGACCCGCTCGAGTCCGTCGGGCTCGGCGGAGGCCCAGCGCGACACGATGCCCGCGATGAGCAGGCAGGCGAGCAGGCCGGCCAGCCACCAGACGCGGGCGCGGCGGGTCATGACACCACCTGCGGCGCCGGCGCGAGGATCCGCCCGGAGCTGCGGGCGCGCAGCGAGCGGGCACCGTGGACGAGGTCCGGTCGCACGCCGAGGACGCTCGCGACGACGAGCCCGGTGATCGCGGCCTCGCCGAGGCCGATGAGCACGTGCACCCCCGTCATCGCGGCGAGCAGCAGACCGAGGTCGACGGGCGCCGTGCCGCCGATCGCGAACAGCCCGGCGAAGGCCGCGGCGGCCGCCGGCACCGAGACCAGGCCTCCGATCGCTGCACACGGCGCGACGACGCCGATCCGGCCCGGCGCGAGGCGGCGGGCGACGGTGAGGGTGGCGCGGAACGCGGCATACCCGATCCACACGGCGACCACCCCCATGAGGGTGACGTTGGTGCCGAGCGCGGTGAGTCCACCGTCGGCGAAGAGCAGAGCTTGCACGAGCAGCACGACGGTGAGGCACAGGGTGGCCGTCCACGGCCCGACGAGCACGGCGGCCAGCGTGGCGCCGATGAGGTGGCCCGATGTGCCGGCGGCGACCGGGAAGTTCACCATCTGCCCGGCGAAGACGAAGGTGGCGACCAGGCCGGCCAAGGGGGCGCTGCGCTCGTCGAGCTCGCGCCGTGCGCCACGCAGTGCTGCGGCGGTCGCGGCCAGGGCGACCGCGGCCGTCCCGAGCGAGGTCGGGACGTCGAGGAAGCCGTCGGGCACGTGCATGGTGCTCCTTGGGTGGGAGGCGTGGTCGGCGGGTACGGTGGGGTCCGGGTGGCGACCGACGCCATCTTATTGCGAATGAATTGCAATAGGCAACGAGGAGGATCGTGACCACCCGCCTCTCGCCCGGCGACCCGGCACCCGAGTTCACCCTCGCCGACGACACCGGCGAGCCGGTCTCGCTCTCCGACTTCCGGGGGCGCAACGTCATCGTCTACGCCTATCCCGCCGCGATGACCCCCGGGTGCACCACCCAGGCGTGCGACTTCTCCGACTCGCTCGACGCCCTGCAGGCCAAGGGGTATGCCGTCATCGGCATCTCCCCGGACCAGCCGGCCAAGCTCGCCCGGTTCCGCGAGCGGGACGGCCTCACCATCACGCTGCTGTCCGACCCCGATAAGGCGACGCTCGCGGCATACGGGGCCTATGGCGAGAAGAAGCTCTACGGCAAGACCGTCGAGGGCGTCATCCGCTCGACCTTCGTCGTCGACGAGGAGGGGCGGATCAGCACGGCCCGCTACAACGTCAAGGCCACCGGCCATGTCGCGATGCTCCGGCGCGACCTGGGCGTCTAGGGCTCTACGCTTGGGAACCCAGGAGGGACGATGAGCCAAGGACAGTCGATCGCCGAGCTCGAGGCGCAGATCGAGGACGCCCGGGCGAGGCTGGCCGACACCGTCGACGAGCTGGTCGCGCGGGCCCAGCCCTCGGCCATCATCGCGCGGGAGAAGGAGTCGCTGCGGGCGTCGTTCTACGCCGCCACCCGCGACGAGCAGGGCGACCTGCGCCTGGAGCGGATCGCGGCGGTGCTCGGCGCCGTCGCCGCGGTGTCGATCGGGCTCGGGCTGCTGCGCCGGGCGCGGGGCTGACCGGCCGATGCCACGCCCGTCCGCCACCGCGACCGAGCGGCTGCCGATCCGCATGCTCTTCGATCGGGTGCTGGTGTCGGTCGACACCGAGCGTGGCGAGCGCACCTCCGGCGGTGGCATTCTCATCCCGGCGACCGCCTCGGTCGGCCGGCGGCTCTCCTGGGCGACGGTCGTCGCGACGGGAGGCAACGTCCGGCAGGTGCAGGTCGGTGACCAGGTGCTCTTCGATCCCGAGGAGCGCCACGAGGTCGAACTGCAGTCTCGGGGTTACATCCTGCTGCGGGAGAAGGACATCCATGCCGTCGCGGCCAGCCGCGTCGACGACGGGCAGACAGGGCTCTACTTGTGAGAGCCAGGAAGGAAAGGTGACCTCAGGTGGGTGACATCCTCAAGGTCCTGCTCATCCTCATCGTCCTGGCGGCGATAGGGGTCGGAGTCTGGTACTTCCTACGCAAGCGGGGCACAGCGCCGAGTCCGGACCAGTCCTACTACGGCGGCGATCTGGCCTCCGGTACGCCGGGGCAGGGGCGCCAGGTCATCCCGGGCCTGCCTGGGTATGCCGGTCCGATCGGCCAGAGCCAGCCGGGGCAACCGGGGGGGCACCCTGGGCCGCAGCCCCCGTATGGTCAGCCGGCCGGCCAGCCGGCATACGGTGACCAGCCGGGGCAGTTCGGCCAGCAGTCGTTCGGCCAGCAGCCGCAGTTCGAGCAGCAGCCGCAGCTCGGCCAGCAGCCGCAGCTCGGCCAGCAGCCGCAGTTCGGCCAGCAGCAGTTCGGTCAGCCGCAGCCCGGGCACCCCGACCCGGCCGCGTCGAGCCAGTCGGCTGCGCCCTCCTGGCAGACCGCCGCAACGCCCGCCCCCGCCGCAGAGCAGCTCTCGCCCGATGTCGAGCGGGCCGTCGAGCCGGCCTCGACCCCCGATGCCGAGCCGGTCCCGGCGGCCCCCGCCGGCGCTGAGCCCGAGGCCGCGGCGGCCGAGCCGGCCGCCCCGGAGGGCGCTGCTGCCGTCGAGCCGGTCTCCAGTGAGTCGGTCCCCTCTGAGCCGGTCGCCACTGAGCCGGTCGCCACTGAGGCGGCCGCAGCAGCCGACGAGGTCGAGCCGGCCTGGGCCGCCGATCCGGTGGCAGCCGAGCCCAGCGCCGCACAGCACTCGCCGGTCGAGCACTCGGCTGTCGAGCACTCGGCTGTCGAGCCCACCGCTGTCGAGCACTCCGCCGCTGAGCACAGTGCGGGCGAGCCGGAGGGCACCCAGGCATCCGCGTCTCACGACGAGTCATCGTCCTGGCAGCCCGAGAGCAGCGCCGCGGCCGACGACGGGCGCTCGCAGGTCGCCGACGACGGCACGATCGGTCGGTCGGCCGTCGCCGAGGAGTACCAGCGGCGGATCCACGACCGGATCTCCGACGAGGTCATCCAGCTCGCCGAGCAGGGCGGCGGCGACAAGGTCGTCAGCAACGACGCCGCCGAGATCGTGTGGATGGACTACGTCCTGCACCAGGGGCTGGGCGCCGAGCTCTACGAGCGCGGCTGGCTGGTCGAGATGCACAAGCAGCCCAACGGCGAGGGCCTGCTCAGCGTGCGCGACCTGCACGCAGGCGGCGAGTGAGGGCCTGACCCTGCCGCCAGCGGCCGGTTCGGGACATACGAGTCAGCGGCGCGGCATACCGACTGACGGAGGGCGGCATTCCACGGGGATGCCGCCCTCCGGCGTCTCTGGAGCTGCGCGCCACCATGAGCCGCCACAATGAAGCAGCCCGGCCCCAGAGGGCCGGGCTGTCCGGATCGTGCGGTCATCGTGCGGTGTGGTGCGCCGCCAGGGATTCGAACCCCGAACCCAGTGATTAAGAGTCACTTGCTCTGCCATTGAGCTAGCGGCGCGCGAGGAGAGACTCTACACGCTCGCCCGGGTGCCCACGAAATCAGATCCGCGCCGAGCCGTCCCCCGATGGTCCGGTCGGCGCAGTCGTCACGCAGCGTCAGCGGGTGCTGCGGCGGCGGTACTCCCAGCCGCCGGCCGCGACCGCAGCCACCAGCAGGAGGCCGCCGACGATGAGCATCGACCGGCCCTCGTCGCCCGCGCCGCCGGTCGACGGCTGGCTGGTCGCCGCCCCGGTCGCCGTCGGCCGGGCCGTCGTCGGCGCGGCAGCACTGCTCGCGTCGCTCCTGCTCGGTCCGCCCGAGGTGGCCGCGACGCCGGTCGAGGCCGATGGCGCGGTCGTCGCCGCGGCCCCCTGCACCCGGAACGTCGACTCGCCCGAGATCGGGTGACCATCGGCGCTCACCACCCGGTAGGCGATCCGATAGGACCCCGGGCCGGGGTCCGTCAGCCGCACGCTCAACACCGCCCCGGAGACCGCGACCGGCTCGGTCGGCACGACGGCCCCGTCGCGGGTGAGGGCCAGCTGGGCGAAGCGCGGCGCGATCGCCTCCGTGAAGGTCAGCACGATCGACGTCGGGCCGGTCGGCAGCACCGCGCCGTCGGCCGGCACCACGGACACCAGGCCCGAGTGGGCCGGCACCGCCACGCCCACGCTCCGGTATGCCGCGGGCTCGCCTGCTTGCGCGGCATACGCCGTGCGCGTGGTGAGGGCAAGGGGGCCGAGACACAGAAGGAGGGCGGCGAGCCCGACCCTGACGATCCGGCCCACCAGCCCTCCTCCCGATGGGGTGCCTGAGTAGTACGTTCGGCAACTCCGCCCCCAAGACGAAAACCCTGGTCAACCGCCTAGACCGCGGGGTCTACGCGGTCTCCCAACGTCCCAAGAGTAGCGCTCCGAAGGACGATCGTGGCCCCGTCGTGAGGACTGTCGAGACGGCTCAAACTTTTCTCACCGCCGCCGAGGTGGACGCGCTGGTCGGCGACTACCTGGCCGGAATGAGCGTCAAGGCACTTGCTGAGAGGTACGGCATTCACCGCGCGACGGTGTTCTCTCACCTGCGTCGCCGCAATGTGCCGAGCCGCCGACCGGGGCTGGGGATCGACGAGAAGGCCGAGGCCGTGCGCCTCGCCCGAGCAGGCATCTCGATGCGGGCCATCGGTCGCCGGATGGGCGTGGACCGCAAGGCCGTGCGCGCAGCGCTGGTCGAGGCTGGACTCATCGTGGATGGCACCGACGACTCGCGTCTCGACTGACTCGCCGGGTCCGACCTGACAGACTAAGGGTGTTGAACCGAGTGAAGAGTGACCGCGACAGCCATCCTGTTCGTACGAACGCTGACGGATTGACGAGTGAAACTAAAGTCATGTGCTAGAGTCCTTCGTGACGACGAAGGAGGCCCCGGTGGCTCAGCAACACGACAGCGACGACTGGCGCAGCGAGTTCCAGCCAACAGAGCTTGCGGCACTCCGCGACCGAATCCCAACCGCGATCCAGCGCAGCCAGGATCGCTCGGCCCGCGCTCAGGCAGCGTATGACGATCCCGATGGAGACCAGGACGTGTATGGCGCTGGCATGGCCCGTGGTGTGCAGAAGGAGCTCCGCGCACTTCTGTCCGACCTGCCCTCCTATCGGGAGGCAAAGGTCCCGACCACCCGAAGGATGCTGACCTTCGTCGGAAACACTCTCATCTTCGCGCAAAGGGTCGGCAAGCAGATGCCGCGCAACTTCCGTCGTGTTCGACTGAGCTACTTGCCTGACTCGCGCCGTGAACTCCTCTCGAAGACGAGCAACGTCAAGTACTCGGACCCCGG
>DAOTIG010000005.1:0-44468 GCA_035448065.1 Dermatophilaceae bacterium
GTAGGTCGGGCCGATGCCGCGACCGGTCGTGCCGATCTTGCGCTTGCCGAGGAAGCGCTCGGTGACCTTGTCGAGCGTGCGGTTGTAGGGCGTGATGACGTGGGCGTCGGCGCTGACCAGCAGCTTCGAGGTGTCAACGCCGCGGGCCTCGAGCCCGTCGATCTCGCGGAAGAGCACCTCGAGGTCGACGACGACGCCGTTGCCGATGACCGGCGTGCAGGTCGGGGTGAGGATGCCCGAGGGCAGCAGGTGCAGGGCGTACTTGTCGCTGGTGCCGTCCTCGTGGTCGATGACCACCGTGTGGCCGGCGTTGTTGCCGCCGTTGAACTTCACGACGTAGTCGACCCGGCTGCCGAGCAGGTCGGTGGCCTTGCCCTTGCCTTCGTCGCCCCACTGGGCACCGACGAGCACGACTGCGGGCATGGGCATTCTCCTTCGACCACCCGGGGGCTGGACCAGCGCCCCAGGCTACTCGGGTGCCGCGGCCGCCGGCGCCAGGGGCGGGCTTTATCGGGTCACCCGATAAAGTGGCGCTTCACCCGAGGAAGTTCCTCGGGTGAAGCGCCACTTTGTCGGGTTGAGCGGGCTGGCGCCTCGACGCTCAGCCGACTCCCGCGAGCGCGCACTCGGCACCGCGGGCGAAGGCCGCCTGGTTGCCGGCCATGAGGTGCGCCTTGCGCTCGCCGAGCTTGTGCTCCAAGGCCCCGAGCACGCTCTCCGGCCGGACGCACCCGGTGACCTGGACGAAGGCACCGAGCATCACCATGTTGGTCATCCGGGCATCGCCGAGCTCCACCGCGATGTCGTTGCACGGCACGTAGAGCGCGCTGACGTCCGCGCGGCATACCTGCGCGTCGATGAGCGAGGAGTTGACCAGCGCGTGCCCGCCCGGCACGAGATCGGGCTCGAAGCGGGTGAGCGAGGGCAGGTTCATCACGATGAGCGAGGTCGCGTCGTGGGCGATGACCGGCGACGGGATCGGCTCGGGCGAGACGATGACCGCGCAGTTGGCGGTGCCGCCGCGCATCTCCGGCCCGTAGGACGGCAGCCAGGTCACCTCGAGGCCCTCCTCGAGCGCGGCCTGGGCAAGCAGCTGGCCCATCAGCATGACGCCCTGCCCGCCGAATCCGGCGAGGATGCACTTCTCAGTGCGCATCGGTGGCCTCCGTCCAGCGGGTGAGGAACTCCGGCGGGTCCTCCGGGCGGCGCAGCACGCCGAGCGGATAGACCGGGATCATCTGCTCCTCGATCCAGCGCAGCGCATCGGCCGGCTCGAGGCCCCAGTTCGTCGGGCAGCTCGACAGCACCTCGACGATCGAGAAGCCCTGCCCGGCCAGCTGCACCTCGAAGGCCCGGCGGATCGCCTTCCTCGCCTTGCGGACATAGACCGCGTTGTGCACCGACACCCGCTCGACATAGCTGGCGCCCGGCACCTGGGCGAGCATCTCCGACATCCGCATCGGATAGCCGGTCAGGCGCGGGTCGCGTCCGGACGGGGTCGTCGTCGTCCGCTGCCCCGGCAGGGTCGTCGGCGCCATCTGCCCGCCGGTCATCCCGTAGATCGCGTTGTTGACGAAGATGACCGTGATGTTCTCGCTGCGGTGCGCGGCGTGCACAATCTCGCCGGTGCCGATCGAGGCGAGGTCGCCGTCACCCTGATAGGTGAAGACGACGCGGTCCGGCAGCACCCGCTTGATCCCGGTCGCGACCGCCGGGGCACGTCCGTGCGCCGCCTCGTGCATGTCGCAGTTGAAGTAGTCGTAGGCGAGCACCGAGCAGCCGACCGGCGCGACGCCGACGGTGCGGCCGAGCACGTCGAGCTCGGCGAGCACCTCGCCGACCAGCCGGTGGATGATCCCGTGGGTGCACCCCGGGCAGTAGTGCGTCTCCCGCGGGCGCAGCCCGATCGTCGGGGCGAAGACGACGCTCATCGTGAGACCCCCACTCCTGCAGTCAGATCCGCCGCACTCGGCACACCATCCGGTATGCCGCGCAGCGCCTTGATCGTGTCCGCGATGAGGCGCGGGGTGGGCACCATCCCGCCGGTGCGGCCGACGAAGTCGATCGGCAACCGGCCCTCGTTGGCGATCCGGACGTCGTCGATCATCTGGCCCATGCTCATCTCGACGACGAGCAGCCGGCGCACCGACGCGGGCAGCTCGGCGAAGACTCGAGTCGGATAGGGCCACAAGGTGATCGGCCGGATCAGGCCGACCTTGATCCCTTCATCGGCGAGCTCGGCCATCGCGCTGCGCACGATCCGCGAGGTCGTGCCATAGGCGACGATCGCGACCTCGGCGCCGTCGTCCTCGCCGAGCCCCACGGTCTCGACGAGCGGCTCGTCGTGCTGCATCGCGGCATACTTCGTGAACAGCCGGTGGATGTGCTCCTCGAGCTCCTCGGGCTTGAGGAACAGCGAGTTGATGATCCGCGGCTCGCGTCTGCCCTCGGTTCCCGTTGCGGCCCAGTCCTTCTCGGGCAGCTCCGGCTCGACGAGGTCGCGGATCTCGACCGGCTCCATCATCTGGCCGAGCATCCCGTCGGCAACGATCATCACCGGGTTGCGATAGCGGTCGGCCCGAGCGAAGGCGGTCTGCACGAGGTCGGCGAGCTCCTGCAGGGTCGCCGGGGCGTAGACGAGCAGCCGGTAGTCGCCGTTGCCGCCGCCGCGCGTCACCTGGTAGTAGTCGGCCTGCGAGGGCTGGATGCCGCCGAGCCCCGGCCCGCCGCGCACGACGTTGACGATGACGCAGGGCAGCTCGGCACCGCAGAGATAGGAGATGCCCTCCTGCTTGAGCGCGATGCCGGGCGAGGACGAGGAGGTCATCACCCGCACGCCGCTGCCGCTGGCGCCGTAGACCATGTTGATCGCGGCGACCTCACTCTCGGCCTGCAGGAAGACCCCGCCGACCGCCGGCAGGTGGGTCGCCATGTATTCGGGCAGCTCGGTCTGCGGGGTGATCGGATACCCGAAGAAGGCCCGGCACCCGGCGCGGATCGCGGCCGCGCCGATCACCTCGTTGCCCTTCATCAGGGTCCTAGGCATGAGCGGGCACCCGCTCGCGCTCGATCTTCTCCTTGGTCACCGTGATCCCCTGGTCGGGGCACATGACCGCGCAGTTGGCGCAGCCGTTGCACGTGTCGGCGTCGACGAGGTGCACGGGGTGATAGCCCTTGCCGTTGATCGCCGTCACCTCGAGCTCGATGGCGTGCACCGCGCACGCGGTGACACACAGCCCGCAGCCCTTGCAGATGTCCCGGTTGAAGGTCACCGTTCCGTGAGTTGCCATGTGTCGCAGTCCTTTCCGTCACATCCACGGGTCGCGCAGATAGAGGCCGACAGGGATCAGCTCGCCGTCGAGGTTCGGCTCGAGACCGGCGAGGGCTTCAGGTATGCCGCACACGTAGGCGATCGGGATCCCGGTCGCGTCGCGGACCTCCGCGGTGAGCCGGTAGCCGGCGCGGACGTCCACGGTCGTGGTCTCGCGGCAGACATGGGTGTTGCTCACGAGCCCGGTCACCGCGAGACCGCAGGTGTCCTCGATGGCCCGCAGGTGGCGCAGCACGCCGGACAGGTCGGCCGTGTCCGGGCGGTAGGCGTTGACGACGAGCAGCACCTGCGCGGCGCGGCGGCGCAGGTCGGGGAGGAACTCGACGAGCGCGCGGGTGCCGATGTCGTTGCCGCCGACGTCGAGCAGGACCTCGCAGCCGGGGTCGGCGAGCGGCCGGTGCAGCTCGGGCGAGATCGCCGGGAGGTCCTGGGTGATCGAGTGACCGAGCGTCGAGGAGATGACCTCGATGCCGGCCGCGGTCAGCACCTCGGCCCGCTCCCGCGACCGGAAGTAAGGGTTGACGACGTCCAGGTCGCCCAGGGCCACCCGGTGGCCGGCGGCAGCGAGGCGCATCGCGAGGGACACCGCGACCTCGGTCTTGCCGCTGCCGTAATGGCCGACGAGGACCCGAACCGGGGCGGACGCGGCGGCAGCCTCGGGCTCGCCCGGCACCATCGCCTGGTGCCGATCGGCAGCCGTGTCGGTGCCCATCGTGTCTCCGCCCCGCGCGTCGTGGGCGCGGCTCGAATGTCCCTCGCCCAGGGTGGTGGGCTCAGGCTGATGCCACGACTGTATGCCGCCCGCCCGGCGCCGTGGGTGGCCTTGGTCCCCTCGCCTGGGGCGGGGAGCAGGGGCGGTGGCGATAGGGCATTGCTGGCACCCCGCCAGCAATGCCCTATCGCGGCGACCCACGTGCTACCCCCGCGGACGCCATTGCTGGCACCCGGCCAGCACTGCCGGCCCCGACCGCACCGACGCCGCCTACAGCGCGAAGGACACTCCGGTCTGCTCCTCGCTCCACGCCCACACCTTCTGGGCCAGCGCCTCGTCGCGCGCCCAGGGGGAGAGCTTCGCCGGGCCGATCGGGCCGCGGCTCTCGCCGAGCCGCTGCGGGCCGGTGTAGCTGCCCGGGGCGGCGGCGGACGCGGCATACAGCAGCGCGGTGGCCCCGGCGCTGGCCGGCGGCAGGACGACCTTCATCACCATCGGCACGACCCGGCGCACCAAGCCGTAGCCCCCCATCCCGTCCGGGCTGCTGAACAGGTTGGTGTAGGTCACGCCGGGGTGGGCCGCCGTCGAGGTGAGCACCGAGCCCGCAGCGGTGGCCCGGCGCTGCAGCTCGAGCGCGAAGAGCAGGTTGCCGAGCTTGCTGTTGCCGTAGGCCGCCTGCGCCCTGTAGCTCGACGCCGGATTGCCGTCGAGGATGCGGGGACCGCCGGCGTGGTGGGAGATCGAGGACATCGTCGCGACCCGCGGCGCGGGCGTCTCGAGCAGTCGGGGCAACAGCAGGCCGGTCAGCGCGAAGTGCCCGAGATGGTTGGTGCCCAGCTGCAGCTCGAAGCCGTCCTCGGTCATCCGGTGCTTGGGCGGGGCCATCACACCGGCGTTGTTGACGAGAACGTCGATCGGCCGGTCGAGCCGATCGGCGAGGTCATGGATCGAGGCTAGGGAGGCGAGGTCGAGGCGCTCGACGTGCAGTCGACCCGCCGCGCCCGGGTGCTCGGCGGCGATCTCGGCCACCGTCGCTGCGCCGGCCTCGACGTTGCGGACGGCGAGCACGACGCGGGCTCCGTGGCCGGCGAAGGCGCGGGCCACCTCCCGTCCGGTGCCCGAGTTGGCACCGGTCACGACGACGGTGCGGCCGGAGTGATCGCCGAGATCGTCGGCGGTCCAGGTCATGCCTGCCTCCTGTGCTGGTGTCCCCAGCCACCCTACCCAGCGTTGACGCCGCCGCCTTACACCGGGTGTAATGCAAGAAGGCAGAAAGGTGTAACGGTGGCTCTCAACATCAAGAACGAGCGGGTATGCCGCCTGGCCCGCGACGCCGCGCGGCTCACCGGCCGCAGCCAGGTGAGCGTGCTCGAGGAGGCTTTGGAGGCCTTCCTGGCTGCCCAGGAGGACACCGGCATCCCAGCGGAGTCGGAGGCCCAGCAACGCATCCGTCGCTCCCGAGCGCTGTTGGCCACCATCCATGCCGAGCTGTCGGAGACTGACCGCATAGCCATCCGACAGGCGGCTGACCAGCTCTACGACGAGACTGGGCTGCCCGCGTGATCGTCGACACGTCGGCGCTCCTGGCTCTCATCCTGCGCGAACCCGACTTCGAACGGATCGACGAGGCCCTCAACCGGGCCAGCCACCCCCGGATGTCTGCGGGCACGCTGCTCGAGCTCGGGATCCTCGTCGATCGCCGGCTGCCGCCTGCTCAGCGCGCCCGTGTCGAGCGGCTCCTCCGGGAGTATCGGCTGCAGATCGAGCCGGTGACCGAGCACCAGGCGGAGATCGGCCGAGCGGCATACGAGCTCTTCGGCAAGGGCTCAGGGTCGCGAGCCCAGCTCAACTTCGGCGACTGCTTCGCCTACGCGCTGGCCGCCGAGACTGGCGAGCCGCTGCTCTTCGTGGGCGACGACTTCACCCACACCGACCTCACGCCGGCGCTGCCGACCAACCAGCGATAGGTCACCACTCGCGCGACCGCCCTGCGCCGGGCCCGCCAGGCCGCGGCCTAGGTCACCACTCGCGCGACCTGCGCCGCGCCGGACCCGCCAGGCAGCGGCCCAGGTCACCACTCGCGCGACCTAGAGTCCGAGCGCGTCCGCCGCGGTCCGCGACGAGTCGCGCAGGAAGGTGCCGCAGCGGGTCTCCTCCTCCGACTCGCCGATCGCGCGGGCCGCCCGGGTCAGCGCGGCGAGCGCCCGCAGGAAGCCGCGATTGGGCTCGTGCTCCCACGGGATCGGCCCCTGCCCGCGCCAGCCGGCCCTTCGCAGTGCGTCCAGCCCGCGGTGATAGCCGGTGCGCGCATAGGCGTATGCCGCCACCGCGTCATCCGCGGCCAGCGCCTGCTCGGCCAGCGCGGCCCACACGAGGGACGAGGCCGGATAGGAGCGCACGAGATTGCGCGGGGCGGCCCCGTAGGCAAGCGCCCCGGCAGCCGGGTCGGCGGGCAGGTGGGTCGGCGGCACGCCGAGCAGGCTCTCGCTCATGGCGCCACGCTACCCATCCCTCGCCCTGACCGCCTCCAGCCCCGATTCGCAGCGGGATCGACATCCGAAGACACCGCTGCCCCCACCGGACGGTGGGGGCAGCGGCATACCGAAGGGAGTGCAGGTCAGCTGTGCGTGCCGGCCGAGCGCAGGTCCTGGCAGGCCTGGACGACGCGGGCGGCCATCGCGGCCTCGGCCTCCTTGCCCCAGCTGCGCGGGTCGTACTGCTTCTTGTTGCCGACCTCGCCGTCGATCTTGAGCACGCCGTCGTAGTTCTTCATCATCCAGGCGGCGACCGGGCGGGTGAAGGCGTACTGCGTGTCGGTGTCGACGTTCATCTTGATGACGCCGTAGTCGACCGCGTCGGAGATCTCCTGCGGAAGCGAGCCCGAGCCGCCGTGGAAGACGAGGTCGAGCGGCTTGCTGCCGGCGGCCAGGCCCTTGGCGGCGACGATGGCCTCCTGGCACTGCTTGAGGATCTCCGGGCGCAGCTTGACGTTGCCCGGCTTGTAGACGCCGTGGACGTTGCCGAAGGTGAGCGCCGCCATGTAGCGGCCGTTCTCGCCGAGCCCGAGCGCCTCGACCGTCGCGAGGGCGTCCTCGGGGGTCGTGTAGAGCTGCTCGTTGATCTCGTTGGCGACGCCGTCCTCCTCGCCACCGACGACGCCGATCTCGACCTCGAGGATGACGTTGGCGGCCTTGGCCAGGGCGAGCAGCTCCTGCGCGATCTGCAGGTTCTCACCGAGCGGCACGGCCGAGCCGTCCCACATGTGCGACTGGAAGATCGGCAGACCGCCGGCCTTGACCCGCTCGGCGGACGCCGCGAGCAGCGGGCGGACGAAGCCGTCCAGCTTGTCCTTGGGGCAGTGGTCGGTGTGCAGGGCGATGTTGACGTCGTAGTTCTTGGCGACCTCGGTGGCGAAGGCGGCCAGCGCGAGCGAGCCGGCGACCATGTTCTTGATGGTGCTGCCCGAGGCGAACTCGGCGCCGCCGGTGGACACCTGGATGATGCCGTCCGAGCCGGCCTCGGCGAAGCCACGGATGGCTGCGTTGACGGTCTGGCTGGAGGTGATGTTGATCGCCGGGTAGGCGAACGAGCCGGCCTTGGCCCGGTCGAGCATGTCGGCGTAGACCTCAGGGGTTGCGATGGGCATGGAGCGCGCTCCTTGGCGGTTGCGGTCGGGTCGTGTCCATCCTTGCACTCCGGCCTGCGTGGTGCGACAGGCCCTTCGTCATGCACCCCGCCGTCACCTGTTGGCCACCGCAGCGTCATCTCCGGGTCCGGCTTGCCCAGCCAGCGCCTCACCGCGCACCTGCAGCCGTTCGATGAGATGGGCACGCTCGGCGTCGTTGTCGCACAACGAGATTGCCTGCTCGTATGCCGCGCTCGCCGCCTCCGTGTCACCGACGCGAGCGAGCAGCTCGGCGCGAACCGCCGGCAGCCGGTGGCTGTGTGGGAGGCGGTCGTCGAGCCCCTCGAGCAGGGCCAGGCCCGCGGCGGGACCGTGCGCCTCGGCGACCGCCACCGCCCGGTTGAGCCGGACGACCGGCGAGCCGGTGAGCGCCTCGAGGTCGTCGTAGAGCCCCGCGATGCGGTGCCAGTCGGTGGCCGCTGCGGTCGGCGCGGTCGCATGCCCGGCCGCGATGAGCGCCTGGATCCGCAGCTCCCACCCCCACCTGGAGTCACCGCTGACCCGGGCATCGCTGCGGGCATCCTCAGGCGGGTCGCGGTCGGCGGACGGTGACCCGGTGCTCGTGTGTGGCGCCTCGGCGAGCAGCGTGAGCGCCTCGGCGATCTCGTCCTGCCGCCACCGGCTGCGGTCCTGGTCGGGCAGCAGCACCAGCGCGCCGGCGTCGTCGACCCGGGCATCGCGGCGCGAGTGCTGCAGCAGCATGAGGGCGAGCAGCGGATCGAGCACCGCGTCGGTCGCGCGGGGCGACGGGCCAGACGACGAGCCGGACGACGAGCCGGGCGACGCGGCATACCCGACGAGCGTGCGGAGCACCCGCACGAGCCGGATCGCCTCGCCGGCCAGCTCGGTGCGCACGACGTCCGGCCCCGAGCCGGGGGCGTAGCCGGCGGTGAAGGCGAGGTAGGCGACCGTCGCGACGACGTCGATCCGCTCGGCCAGCGCCGCGCCCTCCGGCACGGTGAAGGCGACGCCGGCTGTGGCGAGCTTCCTGCGGGCCCGGGTGAGCCGGGCCGCCATCGTCGGCTCGCTGACGAGGAAGAGCCGGGCCAGGTCGGCGGTCGACACGCCGAGCACGAGCCGCAGGGTGAGCGCCGCTGCCGCCTCCGGGGCCAGCGCAGGGTGGGCAGCGAGCAGCACGAGCCGGAGCCGCTCGTCGGTCACCGCGACGTCGCCGGGGTCGACCATGATCCGCTGCGCGCGCTCGTGGGTCTCGGCGTCGACGACGAGCAGCGGCTCGGTGCGGGCCCGGACCGCCTCGGCGCGCAGCCGGTCCAGCGCCCGGCGGCGCGCTGCGGTGAGCAGCCACGCCGCCGGGTTGGCCGGTATGCCGTCGCGCGGCCAGGTGCGGGTCGCCGCCTCGAAGGCCTCGGCGAGCGCGTCCTCGGCCAGGTCGAGCCGGCGATAGCGCGCGACGAGCAGCGCGAGCAGTCGTCCCCACTCGTCCCGATAGGACTGTGCGACAGCGCTGTTCGCGTCAGGTGGCGACACGTCAGTCGGTGAGCCCGCTGACCGGGACACAGGGCCGGACCTCGATGGCATAGGGCTCGGGCAGCAGTCGGCACCAGCCGAGCACCGTGTCGAGGTCAGGCGCGTCGAGCAGGTAGAAGCCGCCGATCATCTCCGGTCCTTCGGCATAGGGACCGTCGGTGAGCAGGTCACGACCAGCGTTGCGGCGCAACGTCGTTGCCGTGCCCGTGCCCGCCAGTGCCTCACCGGCGAGCTGGTGCGCACCAACCGCGCGGGCGAAGTCGACGTGCCCTTGGTGGTATGCCGCGAAGGTCGCCTCGTCCGCCTCGGTCCACATGCCGGGCTCGTGCGCGAGCAGGACGAGGTACTTCATGACGGCACCTCCTGGCTCGCGACCGGCCGCAGCTCGATGCTCTCGCCCGCGCCGACCAGCTCACGACAGATGGCGACGAGGTCGTGGAGGTCGTCGGACTCGATGTCAAAGAAGCCGGTGAGCTGCTCGACCGTCTCGGCGAAGGGGCCGTCGGTGACCACCGTCGAGCCGTCCGGCTGACGCCGGATGCTGCGTGCGGTGCGGGAGTGGGCGAGCTCGGCGCCGCCACGGATCTGGTGCCCGCGCTCGGTGAGAGCGGCCGCGAAGCGCTCGTGCGCGGCATACCCCTCGGCGCGCTGTTGCGGCGTGGCTGCCTCCCAGGCGTCCTCGTCGCCGGGGAGCAGGACGATGTAGCGGCCCATCTCAGGCCTCCGACCCCGAGCCGGCGGCCCGCTCGTGGTCGTCGGTCGCGAGCCGGCGGATCTCGAGCAGGTCGCCCGTGCTCGCGAGCTGCCGGCAGCAGGCGAGGAAGCCGTCTCGGTCGTCGGTCTCGATAAGGTAGTAGCCGACGATCTGCTCGGCCGACTCGGTGAACGGCCCGTCCGTGACCAGCGTGCCGCCGGCGCCATCCGGCCGCATCGAGACGGCCCGGGCCGAGGGGGTGAGCGGGCTCGAGTCGACGACCCGGTGGCCGCCCTCGGCGAGCTCGCGGTTGAAGCGCTCGTGGGCGCGCATCCCCTTGGCGTGCTCCTCCGGGGGCAGCTGGGCCCACTCGGCCTCTGGCGCGGGCAACAGGACGAGGTATCTCGGCATAGGTCAATCCTTCCGGGTGATCGCGTCGTGGTGACGCCTGACATCGAGGTGACGCCCGAGCGGACCCCGAATCGACAGCTCCACCCGACAAGGTGGCGCTTCACCCCAGGAAGTTCCTCGGGTCAAGCGCACCTTTATCGGGTGACCCGATACGCGTCGGCGTGCTGCAGCACCCAGGCATGCATGGCGATCGCGGCGGCGGCACCGGCGTTGAGCGAGCGGGTCGAGCCGTACTGGGTGATGTGCAGGATCCGCTCGCACACCTCCTGCACCTCCGGGCTCAGCCCCGGCCCCTCCTGACCGAAGACGAGCAGGCAGGCGCGCGGCATACCGGTGCTCTCGAGCGGCACGCTGCCGGGCACGTTGTCGATGCCGAGGACCGGTATGCCGCGCTGCGCGGCCCACGCGGCCAGGTCACCGGCCGTGGGGTGGTGGATCTCGTGCTGATAGCGATCGGTGACCATTGCGCCGCGGCGATTCCAGCGGCGCTTGCCGACGATGTGGAAGGCAGCGACGTTGAAGGCATTGGCGGTTCGCACGACCGAGCCGATGTTGAAGTCGTGTCCCCAGTTCTCGATCGCGACGTGCAGAGGGTGTCGGCGAGTGTCGAGGTCGGCGACGATCGCCTCGTGCCGCCAATAGCGATAGCGGTCCTCGACGTTGCGCCGGTCGCCGTCGGCGAGCAGCTCCGCATCCCACTGCTCCCCCTCGGGCCACGGCTGAGGGTGCGGCCCGACCCCCACCTCCGGCATCGCGGGTCGGTCAGGCATCGACGATCGTCGGCTCGTCGACCCAGACGCCCGAGCACATGAGGGTGCGGCCGGGGAGCTCGTTGGACTCCCGCCAGGCCTGGACCCGCCTGGGCCGCACGAGGTATGCCGCGTAGCCGGCCCCGTCCCCTCGTGGATCCCACCCGCATCGCTGCGTGTATGCGGCCCACCGCTGCTCGGACACCGCACTCAGCTCCAGCTCGGTCGCCGTCCCGTCGACGAGGACGACGTCGCGCGGCTCGCCCAGGGCCAGCCGGACCCGGCCGGTGCGCCGCAGGTTGGCGCCCGCCGGGGTGTCGCGCCCGGTGGCGAGCAGGATCGTCGAGCCGTCCCAGTCGAAGGACAGCGGCACCAGCCCGGGCAGCCCGTCGGCCGACGAGGTGGCCACCCAGCAGTCGACGTCCTGCGCGAGGCGGGCGCGCACGTCGGCAAGGCGGGCGGACTGCGGTCGCGCGGGAGGCTTCGCGGTCATGCCCGGGAGCATAGGCGGGCTTAGGCGCGCGGTGAGCGGGCGGCATACCGGGGAGAGCGCCGAAGGCGACCGAATAGGGCGGACGCCGCGCGTCGCCTAACCTGATCTGTCGTGACCCCACCGACTCTCGGCCCGGACTGGATGCAACCCGAGTGGCTGCTCGCCACCTTCGGCGGCGCGATGTTCTGGGTGTCCTGCGCGATCATCTTCGTCGAGTGCGGCCTCTTCTTCCCGATCCTGCCGGGCGACTCGCTGCTCTTCGCGATCGGCATGTTCATCAAGATGCACGACAGCGGCCAGGCCGGTATCCCGATGAACATCGGCCTCGCCTGCGTGCTGCTGTCCTTCTTCGCCTTCGCCGGCAACGTCGTCGGCTACGAGATCGGCCGGGCGATGGGGCCGGCGCTCTACCGGCGCAACGGGCGGTTCACGAAGAAGGAGTACTTCGACAAGACGCACGAGTTCTTCGACAAGCACGGCAACAAGGCACTCGTGCTCGGTCGCTTCGTGCCGATCGTGCGGACCTACATCACCGTCGTCGCCGGCGTCGGCGCGATGGACCGGCGGCGCTTCTTCACCTGGTCGGGCGTCGGCGCGGTGCTCTGGGCGACCGGCCTCACCCTGCTCGGCTACTTCCTCGGCGGAATCACCTTCCTGCAGAAGAACATCGAGTATGCCGTGGTGCTCATCGTCGGCCTCTCGGTGCTGCCGATGGTGTTCGAGTACCTCAAACACCGCCGCGGTCGGGAGCTCACGCCGGCCCAGGCCGCGGCCGAGACCCGCGAGATCGTCGACGAGTCCGACCGCGACGCGCAGGGCTGAGCGCGCGATCAGGTCTACGGGCTCACGGCGAGGATGCCGCGCGCACCCCGCTCGGCGTCGACCATGACGTGGCTGACGACGGAGTAGTGCCCCGCCTCCGGGAGCACAAGCTCGACGAAGCCGCCCTGCGCCGGCGCGAGGTCGAGCGCCTGGGAGCCGGTGCCGACGGCCGGCCCGCCTTGCGCCGGGTCGCCGAGCAGCCAGGCGCCCTCCTTGTAGACGACGTCGAACTGGCCGCCGACGACGTGGAAGGACGTCGCCCGTGACGGCCCCGCATCGAGCACCCAGATCCGCACCCGCTCGCCGACCCGGGCCGGAAGGGGTTGCGCGGCATACTGATTCGCAATGCCGTTGAAGGTGACCGCGTCGGTGTGCTCGGCCGCCACCCGGGTCGCGTCGACGTCGACGGCCGAGCCCCGCGCGGTTGACTCGCCGACGTAGACCTCGGACTGGACGAGCAGGTAGGACCGGTCCAGGGCCGGCAGACCAGGTGGCTCGATGACGACGGCGCCGAACATGCCGGCGGCGATGTGCACGGACATCGGCATCGTCGAGCAGTGGTACATCCAGATGCCGGCCCGGGTCGCGGTGAAGCGGTAGACGAGGCTCTCGCCCGGCGCGATGGTGCGCATCGGGCGGTCCGGGGCGAGCGCGCCGGCGTGGAAGTCGATCGAGTGGCCCTGGGTGCCGTCGTTGACGAGGGTGACCTCGAAGACGTCGCCGACCCGCCCGTGCAGGGCCGGCCCGGGCACCCGACCGCCGAAGGTCCAGCGCCGCTGCCACACCCCGGGGGCCACCTCGAGCTCGACCTCCTGAGCACGCAGGGTGAGCACGTGGGTGCGCGACTCGGTGAGCGGGGGCAGGACGGGGTCGACGGGGCCGGTGATGGCGGTCGCGTTGTCGGACAACGCGATTCGTGGGTATGCCGGGTCGCCTGCACTCGCGCTCACACCGGCGGGTGCGGGGTGCCCGTCGTGGCCTGAGGGAGCGGCAGCGGCCCGCGGGGCGCCGGCGACGACGACATCCAGGATCATGCCCATCTGCCGATGCCCGACGATCGAGCACCAGCCCTGCAGGTCGGCGCCGACGACGCCGGCGTCGAGGGTAGCCCGCTCCCCCGGACGGAGCCGGGGCGTGCGGGCGCCGGTCTCGAGGACGAGGTCGTGCACCTGACCGGGGTCGTCGTTGGCGAGCTCGATGACCAGGCGATCGCCGTAGGGGACCTCGATCCGCGCCGGGCTGTAGTGCATGCCGGCGATGTCCACCCGGACCGTCGTCGAGCGCCCGGTGGCGGCCACGGTGGCTGGCTGACCTGCACCGATACCGAGGGTGGAGGTCGGCGCTCCCGCCGCGACCGGGTCGACGAGCACGCCGAGCGCGACGGCGAGGGTGAGCGTCGTGGCCGCGGCGACGAGCTGACCCGAGGGGATGCCCTGCGGGCGGACCGGCGGGCGGGACGTGCCTGCTGCCGCGTCCGGGACGACTCGGCCCGCGCGCACGCCGTCGCGGACACCGAGGACGAGCAGCGGGAGGAAGGCGGCCAGGGAGCCGAGGACCACAAGAGTGAGGACAACGCGCACGGCACCCGGCACCGGCAGCAGTGAGCCGACCAGGCCGGCGTTGGTGAGCACGATCCGGGCGGCACCCCACCGGCCCAACCGGGCCGTGGCCTCGCGCACCGCCGACGGTCCCCCGCCGAGGACGCTCGGCACGAGATAGCTGAGGGCCCCTTCGACGAGCTGCGCCCCGAAGCCGACGACGATCGCCGTCGTGGCGTGCCCGTAGGCATCGCCGATCTCGGCCCACGAGTCACGCACGATCACCGAGCCGGCGACCCAGAGCACCCCAGCGGGCAGCCACGCCAGCGCCGCCGCCACCGACCAGGTGGCGAACTCGCGCGGCGGCGCCTGGCGGGCCGGCGCGAGCAGCGCGCGACCCCACCAGGCCAGCCCCGCGGCATACAGGCTCAGGCCGGCGGCCACGGCGGGACGAGAGCCGACCAGCGCGGCGACCACCGTGCCGATGACGCCGAGGGTCAACGGCCAGAGCGCTTTGCGGGCAAGGGCCTCGGCGCGCGAGTCGATCCGGGTCCGCAGCATCGTCGGCCAGAGCGTGACGAGCGTGCCGGTCGCGGTGAGGCCGATCCAACCGAGCGCCATGACGGTCGTGTGGGCGACGAGCAGCCGGCCGTGGGCGGTGTCGTCGGGGCCGCGGGCGAGCAGCACGCCGAGCGTGGCGCCGACGGGGACGGCCGCGGCGGCGGCGAGGTAGTAGCGCAGGGTGATCCGAAAGCGGCCGGGCAGGGCCCGGCGCAGCCGGGTGCCTAGCGCCCAGGCGTGCCAGCCGACGGCCGCGACGACGAGGGCCGCGCCGGCGACGGTGAGCGGCCAGCGACCGCTCGGCACGCCGACGACGACGAGGACGGTGCCGGCAAGCAGCAGCCAGAGCCGCTGTTGCTGGCGAGCGCGCGGGTCGATGCTCTCGGCAGTCTTGAGCAGCGCCTGGGTGAAGTGCGTCGACCACACGAGCACGGCATGGGTGAGCGCACCGAGCGTCACCGCGTGCACCATCAGCCAGCGGGACTCCGGCACCTGGCGGTGGACGAGGGCGACGACGACCGCGAGGACGAGCCAGCCGACGGTCGGGTAGTCGCGCATCGGCCACCTGCCGCGTGCCCCGGCCGAGGGACGGGAGCGCGCTGGGGGCGCCTGCTGCAGCCCCGTCACCGGCGGGACCCGGTGAGCACGGACGAGGCGACGACGATCGGCAGGCCGAGTACGGCGACGACAGTGACGAGAGCGCCTGTCTGCCAGGCGGACTCGAGCGGGGCCAGACTGCCGGCCACCCGGATCGCCAGGCCGGCGTGCAGCACGAGCAGCGGCAGCCAGAGGATCGGTCGATAGGGCAGCGGTCGACGCAGCACGGCCGGCAAGATGACCGGCGCGTGGGCCAGCACCATGGACATCGCGAAGCCGAGCGTCACCGCGTGCACGACGACGTCGTATGCCGCGTGTCCGCCGGCCGCGTGTCCGCCGGCCGCGTGGCCGCCGGCACCCGCCGCACCGCCCGCGGCGCCAACATCGTGGCCGGCCCCGGTCGGATCACCGACGACCAGTAGGACCAGACCGGCGACGGCGAGCCAGGCATAGCCGGCGAGCATGGCGGTCGCCGCGAATCTCGGCAGCCCAGGGCGACGGATCGTCCGGCGGGCCACGTCGTGTCGGACTAGCCAGCCGACGAGCACGACCAACAGGGCTCCGAGCAGGCGACCTCCGACCATCGGCCAGAGGACGGCGGCGGTGGCCGCCGCTGAGATCGCGAGGCTGAGCGCCATGAGCACTGCCTCTGCGCTGCGGGGCAAGGAGATTCGGGCCAGGTCGACCCGCTCGGCGGCGATCGTGAGGACGAGGAAGGTGAGCAGCCAGGGCACGAGCCGCTCGACGTCGACCCGCAGCCACACCAGGGTCGCCGAGCCGAGCAGCGCCGCCGCGAGCAGCAGGCACGCCGTGGGGACGTCGCGCTGACGGCGCCAGAGGGCGGCATACCCGAGGGTGAAGGCGGAGCCGCCGAGAATCAGGGCGAGCTGGCCGAGCAGCGGCGGGACGGGAGCGGCGAGCAGCAGCCCGCCGACGGCGAGCAGGGCGGGCGCGGCATACGCCCAGGAACGGCGCAGTGCGACCGCTCGCTCGAGCGCGATGAGGCTACCGAGGAAGCCGCCGACCATGACCATGCCGTGTACCTCGGGCAGCCGGGGGCTGCGCACCGGGGCCGGCAGCTCGGCGAGCAGCAGGGCAGCGTCGAGACCGACAAGCAGGCACAGGCCGGCGGGCAGGAGCAGCCAGGCTCGGGTGCGAGCAGGCTCGGCGGGGCGGTGGTCCGGGGAGGTCAGGCCCGGCGCGAGAGCTTCAGCCGCCATGCGTCGGGGCCCTCCTGCAGGTAGGAGACGTCGATCGCCCCCTGCTCGCGGTCGGCGATCTGGGCGAGCAACGGCTTGGGGTCGTGCGGAGCGACGAGGATGAGCGACTGGCCCGGCTTGATCGCCCCGAGGGCGCCGAAGACGGTGGCGTGCCGGATCGCGTGCGGAATGGCGCGGACGTCGAGCTCGGGCACCCCCTCGTCGCTGCAGCCGCAGGCGCAGGCGTGCTGGGTCTCGGTGACGGGGATCGTCGGGCGCTCGGTCATCGTGGCTCCTGTCATCGAGGCGTCGATTTATTACACTAGCCGATGTGAACAATACGCGGCGCCTCGGCCCGGCGCACTTCCGTGAGCCCGAGCTCGACGGCACCCGCGTGACCGTCCTCGCCCACCTGGCCCGGCGACGTCGACCGGTGACGGTAGCAGCCCTCAGTGAGCGAATGACGGCTCACAGCAACACGATTCGTGGCCACCTCGACGCGCTCGCGCAGGCCGGGCTGGTCGAGTCGGCGCCGCTGCCGGTCTCCGGTCGCGGACGCCCGACCCGCGGGTATACCGCGACCGACTCCGGTCGGAGTGCGTTGCGGCGCCGCGCGCGCCAGAGCGACTCCACTCTCGGGGCGGAGTATGCCGCCCTCGCGGTCGCCTTCACCGAGCACCTGGCGGCCCGCCCGGACGCGGGTGCGACGGCGCGCGCGGTAGGGCGCGCGTGGGGCGAGCGGCTGGCCGCGCAACCACGCGGCATACCGGATGCGGAGCCGACGGCGCTGCTCGGCGAGCTCGGCTTCGGACCGGTCGCCGATCCCGCTGCCGGTCCGCGAGCGGTGCAGCTGCGTACCTGCCCGCTGCTCGACGTCGCCCGCGAGCACCCCGAGGTCGTCTGCGGGGTGCACCTCGGCCTCGTCGATGCGCTGCTCGAGCGGGGCGAGAGGCAGAGGGCCGCGGTCGATCGCGGTGCGGCCGACGGCCGTGCGGGTGGTGGCGCTGCGCGTGAGCCAGGTGTCGATAGTGGTGGCCGCGAGCCGGGCGCGGTCGAGTTGGAGCCCTTCGCCGGGCCGGGCTACTGCCGGCTCCGCTGGTGACCTGAGCCTTCCCTCACCGCACCGGGTGGAGGTATTCGCCTGAGTTCGTGACCCAGCGGCATACCTCCACTCACGCGGGGAGGGCTAGGACGTCGGCTGGTTCCACGGGCCGGGAGCGCCTTGCGCGGGCGGCGGGCCCTGGGTCGTCTGGCCGTAGCCCGGCTCCGGCATCGCCTGCGAGGGCAGGCCCTGCTGCGGAAAAGCCTGGCCGGTCGGGGCGTCCTGGACCGCCGGGGGGGCCGGCGGGGCGGCCGGCGCAGCCTGAGCGGCCGGCCCGGTGTCGAAGGACACCTTGGGCGCCTCGCGCTCCGCGGCACTCTCGAGCTCGAAGTACTCGGCCTTGGTCACACCGGCCATGCCCGCGACGAAGTTCGTCGGGATCGACTCGACCTTGGTGTTGAGCTCGCGCACGTTGGCGTTGTAGTAGCGCCGCGCGCTGGCGATCCGGTCCTCGGTGGCGGACAGCTCGTTCTGCAGCGCGGTGAAGTTGGCGTTGGCCTTGAGGTCGGGGTAGGCCTCGGAGACCGCATTGAGCCGGATCAGCGCCTGGCTCAGCGCCGCCTCGGACTTGGCCGTCTCGGCCGGTGACTGGCCCGGGGCCATCGCGGCAGCGCGCGCCTGGGTGACCGCCTCGAGGGTGCCTCGCTCGTGCTGGGCATAGCCCTTGACCGTCTCGACCAGGTTGCCGATGAGGTCGTGCCGCCGCTTGAGCTCGACGTCGATCTGCGCCCACGCCTCCTGGACGAGGTTGCGCTGCTTGATCAGCCCGTTGTAGGCCCCGAAGAACCACAGGCCGAGCCCGACGACGAGCACGACCAGGACGATGAGCGCGACTTCCATGACGACAAACCCCTTGCCTCGGTGGTGCCCTGCAGCCTACGCGAGGCCGAGCTCGCTGAGCCCGAAGACGAAGCGATAGCCCAGGCCGTCGGCCTCGACCCGCTCCTTCGCCCCGGTCGACCGGTCGGCGATGACGGCGACCGCGACGACCTCGGCATCGGCCTCGCGACAAGCCGCCACCGCCTCCAGCGCCGAGCCGCCGGTGGTCGAGGTGTCCTCGACGACGAGCACCCGGCGACCGGCGATGGCCGGCCCCTCGATGCGCTGCTGCAGACCGTGCGCCTTGCCGGCCTTGCGCACGACGAAGGCGTCGAGCCGGCGCCCCTCGGCGGCCGCCGCGTGCAGCATCGCGGTGGCGACCGGGTCGGCGCCCATGGTGAGCCCGCCGACCGCGTCGATCTGCAGGTCACCGACCAGGTCGAGCATCACCGACCCCACCAGCGGGGCCGCGACGCCGTCGAGGGTCACCCGGCGCAGGTCGACGTAGTAGTCGGCCTCCTTGCCGGAGGAGAGGGTCACTCGCCCGTGGACGATCGCCTGGTCCTTGACGATCTGCAGCAGGCGGGCTCGGGCGGCGGAGGCATCGGTCACGATCGGCCAGCCTATTCCGTGACGCCCGATCCGGTATGCCGCGGGCCTCAGCCCCGTCGGCGCCGGCGGCTGATCCCGCCGCTCACCTGCCGGGTGAGCGCGCGTGGCAGCAGGCGGGTCACCCCGACGACCGCCTTGTATGCCGCGCCCGGCACCGAGATCGCACGGCCGCGAGCCACGTCGGCAAGACCGGCCCGGACCAGCTCGTCGGCGTCCAGCCAGAGAGCCTCGGGCAGCCGACTCATGTCCATCCGGGCTCGCTCGTGGAACTCGGTGTGGGTGAACCCGGGACACAGCGCGGTGACCGTGACCCCGTGCGGGGCGAGCTCGGTGGACAGCCCCTCGGAGAAGGTCGTCACCCAGGCCTTGGCGGCCGAATAGCTGCCCATGGCAACGAAGGACGCAACCGACGACACGTTGACGATCGCGCCGTGGCCGCGTTGGACCATCGCCCGAGCCGCGGCGTGCGAGAGGACGAGCGTCGCCCGACAGTGGATCTCGAGCAGGCGCTCCTCGTCAGCGACGTCGCCGGCGAGGAAGCCCTTTGCCAGCCCGTGACCGGCGTTGTTGACGAGCAGGTCGACCGGCCGCTCGGCCTCGCCCAGCCGTGCCGCCACCCGGCCCAGCTGGTCGCGGTCGGTGAGGTCGGCGGCGAGGATCTCGGCGCGCACCCGATAGGTCCGCTCGACGTCGTCGGCAAGGTTCTCGAGCCGAGCCCGGTCCCGGGCGACGAGCACGACGTCGTGGCCGCGCTCGGCGAGCTGGCGGACGAAGGCGAGGCCGATGCCGGACGACGCGCCGGTGACGAGGGCGGTGCTCATAGCGGGCAGCCTAGGCGGGCAATGGTCCGGTCGGGGCGGGATGGTCCACTCGGCGTGGGATGGTCCACTCGGCGTGGGATGGTCCGGTCGGCGCAGTGGTTAGGGTGGGTCGGTGCGGATCGCCACGTGGAACGTCAACTCGCTGCGCTCTCGCATCGACCGGCTCGAGGCCTGGCTGACCCGCAGCGACGTCGACGTCCTCGCCATCCAGGAGACCAAGGGCCGCGACGACCAGCTGCCCTTCGCCCGACTCCGCGCGCTCGGCTACGAGGTCGCCCATCACGGCATCAACCACTGGAACGGCGTCGCCGTCCTGTCCCGCGTCGGGATCGACGAGGTCACCGTCGGCTTTCCGGGGATGCCGTCCTGGGGCGACCCACCGCAGGCGGAGGCCCGGGCGCTCGGGGTGAGTTGCGGCGGCATCCGGGTGTGGTCGGTCTATGTGCCGAACGGCCGCAACATCGCCGACCCACACATGGACTACAAGGTCGCCTGGCTCGGCGCGCTGCGCGACGCCGCCGCCGGCTGGCTGGCCGCCGATCCCGGAGCACAGATCGCGATCATGGGCGACTGGAACATCGCGCCGCGCGACGAGGACGTGTGGAGCATGGAGTACTACCTCGACAAGTCGCACGTCTCGCCGCGTGAACGGGCCGCCTTCCACGGGGTCGTCGATGCCGGCTTCACCGACGTCGTGCGGCCGCATGCGCCCGGCCCCGGGGTTTACACCTACTGGGACTACACGCAGCTGCGCTTCCCGCGGCGCGAGGGGATGCGGATCGACTTCGTGCTCGGCTCGCCTGCGCTCACCGCCCGGGTCGAGGGTGCGCTCATCGATCGCGAGGAGCGCAAGGGCAAGGGCGCCTCCGACCACGCGCCGGTCGTCGTCGACCTCGCCGACTGAGCCGGTTCACGTCAGCGCTCGAGGGGAGCAGTCAGGTATGCCGCAGGTCAGCAGCCAGGTGCGGGTGCCGGTGTCGCCGGAGGCTGCCTTTGCCGTGTCCCAGACGCACGGCGAGCTGCGACTGCGCTGGGATCCGTTCATCCGCTCGCAGCGCTTTCTCGACGGGGCGACCGCTCCGGGTGTCGGGGTGCGGACGCTCACCCATGCTCGGGTCGGACCGGGGATGATCAGCCGCTACGTGTCCTACCGTCCGCCGAGCAACGTCGGCATGACGATGGTGTCGGGGCCGTGGTTCTTCGCCAGCTTCGGCGGCGGGTGGCGCTTCCAGCCCGACGGCGACGGCTGCCTGGCAACGTGGAAGTACACGTATGCCGTGCGGCCGGCCTGGCTGCGCCGGATCGCCGAGCCGATCGGGCAGTGGTTGCTCGGACGAGAGATCGAGGGCCGGATCCAGGCCTTCGCCCGGGCCTGCGCCGACCCGCAGATCGTGCAGGAAGCGCTGTCCGGCTCAGCCTGACGCCGGCTCAGCGCTGTCCGGCTCAGCCTGACGCCGGCTAGGTCAACGATGGGCTCTCAGCCGACGATCGGCTCGCTGATGCATCGCGCGGCGAGCAGCAGGCGCTCGCTCATCGCTCCGATGACGTCCTCCTGGCTGGCTCCGCTGGTCAGTGCGTTCCGACCGGCGGTCTGGAACATGGCGGCAAGCACGTTGGCCGCCTCTGCCGGGCTGATCGTGAGCCGCAGACCGCACAGCCCGAAGACATAGTCGAGCAGGTGGTCCAGCGGGGCGACCCACCCGGTCTGCTGCTCTGCGTAGGCCTGGCGCAACGACGGCTCCCGGGCCGCATAGAGGCCCATCTCGAGGTGAAAGAGCGTGGTCTGCGACCACACGTCAGCCGGGCTCTGGTCGTCGACGACGAAGGCCGCGAGCACGCAGCGCAGCGCCACCCGGATGAGCTCGTAGGGGGGCAGCTGGCGGTCCTCTGGATGCGCCGCGAAGTGCGCCGCAGCCGCCGCCACCCCTCGGCCGAAGGCTGCCGTGTAGAAGTCCGCCTCACCCTGCAGCAGGGCGATGCACAGCTCGTCCTTGGACTCGAAGTTCGAGTAGAAGGCACCGCGGGTGTACCCCGCGCGGTCACAGATCTGCTCCACCGAGCTGGCCATGATGCCCCGCTCGGCGAAGAGACTGAAGGCCGCCTGGATGATCCGGGTGCGGGTCTCGGTGCGCTTGCGCGACAGGGTCTCGTCAGCCACCGTCGACCCCTGAGTCGACCGGTCGGCTGATGATCCGCGCGGCAAGGAGCATGTCGGCCTTCATCTCCTGCACCATGCCCTCCGGTGAGTCAACGATGAGCGCCTTGCGGGAGGCGACCTCGAAGATCGAGGAGAGCACGACGACCGCCTCGGCCGGCGACACGGTGAGCCGCAGCCCACACCGGGCGAAGATCTGCTCGACGAGCAGCTCGAAGGGCGCCATCCAGTGCGCCGTGTAGGTGGCGTAGGCCTCGCGGACGGAGGGCTCGCGGGCGGCATACAGGCCGAGCTCGGCGTAGAGCAGGCTGACCGTGGACCATGCGGCGTCCTGGTCGTCGGTGCCTTCGACGAAGGCGGCGAAGATGAGGTCGAGCGCGAGGCCGACGAGCTCGAAGGGAGGTTGGTCGCGGTCCTCGGGGTGGGCTTGGAAGTGCGCTGCTGTGGCGGCGGCCCCTCGGCCGACGGCGTTGGCGTAGTACTGCTTCTCGCCCTCGAGCAGCGCGATGCACAGCTCGTCCTTGGACTCGAAGTTGGAGTAGAAGGCACCGCGGGTGTAGCCGGCGCGCTCGCAGATCTGCTCGACCGAGCTGGCCATGATCCCGCGCTCGCTGAAGACCTCCATGGCGGCCGAGAGCAGCCGAGAGCGCGTCTCGGTCCGTTTCCGGGACAGGCCCGACTCGCTCATGGTCACTCTCTCTCAGCGGTCACGCCGTGACCGGATGTCCCCCTGTGAGAGCCGCTCGCCCCCCGAGAGCGTCGGCCTGGTCTTCGAGGATACACGGCTGGATCCGATCCACCCTCGAACCGGATACAGCGGCAAATCTGATACGGATCCGCATTGGATACGGTGTTGGATCCGATACGCTGACGTACGGAGGGCAGGGAAAGCGCCTCCGGGCACAACAGACAGCACAACTCGCACGACACGCGAGCGCCAGGGCACATCGGGGGATGACCCAGGCGCACGGGACAGACGGTCACATCGGGGGATGGCCCGTTCGACCCGCAGCGTGGGGCGCGACCAGCCGCGAGAGGCGGAGCCGTCAGGCTCCGCCTCTCGGTGCGTTCGGGGCCGGGCGATGGGGCACGCGGTCAGCCGCGGCTGCGGGGCAGCGCCAGCGCACCGACCGCGGCCAGCGCCGCGGCCAGCGACGCGCCGAGGAAGACGATCTGGACCTGGACCACCGCGGTGGCCAGCAACGCGCGCGGGTCGGTCGGGTCGGGCAGCGCGGCCACCTCGAGGTAGTAGCGGTGCAGCCCCAGCGCGGTGAGCAGCGCGAGCCCGAGGACCATCCCCATCGTGCGCGCCACGACGACGAGCGAGCTCGCCACGCCGTGCGCGCTCGCCCCGACCCGGGCCAGCGCGGCCGCGTTGAGCGGGGCGATGGTGACGCCGAGGGCCAGGCCGACGAGGGCGAGCAGGGCGCTCGAGCCGGTGCCGACGAGCGCGCCGGCGGTCCATCGGGACATTGCGAAGAGCCCGACGGCGGCCAGACCCAGCCCCGCGACCGTGAGGGAGGCCGGGGCGGCATAGCGGAGCAGCCAGCCGCCCAGCAGCGCGCCCACCGGCAGGGCGGTGAGGAACCGCAACAGGACGAAGGCCGCCTCGGTCTGGCTGTCGGTGTGGGTGAGCCGGGCGAAGAGCGGCACATCGACGACGACGGCGACCAGGGCCGCGCCGACGCCGAGGCTCACCAGGCAGGCGACCAGGGTGGGCCCAGCGAGGACGCCGCGCGGCACGATCGGGTGGCGGGTCCGTCGCACATGCCACACCGCCGCGGTGGCGGCGACGACGGCGACCGGCAGCAGAGCCAGGCCGAGCGGCCCCACGACCTCGCGCTCCGGCTCGGACGTCGCGAAGGTGAGGATCACCGCGCCCAAGGCCGTGCCGAGGAGCAGTGCGCCGGGCAGGTCCGCGCGCAGCAGCAGGTCGCGCTCGCGCCACATCCGGTATGCCGCGAGCCCGCCGGTCAGGGCGAGGGCGGCCAGGCCGATGGGGGTCGCGAAGCGCTCGGGACCCCACAGGGGCACGAAGGCCAGGCCGAGGGTGAGGTCGGTGACCAGCCGCTCCGGGGCGGTGAGGGAGAGCAGGAGAAGCGCCGCAGCGACCAGGGTGAGTGCGAGGACCAGTGGGTGGGAGCGGGGCCGAGCGGGCGCCTGCGAGGCGGGCGCCGGTGACGTGGGCCCTGGCGAGGCGGGCCGGCTGGGCGAGCGGGCGGTGCCGCGGATCGCGGCATACAGCACCAGGGCGATCGTGGCGGCGAGCCAGAAGATCGCCCGCCAGTCGGCAACGGCGAGGACGAGGGCGCCGAGTAGTGGCCCGACCACCGAGCCGAGCTCCTGGACGGCGCCGACGACGCCGAGCGGCGTGCCGCGCCGCTCGGGAGGCCAGCGGTCGGCGACGAGCGCGAGCGTGGCGGGCACGAGACCACCGCCCCCGATGCCTTGCAGCACTCGGCCGGCCACGAGGACGCCGAGATCGACGGCGAGAGCCGTGACGACCGAGCCGATGACGAAGATCACCAGGCAGCCGAGCAGCACGCGGCGGCGATCGAGCAGGTCGGCGAGGCGGCCGACGAGCGGGAGCACGGCGACATAGCCGAGCAGGAAGCCGGAGACGATGGGGGTGGCCTTCTGCAGGGCCTGGATGCCGAGGCCGACGCCGGCCATCATGTCGGTGAGGGCGAGGACGACGACGTAGGTGTCGGCGGCCGCGAGCAGAACTGCGGCGCAGGCGAATCCGAGCAGGACGTGGCGGTCGGCGCCGGGCCGGCCAGCCATGTCAGGGCTTCTTGATGTCGACCGGCTCGCCGTAGCGGTCGAGGACGAGCGTGTAGGTGGACGTGGCAGAGCCGAAGAACGGACCGGTGATCTCGACGCTGCGCAGCTCGCCGGCGGGATCGGTGAGCCCGTAGGTCACCTGGTAGGTGCTGTCGGCGCCACCGACCTTGAGCAGGTCGGCGACCGCCTTTCCCTCGAGGGTGCCGCTGATCGGGAGGACGACCTCGGCGCCGCGTCGGGTCTTGGTGCCGATCGTCGGGTTGCGAGTGGCGGTGAGCAGGCTGCTGAGCCCGGTCGTCCGGTCGAAGAGGATGGCCGGGTCGGGGGCGCCGAGGGTGGCCGGGTCCACCTTGGCGAAGATCGAGACGAAGGGGAGCTTGGCGTAGACCGCCCCGTCCACGGCGACGATCTCGCTGTCGGCCGCCACACCCTTGACCTTGACCTGGAAGGTGCCCTTGAAGGCCGGCGCGTGGGTGCCCCAGCCGTCGGCGCTGACGACCCCGGAGACCTGCTCGGGCAGGTTGCGGGAGGTGAGCGAGAGGTGCATGGAGCTCGCGGCGTCGAGCTTGGTCTTCGCGGCGGCCAATCGCTCGGCCGCCGTGGGCTCGCTCGGCGTCGGGGTGGGCGTGCCGCCGCCGCTCGTGCAGCCGCCGGTCAGCCCGGTGGCCGCGAGAGCGAAGAGTGCGGCGACCACGAGACGGCGGGAGGGCGGCATACCGTGACGATAGACGAGCCGCCGGCCGTGCTGGCCGGGAGCGGCGACACTCGCCGGTGAGCGCCAGGCTCGTCGGGCACGGCGGAGGGAGTGGGAGGGTGCGCGGAGCTATTGCTTGCTCCGCACTCCCTCCATTCCTGGTGCATCCACGATTGCCCCAGACTCCACCGGATCCGGGCGCAACCGTGGATGCACCACGCCCACGCCGATCCTGACGCAACCGTGGATGCACCACCCAGCGCGGCATGCTGATGCAACCGTGGATGCACCACGCCAACGCCGATCCTGATGCAACCGTGGGATGCACCGGGATGTGGCTGAGCGTGGAGCATCCGATAGTCGCGACACCCCCTCCTGACCGCCCCCGGCCGTCGCCCAACCTGATCCGTGCCCACCCACCGGGCGGCTCGGGACCAGGGACCTTGCACCCGCGGGTCCGGAGGACAAAGGTGGAGGGCGTGAGCAAACCATCCGCCAGAGACCTTCCGTCCGCACCAGTCCCCGCGAGCCCCGAGCAGATCCGCAATGTCGTGCTCGTCGGCCCCGGTGGTGCGGGCAAGTCCACCCTGTTCGAGCACCTCGTCGCCGCCCGCGTGCCCGGCCGCCGTGCCACCGACCACGCCCACGAGCGCTCGGTCTCGGTGCAGGTCGCCGCCGTCGAGAGCAGCGGGCTGACCGTCAACCTCATCGACACGCCCGGCTACCCCGACTTCGTCGGCGAGCTCCGCGCCGGCCTGCGCGCGGCCGACGCCGCCATCTTCGTCATCTCCGGTGCCGACGGCATCGATGGAGCGACCGCCCTGCTGTGGCAGGAGTGTGCCGCCGTCGGTATGCCGCGGATCATCGCCGTGAGCAAGCTCGACATGCCTCGCTCGGACTACCTCGACACGATCGCCACCTGCCGCCGGGTCTTCGGCGACGCCCAGCCGGTCTACCTGCCCGTCCACGCCGCCGACAAGACGGTCACCGGGGCGCTCGCGCTGATCAGCCAGTACCACGCCGACGGCGCCGGTACCCGCACGGCTCCCAGCGCGGAGCAGCAGGCCGAGATCGACGACCAGCGCGGCACCCTCATCGAGGCGATCATCGAGGAGTCCGAGGACGACTCTCTCCTCGACCGCTACCTGTCCGGCGAGGACCTCGACCCGGCCCAGCTCGTCGCCGACACCAAGACCGCCATCGCCAAGGCGTCCTTCTTCCCCGTCCTGCCGATCGCGCCGGCCACCGGCGTGGGCGTCGAGGAGATCTACGAGCTCATCGAGACGGCCTTCCCCTCGCCTGCCGCCCGGCCGATGCCGACGGTGACCAACCCGGACGGCGACGACTTCGGGGCGATCGCCTGCGACCCCGACGGCCCGCTCGTCGCCGAGGTCATCCGCACGAGCAGCGACCCTTACGTCGGTCGACTCTCCCTGGTCCGGGTCTTCTCCGGCACGCTGCGCCCCGAGGAGGTCGCACACGTCTCCGGCCACCTCGAGACCTTCCTCGGTCACGAGCTCGAGGGTCACCCCGAGCACGACGACGACGAGCGCGTCGGCCCGCTCTCCTCCCCCGTCGTCGATGCCCTGCGGCCCAAGGAGGTCGCCATCGCCGGCGACATCGCGCTGGTCGCCAAGCTCACCAAGGCGGAGACCTCCGACACGCTCTCGAGCAAGGACAAGCCGGCGCTCGTCGAGCCCTGGGTGCTGCCCGAGCCACTGCTGCCGGTGGCCATCCACGCCAAGAGCAAGGCCGACGAGGACAAGCTCGCCTCGGCCCTGCAGCGACTCGTCGCCGAGGACGTGACGATGCGGATGGAGCACAACGCCGAGACCCACCAGGTCGTCCTCTGGTCGATGGGCCAGGCCCACGTCGAGGAGCTCATCGGCCGGCTCGCCGACCGCTACGGCGTGCAGGTCGAGGCCGAGCCGTTCCGCACCGCGCTACGCGAGACCTTCGTCAAGAAGGTCACAGTCAAGGGTCGGCACGTCAAGCAGTCCGGCGGGCACGGGCAGTATGCCGTGTGCGACCTCGAGATCGAGCCGCTCCCTCGCGGCGAGGGCTTCGAGTTCGTCGACAAGGTCGTCGGCGGCGCTGTGCCGCGGCAGTTCATCCCCTCGGTGGAGAAGGGCGCCCGCGCCCAGCTCGAGAAGGGCGTGCTCGCCGGCTACCCGCTCGTCGACGTGCGGGTCACCCTCTTCGACGGCAAGGCGCACTCGGTCGACTCCTCCGACATGGCCTTCCAGACCGCAGCGGCACTGGCCCTCAAGGAGGCCGCCAACGAGTCGACGGTGGCCCTGCTGGAGCCGATCGACGCGGTCGACATCACGGTGAGCGACGACTTCGTCGGCGCGGTGATGCAGGACCTGCGTGGCCGCCGCGGCCAGGTGCTCGGCACCGAGCCGTCCAGCGAGTCCGGCTGGACCGTCGTGCACGCCGAGGTCCCGCAGACCGAGCTGTCGCGTTATCCCATCGACCTGCGGTCGGTCTCGCACGGCACCGGCTCGTTCACCCGACGTCAGCTCCGCTACGACTACATGCCGGCGGACAAGGCCAAGGAGTTCACCAAGACGGCCTAGGCATCGCCCAGCCGCGTGGAATCGCCGGCTCGCGGCGGCATACCGCTCAGGTATGCCGCCGCGAGGCGTGCTGGAGCCACCAGCCCGCCGTCGCGCCACAGATCCCGGCGACGACGCCGGCCCAGCGGCCGAGAGCCGACGCCCCGACGAGGGCGAGCAGGCCGACGCCCATGAGCGCCAGGCAACCGGCTAGGGCGGCCGAGCCCCGCAGCACCGCCCACGAGACCAGCCGGACGGCCGGACCGAGGGCAGCGAGCCGGACCAGCTGGACCACGAGGACGAGCGCGACACACGCCGCGGCCGTGGCCCCGAACCGCGTCGGCAGTCCGAGCTGCACGGGCAGCGCAGCCGCGATGAGCGCCGTAGCCGGCACCGAGAGCCGCCGCAAGAGCAGCACCTCGACCGATCGCAGCGCGAGCGCCCGTGGCACCCCCTGCTCGCTGACGATGGCGGTCGCGACCTCGCGCAGGGTCTCGTCGGCATCGCCGACCGCGATCCGCTCCCGGGCGACCCGCGCCGTGAGCGTGGCCAGCAGCTTCTGACACTCGGGGTCGTCGGGCCGCAGCGCCAACAACCTCCGGGCACTCTCGCGCGCCGCCTCGGTGCCGCCCGGCATCCCGGCCAACGCGAGGGTGTAGCGCAAGTGATGCTCAGGGCAGTCGGGGGCGGCACTCACCGCTCGGTATGCCGCGTGAGCGGCCTCGACGTGGCGCCCCAGCTCATGGAGCGCATCGGCGAGCGCTGCGTGGCCGATGGCATCGGCCGGCGCGAGCGCGGCGGCCCGGTGCGCATGGGCGACGGCCAGGTCGAGCCGACCGGCGAGCCGCGCCCCGACCGAGGCGTAGACCGGCAGCCGGGCGTCGCTCGGCCAGCGAGCCAGCGCCCACTCGGCGAGAGCCAAGGCAGCCGCATGCTGGGCCGACGCGAGCAACTGCCCGATCTCGCGCACGAGGTCGTCGTGCTCCGACGGTCGCACGCCTGCCTCGCTCACCAGCCCAGGGTAGGAAGCGCCCGCGGCTGGTCGCGTCGTCCGTTCAGTCGGCGAGGCTCACGCGCGACTCCCCCGCGCCCACGACGCGAGCCACAGCACGCCGAAGGCGCCGACCGCGCAAAGCCAGGCGCCGGCGCCGGCCGTCCGCGCGGTCTCCTCGGCGCTCAGCATCGCTCCGACGAGCAGCCCCAGACCGGCGACGCAGAGGACGCTCGCGGCCTGCAGGGCCCAGCTGCCCGTGAGCAGTCTCCGCGCCGCGCCGCCGTGTCGCCAGACCCGCCGAGCCTGCCACGCGGCATACCCGATGGCGGCCAGCGCGGCGACCGCCGTGACCATCGAGCCCATCCCGAGGACCGGCGGGATCGCCGCGAACAGCACTGCGGCGCTGACCTGTTGGAGCAATCCGGAGAGCAGGTGTCGGCCGTGGGCGACACCGACCGGGCCGCTGCCCGTCGGGTCCTCGCGCACCATGGCGGCGAAGTCCGTGAGCGCCTGCACCGGGTGGCCCTGGGCGGTGAGCACCCGGGCCAGCTCCATCCGCAAGGCCGGGTCGCGCGGGTCGAGCCGCACCGCTTCGCGCAGCGCCCGCTCGGCCAGGTGCAGATGCGCCTCGTCGGCGTAGTACGCACCCGACGGGAAGGCGACGGCCGCCACCTGGACGTGCGTCGACGGCTCGTCCGGCGCGAGTCGGACCGCCTGCCGAGCGGCCTCCCATGCCTGCTCGTTGGTCTCGGGCAGCGTTGCCAGGCATCGGGACAGACAGACGTGGTTGCGCCAGTCCCCGGGGTCGAGCTCCACCGTCCGGTATGCCGCGTAGCACGCCATCTCGGGCCGGGCCACGGCGAGCAGCCCGTCGGCGATGATCCGATGCGGGACATCGCTCGTCGGGTCGGCGATCGCCGCCCGTTGGGCGAGATCGAGCGCCGCCTCGGGCTCCCCGAGCTCGAGCTCGAGCGACGCTGCGACGCACAGGAGGCGTAGGTGACCGGGGGCAGCGTCGAGCGCGACGAGCGCGACCTCGCGCGCCTCGAGCAGGCGTCCCTGCCCGGTGAGCAGCTCGAGCTGGGCAAGCGCCTGCGTGGGATCGCGCCAGTCCTCCGGGATCACCCGGCGATCCAAGCAGACGTGACGGTGCCCCGGCCAGCCGTCAGCTGCCGAGCAGCCCGCCTCCGCCGGCCTCGGCCGGGCCGTCCTGCGGCACGGGCGGCGGGGCGGCCGAGCCGCCGTTGCCGGAGAGCGCGCCCTTGACCTGGTCGATCATCGCGGCCTCCTCCGGCGCGACGCCCTTGCTGGCCTGGGCCACCGCGTCACAGGCTGCGAGGACCACGCCGCGGAAGCCGTCGAGCAGCTCGGGCGACTTGCTCTGCAGGATCCGCACGGCCTGGCCGAGCTGCTCCATGACCGAGCTCTGCACCTGGTCCGCCGAGCCATGCGGCGGCGTGATGAACCCGCCCTGGAGCAACTCGCGAATCTGCGGTGGCGCAGCAGCCAGCGCCTTCGATCCGGCCATGCTCTCCTTGAACATCGCGAGGAAGCCGGGGTCCGCCTGGGACACCAGCGCCATCGCACCGAACGCGGCAGCGCGCACGATGTCGCGCTCCTCGTGGGTGAGTGTGTCGCTCATGGGGCCATGGTGCCCTGCCGATCACCGCCGAAACGGTCCCGGCGATGCGTGACTTTTCACGATGCGCGCGGCGAGCTGGCGAGCGCCGACCGGGTCAGCGCAGGGTGAGCGTGTCAGCGGCCGGATCGAGGTCGACGACGACCGCCTGCCCATCGCGAACGTCGCCGGACAGCACGCCGCGAGCGAGCCGGTCGCCGATCTCGCGCTGGACGAGCCGCCGCAACGGACGCGCACCGTATGCCGGGTCGTAGCCGGTGAGGGCGAGCCACTCCTTGGCCGCCTCGGTCACCTCGAGGGTGATCCGGCGGTCGGCCAGCCGCGAGGCGAGCGCACGGACCTGCAGGTCGACGATCCGGCTGAGCTCCTCCGTCGAGAGCGGGTCGAAGACGACGACCTCGTCGAGTCGGTTGAGGAACTCCGGCTTGAAGGCAGTGCGCACCACGCCCATGACGGCGTCGCGCTTCTGCTCGTCGGAGAGCGTCGGGTCGACGAGGAAGGCCGAGCCGAGGTTGCTCGTCATGACGAGGATGACGTTGCGGAAGTCGACCGTGCGACCCTGCCCGTCGGTGAGCCGGCCATCGTCGAGGACCTGCAGGAGGATGTCGAAGGTCTCCGGGTGGGCCTTCTCGACCTCGTCGAGCAGCACGACCGAGTAGGGCCGGCGGCGCACCGCCTCGGTGAGCTGGCCGCCCTCCTCGTAGCCGATGTAGCCCGGCGGGGCGCCGATGAGCCGCGCCACGGCATGCCGCTCGGCGTACTCGCTCATGTCGATGCGCACCATGGCGCGCTCGTCGTCGAAGAGGAAGTCGGCGAGCGACTTGGCCAGTTCGGTCTTGCCGACGCCGGTCGGGCCGAGGAAGAGGAACGACCCGGTGGGCCGGTCGGGGTCGGCGAGCCCGGCGCGACTGCGGCGCACGGCGTCCGAGACGGCCCGAACGGCTTCGGCCTGACCGATGAGTCGGGCTCCGATGAGCTGCTCCATGTGCAGCAGCTTCTCGGTCTCGCCCTGCAGCAGTCGGCCGGCCGGGATGCCGGTCCAGGCCGAGATGACCTCGGCGATGTCGTCCGGTCCGACCCGGTCCTTGACCATGACATCGCTGCCGCTGCCCGCGCCCGATGCCCGATCGGCCTGGGCGGTCTCGTCGGCGTGGGCCAGCTCCTTCTCGAGCGTCGGGATCTCGCCGTAGAGGAGCCGGGAGGCCTGCTCGTAGTCGCCCTCACGCTGCAGTCGGTCGGCCTGGGTGCGCAGGTCATCGAGGCGCGCCTTGAGCTCGCCGACCCGGTTGAGGCCGGACTTCTCGGCCTCCCAGCGGGCGGTGAGTGCGGCGAGCTCATCGGTGCGGTCGGCGAGGTCGGCGCGCAGCCGGTCGAGTCGCTCCAAGGAGGCCACGTCGGTCTCGCGGGCCAGGTGCAGCTCCTCCATCCGCATCCGGTCGACCTGCCGCTGCAGGGCGTCGATCTCGACCGGCGAGGAGTCGATCTCCATCCGCAGCCGTGACGCTGCCTCGTCGACGAGGTCGATCGCCTTGTCCGGCAGCTGTCGTCCGGTGATGTAGCGGTCCGACAGGGTCGCTGCCGCGACGAGCGCGGAGTCCTCGATCTCGACCTTGTGGTGCGCCTCGTAGCGCTCCTTGAGCCCGCGCAGGATCGCGATGGTGTCCTCGACCGACGGCTCGCCGACGAAGACCTGCTGGAAGCGCCGCTCGAGCGCCGGGTCCTTCTCGATGTGTTGGCGGTACTCGACGAGCGTCGTTGCGCCGACCATCCGCAGCTCGCCGCGAGCGAGCAGGGGCTTGAGCATGTTGCCGGCGTCCATCGCCGAGTCCCCGGTGGCGCCTGCGCCGACGACGGTGTGCAGCTCGTCGATGAAGGTGACGACCTGCCCGTCGCTGTTCTTGATCTCCTCGAGGACGGCCTTGAGCCGCTCCTCGAACTCGCCGCGGTACTTCGCACCGGCCACCATGGCGCCGAGGTCGAGCGCGACGAGCTTCTTGCCGCGCAGGCTCTCCGGCACGTCGCCGTCGACGATCCGCTGGGCCAGGCCCTCGACGACGGCGGTCTTGCCGACGCCGGGCTCGCCGATGAGGACCGGGTTGTTCTTGGTCCGGCGGGAGAGCACTTGGACGACTCGGCGGATCTCGGCGTCCCGGCCGATGACCGGGTCGAGCTTGCCCTCGCGAGCCCGCGCGGTGAGGTCGGTGCCGTACTTGGCGAGGGCGTCGAAGGTCCCCTCCGGGTTCTCCGAGTCGACGGTGCGGCCGCCGCGCAGCTGCGGGATGGCCGCCTCGATCGCGGCCGCGTCGAGGCCGAAGGTCCCGGTGCGAGCCAGCGCGAGCAGCAGGTGGTCGGTGGACACGAAGCTGTCGCCCATGCTCGCCATGAGCGAGCGGGCCGACTCGAGCACGGCCATCGCACTGCGCGACAGACCGGGCGCGCTGACGGACTGACCGGAGGCGGACGGCATACCGGCAATCGCCTTGTCTGCCACCGCGATCGCCTGCGCGACCGACGAGCCCGCCCCCTGCAGCAGAGCGGGTGTCGTGGTGTCGGACTGCTCGGCGAGCGCCTTGAGCAGGTGCGCCGGCTCGGTGCTCGGGTGGCCGCCGGCGGCGGATCCACGGATCGCCGCGGACAGCGCCTCCTGCGCCTTGGTGGTCAGCTTGAGGTCCATGGATGCAGTGTGCTCCAGTGCTCGGGGTACGGGCTCGTTCCCCTGTGCCAACCCGACCGAAGTTGAGTGTATTCCGCTCAACTTGCCGTCAGCGGGCAAGAACGGCAAAGGGCCGGTCGAGAGCTCGACCGGCCCTTCGGGGCCTGACTGGGGAGGGCTCAGTCAGGTCCGTGCCGTTCACTGTCGGGCGGCCGCGGGAGCGGTGGCGCCGACGCGATCGGCTGGCTCGAGTGAGGGCGGCGGCGCAGTCTGGGCGCTGCCTGAGACGCTCCCCCGAGCATCTCTCACTCTGCCGTACCCCACGGCCGGACGTGGGGCCTTTGGCGAAACTGGCGGCCTCCGGCGGCCTTGAGGTCAGTCCTCGGTCCGCGTCCGGCGGCCGGCGCCGATGAGCACCATGCCCATGGCGAGCAAGCCGAGCCCGACAGCCGTCAGCGCGCGCTCAGACCCACCGGTGGTGGCCAGGGTCTGGCCGCCCGTCGTGGTGGTGGTCTGGGTCGAGCTCAGGTAGTTCGGGTTGACGTAGGTCTCACCCATGACGCTGCCCTCTTCCTCGGCGGGCGAGGTGACGGACGGCGACGTGGTGGCCGGCGGGGTCGTGGCCGGCGGGGTCGTGGCCGGCGGGGTCGTGACCGGCGGGGTCGTGACCGGCGGGGTCGTGACCGGCGGGGTCGTGACCGGCGGCGTCGTGACCGGCGGCGTCGTGACCGGCGGCGTCGTGACCGGAGGCGAGGTCACCGGAGGCGAGGTCACCGGAGGCGAGGTCACCGGAGGCGACGACGGCGTGCAGCTCACGACGATCTCAGCCGTGGCCTTGGCCCCGGTCTGGGTGATGGTGGCGACGTTGCGGTAGGTGCCCGCGTCCGCGCAGCCGAGCGTCGTGGCATAGCTCCATGAGTGGCTCTCGCTCGTCGACCACTGCTTGCCGTCGCTGTCGCGAACGGTCACCGAGCCACCGACCTCCGTCGGCTCGTCGGGCATCGTCGCGCTCGCACTGGGTGCCGGGCCGAACGCCTCGCCGAGGTGCCCGGAGTGGTTGTCGATGGTGATCGTCGAGGTCGCCTTGTAGGTGCTGCCCAACTGCAGCTCCGATGCGGCGATGACCATCTCGAAGTCGTAGCAGCCGGTCTCGTACGGGTCCAGCACCGGGTTGGAGCTGGTCTTGACGACGGCGCCCTGGAAGGACGTCTTCGACGGAGGCCGGAACAGGTCGACGCGGACCGTCAGGCCCTCCGTGGGCACCGCGCCACCGTTGGTGATGCACACCTGCCCGGAGGCAGTGCCCTTGGTAGCGCCCACCGACTTCGCGACGGCCACCTCGAAGGTGCCAGTCCCGGTCTGTCCGGGTCGCAGGTCGAGTAGGGCCGGCGTCACGGTCTTCGTGATGGACCAGGTGGCGACTCGCTCGGCCGACAGGTCCAGGGTCGTGGTGGCGGTCAGAGTGGTGCCGTTGCGACCGGCTGCCTGAGCCGACGCCGGCATGGATGCCAGAGCGGCACCCCCAGCCAACAGTGCGACGCCCCCGAGCGCGACCAAGCGCGCGTGATGAACAGACATCTCGTCCTCCCCCGAAGAGATGTGGCTGTCCGATCCGTGACCCGGCGTGTCCTCTTCCCCAAGAGCGTGCGACACCCCGTCGTCCCGAGTCCGACAGTGCTCGACGTCCGGCCCCCCGGCCGAATTCCCCCATCGAGCAATCCCTACTGTGGGGCATCGCGGGCCGCAGCGACAACCGTTTCGGCAAAGTCATGACTTCCGGCATGGCGGCATACGCTCGCTGCATGACCGCTCAGCTCGAGGTGGTTCGAGGCGACCTCACCCGCCAGGACGTGGACGCGATCGTCAATGCCGCCAACTCCACCCTGCTCGGCGGAGGCGGGGTCGATGGCGCGATCCACGCCGCCGCGGGCCCTCGCCTGCTCGAGGAATGCCGGCGGGTGCGACGGACGACCTACCCCGACGGACTGCCTGTCGGGTATGCCGTGGCGACCGGCGCGGGGCTGTTGCCGTGTCGGTGGGTCATCCACACGGTGGGTCCGAATTGGCATCGGGGACAACAGGATTCAGCAGATCTGGCACGCTGTTTCACGTCCTCTCTCGCCGAGGCCGTGCGGGTCGGGGCGCGCAGTGTCGCCTTCCCGGCGGTGAGCGCGGGAGTCTACGGTTGGCAGCCCGAGGTCGTGGCCCAGGTGGCCGTCCAGGCCGTCGTCAGCGCTCCTGAGATGGCCCAACTGGATCTCGTGCGGTTCGTGCTGCTCGGCGACCCACTGCTGACGAACTTCCGCCAAGCCGTCGAGGACACGGCGGGTTGAGGTCCGCTCAGGCGAGCGAGATGAAGAGCTTCTCCATGAGCGTCGTGTCGACCTCGTCATCGCCGCGGTCGTGGGCCTCGGTCACGCACTGCTTGAGCCCCGTGGCGATGATCGAGAAGCCGGCCCGGTCGACCGCCCGCCGGACCGCGGCCAACTGCATGACGATGTCCTGACACTCGCGGCCCTCCTCGATCATCTTGAGCACGCCGCCGATCTGGCCCTGGGCGCGCCGCAGCCGGTTGGCGATCTTGGTCATCTCTTCCGGCGTCAGCTCGACCGTCGTCATGGTCCGATCCTCCCATGTGTGTGCCTCACGGCACAGCCTGCCGGGACCTTGGCCCCACTCGTCTCGATACCCTGCGGGGTATTCTGCCAGAGACAGCCCGACCCGGGACAGATCGACGAAGAAGCGATGTTCAGATGCGCACCCTGGTGATCCTCGGCGGGGGCACCGCCGGCACGATGGCGGCCAACAAGCTGCGGGCCAGGTTGGCCCCCGAGGAGTGGCGGATCGTCGTCGTCGACAAGAACGACGACCACGACTACCAGCCCGGCTATCTCTTCGTCCCCTTCGGGATCAACAAGATCAAGCAGATCCGCAAGTCCCGGCAGTCGTTCATCGACGAGGGCGTCGAGCTGCTCTACGGCGACATCGAGCGCGTCGACCCCGAGGCCCGGACCGTGTTGCTCGCCGACGAGAGGGAGCTGTCCTACGACTACCTCGTCATCGCGACCGGCACGACGCCCCGCCCGGATCAGACGCCGGGGATGCTCGGGTCCGAGTGGCGCCGCAGCGTGCACGAGTTCTACAGCTACGAGGGCATGATCGCGCTCAAGCGGGCGATGAAGGACTTCGCCGGCGGACGGCTGGTCATGCACATCACCGAGCTGCCGATCAAATGCCCCGTGGCCCCGATGGAGTTCGTCATGCTCGCCGACGACTACTTCACCAAGAGGGGGCTGCGCGACCAGGTCGAGATCGTCTATGTCACCCCGCTCGACGGCGCCTTCACCAAGCCGGTGGCCAGTCGAGAGCTGGGCAGTCACCTGAGCAAGCGCGGCATCAAGGTCGAGACCGACTTCATGATCGAGAGCGTCGACCAGGAGCGCAAGGTCATCGTCTCCTACGACGAGCGCGAGATCGGCTACGACCTGCTCGTCACCGTGCCACTCAACATGGGTGCCGACTACGTCGCGACGTCCGGGCTGGGCGACGAGCTCAACTACGTGCCGGTCGACAAGCACACCATGCAGTCGACGGCATACGAGACCATCTTCGCGCTCGGGGACGCGAGCAATCTGCCCACCTCCAAGGCGGGTTCGGTCGCCCACTTCTCCGTCGACGTCTTCGTCGAGAACTTCCTGCAGCTCGCCGAGGGCCGGCCGATGACGCACTCCTTCGACGGCCACGCCAACTGCTTCGTCGAGTCCGGCAAGGGGAAGGCCCTGCTGCTCGACTTCAACTACGAGACCGAGCCCCTCACCGGACACTTCCCCTTCTCGGTCGGACCGATGAGCCTGCTCAAGCCCAGCCGGACCAACCACCTCGGCAAGCTCGCCTTCCGCCACGTCTACTGGAACGTCCTGCTCCCCGGGCGCCCCATGCCCCTGCCGGCCGAGATGTCGATGACCGGCAAGCACGTCGAGTAGCCCAACACCCGCGTTCACCGCACCGACAGCACAAGGAGCAGCGCACCATGCCCACCACGACCATCGCCGGCCGCGAGATCGACGTCGACGCAGAGGGCTTCCTCACCAAGCCCGAGCAATGGGACGAAGAGCTCGCCCAGACCCTTGCGACCAACATCGGGATCGAGCTCACCGAGGCCCACTGGGTCCCGATCCACTTCCTGCGCAAGGACTTCGAGACGCAGAAGGAGACCGCGACCCTGCGCCGCGTCTCGACGGTCGGCGGCATCCCGGTCAAGGAGCTGTTCGCGCTCTTCCCCGGCAAGCCGGCCAAGAAGATGTCCTACATCGCCGGGCTGCAGAAGCCCAAGGGCTGCGTGTGAGCTCCGGCCGCGGCGCGGCATACCCCATGAAACTGTCGATCGACCACTGAGAGAACGAGACTCACATGTCTGACACCCCGATCGTCCCGTCCTTCGACGACGACGTCGCCTCCGGGCGCAAGCTCGCGATCATCTGCTCCAAGGGCAACCTCGACATGGCCTACCCCGGCCTGATCCTCGCCAACGCTGCACTCGGCGAGGGCATCGAGACGCACCTCTTCTTCACCTTCTGGGGCTTCGACATGATCAACAAGGAGACGATGGGGCACCTGAAGTTCACCTTCGTCGGCAACACGTCGATGCACATGCCCGGATCCTCGATGGGGATCCACCACATGCTCGGCGCACTGCCAGGGGCGACCGCCGCCTCGACGAAGATGATGAAGAAGATGATCAGCGACCTCGACGTCCCCGAGGTGCCGGAGTTCCTGGAACTGTTGCACGGCTCCGGCTGCCACATGTGGGCCTGCCGGATGAGCGCCGACATGATGAAGCTCGAGCAGGAGGACCTCTACGAGGGCGTCGAGGGGATCATCTCCGCGACCGACTTCATCGAGCTCACCGACGGCGCGCAGCTGCTCTTCATCTGATGGGCTGACAGCCGAGCCCGTCAGCCGGCGTGGCCGGCGGTGCGGTCCGGCAGGCGACCACTGAGGACGAAGCCCTCGCCGGCTGCCGTGCGCCAGCCCAGCTCACCGCCGAGGAGGGCAACCCGCTCGCGCATGCCGGACAGCCCGTTGCCCGGCGTGAACTGCGATGCTCCCGGCCCGTCGTCGCGGATGTCGAAGACCACGTCGGCGCCGTCGTGGTGGACGGTGACCCAGGCGTGCTCGGCCTGCGCGTGCTTGGCGATGTTCGTCAGCCCCTCCTGGACGATGCGCACGAGAGTCCGGCCCGCCTCCGGGGCAACCGAGTCGAGCGACGGATCGAGGTCGAGCGCGATCGCCGGCCGGGGCAGCGTGCGGGCCATCCGCACGATCTCGTCGCGCACCGGGATCGGGCTGTTGCGCAGCTGAGAGACGACCCCGCGCACATCCCGGGTCACCCCGGTGAGCAGCTGGCGGGCCTCGGCCACATGCTCGGCGAGGTCGCTCTCCGGCGGTACCGAGCGGGCCATCAGGTTGAGCCGCAGGCCGAGCGCGGTGAGCTGCTGCCCCATGCCGTCGTGCAGGTCCCGAGAGATGCGGATCCGCTCGTCGGCCCGGGTGACCTCGGCCAAGGCCCGCTGGGTCTGCCGCAGCTCGGCGTTGGCGATCTCGAGCGCGGCCGCCGTCGCCGCGGCCTGCTGTCGGGCCTCGGACTCGCTGCGCACGATGGCGACCATGAGGGCCGCGAAGGCCATCAGCGCTCCATAGATGAGCGCCCACACGACGCTCTCTCCGGTGACGAGCAGGATGACGATGAGCGCCACACACTCGGCGCCGGCGATGACGAAGGACCACCGGGTGCCGACCACCCAGCCGACCGACCCGGCGGTGAGCACGAGCAGCACCGGCGACACCTGGTCGGCCCCCCAGAGCGCGACCGCGGTGGTCCCACTGAGGATGAGCAGGGCGGTGACGATCCAGTCCATCCGCCGTGCCGGTCGCGACCGCGTCGTGAAGACGGCCAGGAAGGCGACGAGATGGATCACCGCGAGCAGCCACCACACCGGCGGCACCTCGGCCCGCTCGTGGCTCAGGGCGGCGGGCAGCACCGCACCGGCCCAGGCCACCACCCCGCCCAGGGCCAAGGCGCGAGTGATGCCGTCCGGCGCTGCGGTCTCCCCTGCCGAGCTGGCGGCGTTCACAGGGGTCAGCCTAGGCGTGGACGCGCGGGCGGGATAGGGCCGTTCGGCTGTGGGGTCCGAGGGCGCGCTCAGCGACTGATGAGCCCCAGCTCGATCGCCCGCAGCACGGCGCGGGTGCGGTCTCGGACGCCCATCTTGAGCAGGATCGCCGAGACGTGGTTCTTCACCGTGCCCTCGACGAGATGCAGCGCCTGCGCGGCCTCGCGGTTGGAGTAGCCGGCCGCGAGGAGGCGGAGCACCTCAAGCTCGCGCTCGCTCAGATCTGGAGCCAGGGAGGACGACTCGGCGGCGCTGCGCTCCGGCGCGGTGCCACTGCTCAGCCGGTCGATGAGGCCGGCGGTGAGCGTCGGCGCGATGACCCGACCACCGTCCGCGATCGTCGTGATGCTCTCGACGAGCTGGGTGAGGGTGACATCCTTGAGCAGGTAGCCGCGCGCGCCCAGCCGCAGTGCCTCGAAGATCGCGTCGTCGTCGAAGGTGGTCAGCACGAGGACCGGCGGCAGGCGGGTTCCGCGGGAGTCCGCAACGCGGAGCATCTCGAGCCCGCCCATCCGCGGCATCCGCAGGTCGAGCAGCACGATGTCCGGCGATTCGCGCTCGATGACCTGCAGGCCGGCGATGCCGTCGTCGGCCTCGCCGATGACGCTCACCTCGGGGCTCAACGCGAGCAATGCCTTGATGCCCTCCCGGACCAGGTGCTGGTCGTCGACGATGACGACCCGGACCGGTCTGTTGCCCGGCTGCGTCACGAGTGCTCCTTCGGAATGACGGCCGTGAGCCGCATGCCCCCCTGCGGCTCACTGTGCCACTCGACGCTACCGCCGACGGTGCCCAGCCGCTGCATTACCCCCGCCAAACCGCGGGCCGGGATCACCTCAGCCGCGCCCTGACCGTCATCAAGGACCTCGGCGACGATCCCGCGGCCCTCGTCCCGGCGCACCGAGATGGTGATCCGGGATGCCGCGGCGTGCTGCACGGCATTGCTCAGGCCCTCACCCACGACTTCGAGCACGGCGTCGCGGACCTCGACCGGCTCGTCGTCGAGCCCTGGCTCGACCTCCACGACGACGTCCGGCTCGGGAATGCGGTCCGCGACCCGACGGATGGACTCCTCGATGGTGCGTCTCGGCTCGCGGAGCCGGGCGACGACCGAGCGCACGTCGCCGAGGACCTCCTTGGCCAAGTCGCGCGACTGCTGCACGTGCGGGGCGGCCGGCTCGGCCGCGACCAGGTGACTGGCCACCTCGAGGTTGAGCGCGAGGGCAGCCAACCGGTGACCGAGGGTGTCGTGCACGTCTCGGGCGATGCGCAGGCGCTCCTCGTCGCGGCTCTGCTCGGCGAGCTGCTGTTGCGCCCGGGCGAGCTGGTCGTTGCTGCGCTGCAGGCTGGCCTTGGCGTTCTCGAGCTCGGTGTTGGCCCGCTCCAGCTCCTCGATCGCGACGATGGCCACGTCGTGGGCACGCTGCTCGCGCACCGCGACCTCGACCATGAGCGCGGCGAAGCAGCACACTGCGATGTAGACGAGCGGCCACTCGATGCCGAGCTCCTGTCGGCTCATCCACACGAGCATCCACCCGCACTGCAGCACGAGGGCGGCGACCACCCATCGCGGTGCGAAGACGAAGCCCATCGTCGCGAGGTTGACGACGACGAAGACCGGCGAGAGCCCGTCGGCCGGCCAGGTCGCCACCGCCACCATCGCGACCGGGATCATCGCAGCCGAGGCGAGGTGCAGCCTGGTCCGTGGTCGGTATGCCGCGCGAATGACGATGAGGTAGAGGACAGCGTGCAGCACGGCCGCGACCCACCACACCAGCGGAGCCTCACACCGCAGCTTGTCGTTGACGAGCACTGGGATGGTGATGCTCAGCCACGCGAGAACGCCCGAGCTCGCCATCAGCGGCACGAGCTTGAGCCGCTCCTGACTGAACGCCGGGGTCACCATGCGAGGGTAGTCAGGGGGTCGACACCGGCGAATCTGGCGAAAGTCATCACTTCTCGCGGTGACCTGCGACACCGCCTATTCGGACCCTGCCGGAAGTCATGGGTTGAGGACATGACTGTCAGCACATGCGCGCCGCCCGACGATGCGTCACGCTAGGACCAGATACGGATCGGCCCATTGGGCGCCACATCGGGGGATGTCACCTGGTGGTCGGTTCCGGATCGATAAAGGCCCTGGGTTCGCCCGGGGCCTTCGTCTGTCATGGGCGACTCCGGTCGCGGGTCAGCGCTCCGGCTCCCACCGCACTACTGCGCGGGAGCGGCTCAGCGGATAGCGACTGCGCTGACCGTGTCGCATCGCGACAATGTCGCCGCTCGGGCCCGCCGCGAAGACGCGCCGCTCGGCCTCGATCCGCGCCTCGAGCTGAGCGTGCAGGTCCGCGACGCGGCTGCGCAGCGCCAGCACCTCACGCTCGAGCTCGAGGATGCGCTGGATGCCCGCCAGGCTGACCCCTTCGTCTTGCGAGAGCCGCTGCACCTCGCGCAGCAAGGCGACGTCGCGGGCCGAGTAGCGCCGCCCGCCGCCGCGGGTCCGCGACGGCGTCACCAGCCCGAGTCGGTCGTACTGCCGCAGGGTCTGCGCGTGCATGCCGGACAGCTGGGCGGCGACCGAGATGACGAAGACCGGGGTCTGGTCGTCGATCCGGTATGCCGCGTCGCCGGCTCCGCGCCCGCCGCCGGCCATCAGCCGCGTGCGCGCTCGAAGAGCTCGGCGCGCGGGTCGTGCCCGGCGTCGGCGGCGGCGAGGGTCTCGACGGCGGCCTTGGCCTCGTCGGTGAGCCGCTGCGGGACGACGACCTGGACCGTGGCGAGCAGGTCTCCGGTTGCCTTGGTCGTGTGCACGCCGCGGCCCTTGATCCGCAGCACCCGGCCACTGGGCGTGCCCGGGGCGACCTTGACCTTGACCGAGCCACCGTCGAGGGTGGGCACGGCCACCGTGGCACCGAGGGCAGCCTCGGCGAAGGTGACCGGCACGTCGACGGTGAGGTGGTCGCCCTCCCGGCCGAAGACCGGGTGCGGTCGGACGGCGACGTGCAGGATGAGGTCGCCCGGCTCGCCGCCGGGTCCTCCTGGCTGGCCCTTGCCGCGCAGCTTGATCCGCTGACCGTCCTTGACGCCCGCCGGCAGCCGGGTGGTGATCTGCCCACCCGTGGGAGTGCTCAGCGTGATGGTGTCGCCGGTCACCGCCTGGCGGAAGCCGATCGTGGTGCGCGCCTCGACGTCCTGACCACGGCGCGCACCCCGGGGGCCACCGAAGCCACCGGCGCCGCCGTAGGGGTCACCGGCATACCCGCCCGGGAAGCCGCCACCGCCACCACCCTGGCCGAACATCCGCAGGATCTCCTCGAGATCCAGGTCACCGCCGGCGCCGCCCGGGCCGCCGCGGGTGGTGAAGCGGACGTTGCCGCCGCCGCCCTGGCCGAACAGCCCGGAGAAGAGGTCCTCGAAGCCGCCCGCGCCGCCCCCGCCGGGGCCCGCGGTGAACCGGGCCCCGCCGTGGGTCATCGCCCGGATCTGGTCGTACTGCTTGCGCTGCTCGGGATCGGACAGCACGGCATACGCCTCGCCGATCTCCTTGAAGCGCGCCTCGGCCTTGGGGTCGTTGGCGTTCTGGTCGGGGTGCAGCTTTCGGGCGAGCTTGCGGTAGGTCTTCTTGATGGTCGCCTCGTCGGCGTCCTTGGCGACGCCGAGGATCGCGTAGAAGTCCTTCTCGATCCAGTCCTGGCTGGCCATCGCTCTCCCTTACTGCGGGTCCGCGACGGCGACCCGCGCCGCCCGCACGACCCGCTCGCCGAGCCGGAAGCCGGGCTGCAGGACCTGCACGACGGTCGTCGACTCGGAGCCCTCGGGCACCTCGACGTCGAGGTGCATGAGCGCCTCGTGGTGCATCGGGTCGAAGGGGTCGCCGACCTCGCCGAAACGCTCCACCCCGAGTCGGGCCAGGGTGGCCTCGAGCTTCTCGGCGATGGCCGTCATCGGGCCGTCGTCGAGGTCGCCGTGCTGGCGCGCGAGGTGCAAGTCGTCGAGCACGGGCAGCAGCGCCTCGAGCACGTGGGCCACACCCTGCTCGCGCGCGACGTCGCGATCGCGGTCGACCCGCTTCTTGTAGTTGACGTACTCGGCGTTGAGGCGGCGCAGGTCCTCGGTGAGCTGGGCGGCGCGCGCGGTGTCCGGGTGCTCGTCGGCTGAGCCGCTCGAGCCGCCGGCACGGTATGCCGCGTCCGTCGCCTCGTCGACGCCGGGCCCGGTCTCCATCCCGTCGCCCATGCCCATCGTGCCGTCGCTGACGACCGGCTCGCCCACCTTGGTCTCGACCGATCCCGTTGCCGCAGAGTCGGACTCGGGCAGGTCGGTGGTGTCGGCCCGCCCCGCGTGGCCGGGGCCGTGTGACCCCGGCTCACGCGGGTGGGTGTACCCGTGCGTCACTTCTTGTCGTCCTCGTCGTCGACGACCTCGGCGTCGACGATGTCGTCGTCCGAGGAGGCGGAGTCCTGCGGGCCCGCATCCTGCGGGCCCTCGGAGCCGGCGGCCGCGCTCTCGGCCGCCTGCGCGGCATACATGGCCTGCCCCATCTTCTGGCTGACCTCGGAGAGCGTGGTCGTCTTGTCCTTGATCTCGTCGGTCGAGGCCGTCGAGTCCTTGGCGACCGCGGCCTTGAGGTCGGCGAGCGCCGCCTCGACCTCGGACTTCTCCGCCGCCGGGACCTTGTCGCCGCTGTCGGCGAGGAACTTCTCGGTCGAGTAGACGAGCTGCTCGGCGGTGTTGCGGACCTCGATCTCGGCGACCCGCTTCTTGTCCTCCTCGGCGTGCGCCTCGGCCTCGCGGACCATCCGCTCGATCTCGTCCTTGGGCAGCGCGCTGCCACCCGAGATCGTCATCGACTGCTCCTTGCCGGTGCCCTGGTCCTTGGCGGACACGTGCACGATGCCGTTGGCGTCGATGTCGAAGGTGACCTCGATCTTGGGCACGTTGCGCGGGGCCGGGGCGATGCCGGTCAGCTCGAAGGTGCCGAGCGGCTTGTTGTGCTGGGCGATCTCGCGCTCACCCTGGAAGACCTGGATGAGGACCGATGGCTGGTTGTCGTCGGCGGTCGTGAAGATCTCGCTGCGCTTGGTCGGGATGGCCGTGTTGCGCTCGATGAGCTTGGTGAAGCGGCCGCCCTGGGTCTCGATGCCGAGGCTGAGCGGGGTGACGTCGATGAGCAGGACGTCCTTGCGC
>DAOTIG010000006.1:0-44164 GCA_035448065.1 Dermatophilaceae bacterium
CTGAGGAGTGGACGTATGCCACTGGAGGATCACCTTCTGGCGTCGACCCCGATCCCTGACCGTACGCCGTGGCGCGGCTCTGCCGGGTTGTCTGCCCCCGCGTCTAGAGTCAGTCCATCATGACGATCCGCCCCGGAGATAGCGCGGCCGCGCGCAAGGAGCGCGGTGCCTTCTTCACGCCTCCCGCCATCGCGGACTACTTGGCGGACTGGGCGGTCCAAGACCAGATCGACGCCCGCGTGCTAGACCCCACCTGCGGTGAGGCAGCCTTCCTCCTTGCAGCCGGCCGTCGCCTGCAGGCGTTGGGCGTCGGCGGCCACCAGATGGATACCCGCCTCTTCGGGGTTGACCTCCATGACACCTCGTTGGCCTTCGCGGACCATCTACTCCGGGAAGAGGGCTTCTCCTCGCATCTCATGCAGAGCGACTTCTTCGACGTCGCCACACCGGACCAGATTGGGGCCGTGCTGCCGGAGATGGATGCCGTCATCGGCAATCCGCCGTTCGTTCGCTACCAGCGCCACATTGGCAGCGCCCGCGACCGCAGCAAGGCAGCCGCCTTGCGGCAGGGTGTGCGTCTGTCCAATCTGGCGTCCTCTTGGGCCGCTCTGCTCGTCCATGCCTGCGGCTTCCTAAAGCCCGAGGGCCGTCTGGCCATGGTCTTGCCCGCTGAGCTTCTGACGGTGGGGTACGGCGAACCGGTGCGGGAGTGGCTCAAGCGTCGCTTCGCGCAGGTTCACTTGGTCATGTTCGACCGGCTGCAGTTCCCTGACGCGACTGAACGAGTTGTCCTCGTGCTGGCATCGGGCCACGGTGGCTGCGATGCCTTCTCGCTCTACTACCTCGATGATGGCGAAGACTTAGCGCGCGTGCGGCCTATGAGCAACCACGCCGCCCCTGTTCTCGATGGTGGCAAGTGGACGGACCTCCTGCTTCCCAACCGCCAGCGGCGCCTATTCAGGTCAGTCGCTCAGGAACGGTTCCAGCCGCTCGGTGATTACGGGGCTCCTGAGCTCGGCATCGTGACGGGCAACAACGACTTCTTCACGCTGAGCGAGGAGACGCGCGTTAGGTACCGGCTCGACCCGGCCAGAGCACAGGTCATCAAGGTGTGCCCACCGGGCACCCGGCATCTCGATGGCACCTCCTTCTCGGTAGCCGCGTGGGCCAAGCAGCGAGATGAAGGCGCGCGGGTGTGGCTGTTCAGTCCCGGGCCAGACGACCAGTCAGCTCCCGTGAAGCGGTACGTCCGCGCTGGTGAGGATGCAGGTGTACAGGAGGCTTACAAGTGCCGTATCCGCCCGCAGTGGTGGCGACCCCCAGTGGTTTCCGCCCCTGACCTCTTCTTCACTTACATGAGCCACAACTTCCCGAGGCTCATCACCAACGGCGCGCGGACAACCTTTGTGAACTCCATGCACGGGGTCCGGCTCCGCGAGGGAGTCCCCCGTGAGACAGCTGCGGCGCTGCCGCTCCTGACCTTCAACAGCGTCACCCTGCTCGGTGCGGAGATTTTCGGGCGGAGTTACGGCGGCGGGATCCTAAAGATGGAGCCGCGGGAAGCGAGCCAGTTGCCACTGCCCAGGCCGGAGGCGCTGACGGAGACTTGGGCAACGCTGAGGCCGCGCAAGGCGACGATGGACCGAGAGCTCAGACGTGGGGCCTGGACGAACGTGGTGCGCGAAGTTGACGACGCTCTTCTTCGCCGCACCTTGGGCATGTCAGAGTCCGACATGGCTGAGCTACACCAGGCAGCGCGAACTCTTCGTGCTCGTCGACTCGGCAGCAAGGGGTCCAAGGCATGACCGAGTTCCTTTCCCCGATAGAAAAGAAATTCGCGGACCCGTTGACCATCTGGAATGACCTCCGTGATCGCATCCAGCAGCAAAATATCAAACGATTCGCTGACGTTGTTGATGAGTTTCTCCAGGCGCTTTGGGCGCTGGACCGGTACCGCATCGAGGGTGTCGCGCCTCCCGGCATGGGAAAGATTGGTGCGGACAACAACAAGCAATTGGCGGGTGCTTACCGAGCCAAGGGGCTCTGGTTCGGCGAAATCCTGAGCCTGCTTCTTGTCAACCAGACGACCAAGCCTCTAGCCCCGAGGTCCAATGTACAGGGCTTCTCCCAGGTACATCAGATCGACATCGCTTGGCCCGCGCAGAGAGAACCGATTGAGGATCCGCTGGTCTGTGTGGAAACCAAGGTCATGGGTGCCCCTGCTTTCGGATCGACGCCAGCTCGTGGAGCGACGTCTGACTGGTCTAACCGCCGCAAAGAGCTTAAGTTCCAGGCAACAGACCTCAAGCTTTACCGCCGTCGTCACGAGACGCGCATCGACCACTGGGACAACTGGCGCCGAGCGGCGCCACCCGCGGTCTACTTCATCTGGTGCGCGCGACTCGGTCCTAAGGACAACTTCGACAGCATGCTCGCGGAGCTGCGTGAGCTGACGGACACCTATCTGGACGGAGCTGCGGTTATCGCCTTCCGCGAGAACGCAGGCGGTAATGGCTATGAGCCCGTCACTATGACTCAACGTCACCGCAGGCTCACCGTCGATGATGTGCTACACCGAATCGCGGATCAGATCAACGACTTGTCAACGCCACATGACAACTGAGTGAGCGTTCGCCAGTTTCGGACAACCTGAGACGAGGAGAGCCAGTGGCTGACTCGCTTCGTTACTAGGGGCTCCCTGTAGCACCCGGCCGCTCGTCATCGATCCGGGCCGCGGAAGAACTGCCAGAGCACGAGGGTCGCATCGAGGGACGTTCTGGGCTCTGCCGGCGTGCTCGTCGCTGCGGTTGTCGCGGCGGTCGATGGACGGGGCGGCTGCGGGACGGTCGGCGTCGCGCCGGGCCACTCGTGGCCGAGGCCGGCGACCTTGACCAACGTCACCCGCCGACCGCTCGGGCACTGCGCGCTCACCGTCGTCACCGGCCCCTCATCGCGGTCGGAGGTGCCCCCGCAGCGGTTCACGGTGCGCCAGAAGCCGACCACCTCCGGGATCGGTCGGCCGGTCACCGCGACCACCGACCCCTCGTCCGACCCCGAATAAGGCACCGAGGTGTCGAGCGTGCCGTGCACGTGGATCACCGACAGTGGTGCGGGGTTCGGGCAGTCGCCGAGCTGGGTGCCGGCGACCACCCCGATCGCCGAGAAGAGCTTGGTGTCGCAGGCCAGGCGGTAGGCCATCATGCCCCCGGAGCCCAGGCCCGCGGCATACCGGCGGGTGCTGTCGACCGAGACATGCGCGGGCAGGTCCTCGAGGACGGCCCGGACGAAGGCGACGTCGTCGACACCACGCTGACCGGCCAGGCCGCAGCAGTCGCCGCCGACGTTCCACGAGCCGCCGGTCGCCTCCGGGTAGACGACGACGAAGCCCTCGCGGTCGGCCAGTGCATCCCACCCGTATGCCGCCTTGCCCGTGGCCGCCGAGCCGAGCCCACCGGCGAGCATGACGACGACCGGGGCCAGTCGGGTCGCGGTCGCCGGGCGGTAGACGCGGTACATCCGGATCTGGCCCTCGACGGTGATCGCGAAGCTCGTCGAGCCGAGGGCCGCGACCTGGGGCTGCGGCGCGGGTGGCAAGGACGGGGTCGCCGAGGCCGCGGTGAGGTCGGTCGCGCCTGGGTGGGTCGTCACGACCGCCACCGGGGTCGAGGTGATGACCGGCGCGGGGATCGCGGTGACCGGGTTGCCGGCTGCCGTGAACAGGGCCAGGCCGACGGCGCTCGCCGCCGCGAGCAGCACCAGCCACACCCGGGCCGCGCCGCGGCGCCGGCGCGGAGCAGCCGGGGAGGTCACCACCTCATCATCGTGCACGCCACTGGCCGCCCGGGCTCACACCCATGACGGGAACCACATGTGCACCCACCACAGGTTGTAGGGCACGACCTGGGCGGTGTAAAGCGGCAGGAACCAGACGAACAGGGCGGCGGACAGCACGAGGAAGGAGCCGACCGAGGTGACCCCGACGAGGCGTCGGTCCCGACTCGCCTCCGGCGGCCCGAGCGCGAGCCCGCACAGGTAGGTGACGGCGAGCACGACGTAGGGCACGAAGGCGACGGCATAGAACTGGTAGATGGTGCGGTCGCCGAGCAGGAACCACGGGAAGAAGCCACCGGCATACCCGGCGAGAATGGCGCCGGCGCGCCAGTCCCGCGCGAGCAGCCAGCGGAAGAGCAGCACCGCCATCCCGATCGCTGCGGCCCACCAGATGGTGACCGTGCCGATGGGGGTGATGACCTTGGCGCACATGTCGACGGTGCAGCCGTCCTCGCCGAGCTTGGGGTACTCGGCGAAGAACGAGGTCGGCCGGCCCATGACCATCCACGACCACGGGCTGGACTGGTAGGGGTGCGGCGTCGACAGGCCGCGGTGGAACTCGAGGATCTGGGCGTGGTAGTTCCACCAGGACCGCAGCGCGTCGGGCACCCAGGTCCAGCCGGGCTTGGCGGGGTTGGTGTCGGCCCAGTGCCGGTTGTAGCCGTTGTCGCTGACGAACCAGCCCCACCAGGACAGCACGTAGACGACCGCGGTGGTGCCGACCAGCGCGAGGAACGCCCACGGACCGTCCTTGACGGCGGCGGCGAGGATCGGCCGGCGCACTCCGACTGCGCGCCGGGCCCCGATGCCCCAGGCGACGACGACGAGGCCGAAGACGACGAGGAAGTAGAGCCCGGACCACTTGGTGCCCGCGCACAGGCCCATCGCGAGGCCGCACACCCACAGCCACGGGCGGGCGCCGAGGAACGGGCCGAGACCAGCCGGCCGAGGGGGTATGCCGCCGGGCCGGGTGTCGCCCGCCTCCGCGGCGACGATCCGGGCCAGCCGGGCCCGGCTGTGGTCGCGGTCGAGCAGCAGGGCGCCGAAGGCGACGAGGGCGAAGAACATGACGACGATGTCGAGCAGGCCGGTGCGCGAGTGGACGAAGTGGTGCCCCTCGATCGCGAGCAGGATCGCGGCGATCGTGCCGAGCAGGCTCGAGGAGAGCAGCCGCCGAGCGATCCGGCCGACCATGAGGATCGACAGGGTGCCGAGGACGGCGACCGAGAAGCGCCAGCCGAAGGAGCTCGTGCCGCCGAAGAGCGCCTCGCCGGCGCCGATGACCCACTTGCCGACCGGGCCGTGCACGACGAGGTCGCCGCCGGTCGGGTCGAAGACGTCGAGGCTGCCGGCGTTCCACGCGACGTCGGGGGTCGAGCCGTATTGGTTGCCGACCCGCATCTCGACGCCGTACTCGACCATCGACCACGCCTGCTTGACGTAGTAGGTCTCGTCGAAGACGAGCTGGTGCGGGCGGCCGAGATCCCAGAACCGCAGGATGCCGCCGACGAGCATCGCCACCACCGGGCCGGCCCAGCCGAGCACCCGGTCGCCGATCTCGGGGCCGAGGAGCCGGCGACGCAGCCGCTGCTCCTGGTCGGTCATGGCGGTCATCGTATGCGCAGCGCCGGTGCCAGAATTGCCGGTATGCCGTTCGACGCGACGCCCGCTGCCGCCCAGATCCCGCCGGATGCCGGCCGACAGCCGGGGTCCCGGGCGAACCTCACCCGATATGCCTGGCTGTCCGTTGCGGCGGCGGTGGCGACCATCACGCTCAAGTTCGCGGCATACCTCATGACCGGATCGGTCGGCCTGCTCTCGGACGCGGCCGAGTCGGTCGTCAACCTGGTCGCCGCCTTCGTCGCGCTGGTCGCGCTGCGGGTGGCCGCGCAGCCGGCCGACGACGACCACCAGTTCGGGCACAGCAAGGCGGAGTACTTCTCGGCCGCTGTCGAGGGGCTGATGATCTTCGTCGCGGCGATCGTCATCCTGTGGACGTCGGTCGAGCGCTTCCTGCACCCGCAGGAGCTCGAGAACGTCGGCGTCGGGCTCGGCGTCTCGGTCGTGGCCTCGGTGCTCAACGGGATCGTCGCGATGGTGCTCATGCGGGCCGGTCGGGCGCATCGCTCGATCACCCTGGTCGCCGACGGCAAGCATCTGCTCACCGACGTGTGGACCTCGGCCGGGGTCGTCGTCGGCGTGCTGCTCGTCGCGGTCACCGGCTGGCTGCGGCTCGACCCGATCATCGCCTTCCTCGTCGGCTGCAACATCATCTGGACCGGCTTCCACCTGCTGCGCGAGTCGGTGGCCGGGTTGATGGACGCCGCCTTCGACGCCGAGACGACCGAGACGCTGCGCCGCACCCTCGGCGAGCTGGAGTCCGACGAGGTGCGCTTCCATGCCGTGCGGACCCGGCAGGCCGGGCACCAGCACTTCGTGTCGATGCACGTCCTGGTGCCGGGGGAGTGGACCGTGCAGCGGGGGCATGACGTGCTCGAGGACATCGAGGACCGGCTGCGGCAGGAGATCCCGGACCTGCACGTCGACACCCACCTCGAGCCGCTCGAGGACCCGCGCTCCTATGGGGACGAGGTCGACGCGCTGCGGGCCACGGACCCGGACTAACCGCCTCCCTGGGCACTTGTGCCGCGCACTCGGCGTGTCGCGGCGCGACACGCCGAGCGCGCGGCAAAGAGGCCCGGGGAGGCGGTTAGTCCCGGGGCGGGGGGCCCGGGCGGGTGGCCCGGCGGGGGTCAGAGCCAGGCGAGGTGGCTCTTGAGGGCGGAGTAGCCGACGAAGGCGACGATGTCGATGAGCGCGTGCGCGACGACGAGGGGGCCGACCCGGCGGGTCCGCCGCCACACCAGGGCGAAGACGACCCCCATGACGACGTTGCCGACGAAGCCGCCGAAGCCCTGGTAGAGGTGGTAGGACCCGCGGACCACGGCCGACGCCGCCACCGCCGCGGGCCACCGCCAGCCGCCCTGCTCGAGCCGGGTGAGCAGATAGCCGACGACGATGACCTCCTCGACGATCGCGTTCTGGCACGCGGCGAGCACGAGCACCGGCACGGTCCACCAGTGCGCAGCGAGATTGGCCGGCGCGACCGTCGTATTGACCCCGAGCGCCTTGGCCGCGAGATAGAGCCCGAGTCCCGGAATGCCGATGGCCGCCGCGAGGGCCAGCCCCCAGCCGAGGTCGTGCCCGGGGCGGCGCAGGTCGAGCCCGAGCAGCCGATGCGGCGGCTCGGCGGCCGGGCGGCATACCTGCGCGAGGAGGTAGAGCGCGAGGCCGACCGGGACCAGGGCCAACCCGATGCCCGCGAGCTGATAGGCGAGGTCGAGCCAGGGCCGGTCGGGAACGACCGACACGTTCATCGAGGTCGTCTGGGCGGCCAGCGGCGCCGGCTCGGTGAGCTTGCGGATGATCGACAGCAGCGACCACACCGCCGACGCGCCAAGCGACACCCCGAGGACGAGCAGGATCTCCACGGCCAGGCGCGGCCGGTCGCCGGGCTGGGTGGCGGCAGGCTCCTCGGTCGCGCCGGTCACGTCGGTCACGCCGTCACGATAGGCGAGCCGGATCGGCCGCACTGGGGAGAATGCAGCCATGACCGGCGTCCTCATCCTCGCGGCGACGCCGATCGGCGACCTGCGCGATGCCTCCCCGCGGCTCGGCGAGACCTTGGCGAGCGCGGATCTCGTTGCGGCAGAGGACACTCGCCGATTGCGCCGGCTCGCTGCCGGGCTCGGGGTGACGATCGCCGGACGCGTCGTCTCCTATCACGAGCACAACGAGGCGAGCCGCACCCCCGAGCTCGTCGCCGCGCTGCAGGCCGGTGAGCGTGTCGTCGTCGTCACCGACGCCGGTATGCCGTCGGTCTCCGACCCGGGCTACCGCCTCGTCGCCGCGGCGGTCGCGGCGGACCTCGGGGTGACCTGCGTGCCCGGCCCGAGCGCGGTGCTCATGGCGCTCGCGGTGAGCGGGCTGGCGGTCGACCGCTTCTGCTTCGAGGGCTTCCTGCCGCGCAAGGCCGGCGAGCGGTCCCGAGCGCTCGCCGCGCTGGCGAGCGAGCCCCGGACGATGGTCTTCTTCGAGGCGCCGCACCGGCTCGCGGTGAGCCTCGCCGCGATGGCGCAGAGCTTCGGGCCGGATCGCCAGGCGGCGGTATGCCGCGAGCTCACCAAGACGTGGGAGCAGACCCGCCGCGGGGGGTTGGCCGAGCTGGCCGAGTGGGCGAGCGACCGGGTCAAGGGCGAGATCACGATCGTCGTCGCGGGCCGACCAGTCGACGAGGCGGCGGCCGGTGCCGCGGACGCGCTCGCTGCCGCCGTCGCCGAAGCTGCCCGGCGGGCTGCCGCCGGCGAGCGGCTCAAGGACGTCTGTGCCGAGGTCGCGGCCCGAGCTGGCTTGTCCGGCAAGGCGATCTATGATTCCGTGGTTCGACCGCCGGTCCGTTGAAGCTCAGGAGTTAAGCATGAACGCCGACGAAGCCCTTGCCGGAACTCCGTACTTAACGACGGGAACTACTGACTCGCAGAAGCTCTTCGACCGACTCCTTGAGAGATCTCGGGACATTCATAGGCAGGCGGAACGCGTAGGTCAACTCGTCGCTCGTGAGGCTGCAAGTGTCTTCGAGTCCTTCGGTCTTGTCCTCAGGAGCGAGGCAGTTGCCGAATCCAATCAAATGGAGCATCTTGAGTGGTCGTCGCAGGCCGTGCGTGACGTAGTTGTCAACAACCGTCAGCTACTTGACTTGCCTGTCAACTCGTTCGTCGAGGGAGTTCGAGGGGACGAGCATCTATACGAAGCACTGGGCCTATATAAGGCGCAGATGCTCGCCGATGAATGGTCCCATTCCGAGAACCCGCCACGTGAGTTTGAGATTAGACAGTTGCATGGCCTAATCACGAGCGGTCACCATTATGCTGGAAAGTACAAGACTGCAGATAATCAGATCGGAGGAGCCAAGCACAGACCGCCAAGCCCCGCTGATGCCGCCGCAGGCATGTCCAAACTCGCCAAATGGTGGGAATCGGGTACTGGCGAGGCCATCCTCGATGCGACGATCATCCATGCTTGGTTAGCGCACCTTCATCCATTTGTGGATGGGAACGGACGAATGGCTAGGTTGCTTGCCAATCTGTGCCTATCGCGAAAGAATTACCCGCCTCTAATTGTATCTGCCGCGTCCGACCGTGGCGAGTATTACGACGCCCTTGCCGCTAGCGATGACGGTGACATCCTGCCCCTGTTCGAGCTCTTCGTAAGGATTCTCAGGCGCACCACGCGAATGATGGGTCGTCCTGGTTACGTAGAGGGAGTCATCAAATCGAGACTCCTTAGCTCGCCCGGGGCGCGCGCACAACTGTGGCGTTCGCTTGCAGAGATTCTAACCACAGAACTGTATAAGTCACTTGCCGAGCGCGGATTCGGAATAGCCATGCAGGGTTATCCCTCGCCGGCAGGATTCACTGAACTTGGTCAGCGCAGCAAGGATGGCAACACGTGGTTCATGAAGGTCCTGGACCGGCGAGGCGAAGCGAGCTACCTGCTGTGGTTCGGGTATAATTCAGAGGATTACGTCGAGGCCTTCGGTAAACCTTCGGGCGTTCCATCAGTGTTCCTATCGCACCGTAACCCGCCAGGAGCATTCCACCCGTTCTCCCCCGCTTGGATCGTCCAAGACGAGCCAGACTTCTCAGAGTTGGTTTTGGTGCCGGGGGTTGGGCGCCCGGCGAGAATTTGTAAGCAGGGAGTGTGGTACGAGGAAACTGTTCCGCAGGCGGCTAGATCCGTGGCGAATGCCCTCGCATTTGCATTCTGACCCACCGGGTCAGTCTGCGGCGGGGTGTGCGCTCGCCTCGGCCGCGCGCTTGACCGCGGCGAGGGTGGAGCGGATGCCGTGTCGGTTGCGGCTGACCCGGTCGGACAGCATCCGGTCGAGGGTGGCGCGGGTGGCCTTGGCCCGGCGGTCGGTCCACTGCTCGGCCAGCGTGCAGCCGTCGCCGCGGTCGTCGGGGACCACGAAGTACTCCCACAGCGAGATCTGCACCGGCCCGACGAAGATCTCGAAGGCGAGGTGTCGGCCCCGCTCGGCGGCGACGATCCGCCCGAAGGTGATCCAGCGCAGCGTGCCGGCCCGGTTGAAGCCGACGAACTGCGCGCCCTTGACCGCCTCGGTCGCCCCACCGCGCCAGCTCACCCGCTCGCACTCGGGCGACCACTCGCCCATCCGGGGCAGGTCGGCGATGAGGCTGTAGACGACGTCGGCAGGAGCGTCGATGTGCACGGTCTCCCGCAGGTCGGACATGTCTGCCATTGTGCTCTCGCCTCGTCGTGCGCGGTTCACCGGGGTGTGATGTGCTGACCCCGTGAGCACTCCGCCCCGGCTGCGTGAGCCGGCGCACCGGGTCAGCCCCCGCGCCCGGCTGATGTGGGCGGCCGTCGGGCTCATCGAGGTGCTCGTCCTGCTCGGGGCGCCCCAGCTCTTCTGGGCCCGGATCCACGACTGGCAGCACGCGTGGTCGCTGCCGATGGCGATCGCCTCCGGCGTGGTCGCCGCGGCATACCTCGTCGGCATGCCGGCCTGGCGCTATCGGGTGCATCGCTGGGAGGCGACTCCGACCGCGGTCTACACCCAGTCCGGGTGGCTCAGCCAGGAGCGGCGGATCGCGCCGCTGTCGCGGATCCAGACCGTCGACGTGCGCCGCGGCCCGGTCGCCCAGCTGTTCCGGCTCGCGTCGGTGCGGGTGACGACCGCCTCGGCGGCCGGCGCGCTCGAGATTCACGGGCTGGAGTCGGCCGATGCGGACCGGCTCGCCGAGCAGCTCACCGCCGCCGCGGCCGCCGAGCGGGGCGATGCGACGTGACGGACGCCGACCCCGAGCCGGAGGGCAGCGAGTGGCGCAGGCTGGACGCCCGGATGCTGCTCGTCCATCCGGTGCAGGAGGCCGTGCGCTTCCTGCCGGCGCTGCTCGTCGTCTTCGTCACCGGCCGGTCGAGCGACCGCAGCCCGTGGTGGGACGTGGCCGCCCTGGCGGTCATCGTCGGCATCGGCGTGTCGCGCTGGTTCACGACCCGCTATCGGGTCGGGCCGGGGCGGATCGAGCTGCGCTCCGGGCTGCTGCAGCGCACCGAGCTCACCACGCCGGCCGACCGGGTGCGCACCGTCGACATCACCGCGACCCTGCTGCACCGGGTGCTCGGGCTGGCCCGGGTCGAGGTCGGCACCGGCAGCGGCGGGCTCACCGAGCGGCTCGTCCTCGACGCCCTCGACGCTGGCGCGGCGCAGCGGCTGCGCGATGAGGTGCTGCGGTCGGCCGGTCGGGCCCGCGCCGCACGGGCCGATGCCGAGGCGCAGGCCGATGTCGATGCCGAGACCGTCCCGGCTGCCGACACGCTGGCCGCGGCCCAGGTCGTGCCCGGGCCCGCCTCGGACCTGCCCCCGGCGCCCGAGCGTGAGCTGCTGCGCTTCGACCCGGCGTGGGCCCGCTATGCCCCGCTCACCGTCAGCGGGCTCGCCGGCCTCGCCGCGATCTGGGGCTTCGCCATGCAGTACCTGCTGCCGACCGTCGAGGACATCGAGACCACCGGCCGGTGGATCGAGGGACTGGGTCTGCTCGCCGCCGGTGTCGGCCTGCTCGCCGGCGGCGTGGCCATCGCGGCGGCCGCGGTCGCGGCATACCTCATCGGCAACTGGCAGCTGCGGGTCACTCGGCACCCGGCCGGCACCATCGAGGTGACCCGTGGGCTGTTCACCCGGCGGGCCACGAGCATCGAGGAGGCCCGGCTGCGCGGGGTCGAGCTGGCCCGGCCGCTGCCGCTGCGGCTGGCCGGTGCCGCCCGGTTGCGCGCGGTGACGACCGGGCTCAACCCGCTCGAGCAGGGCAGCTCGCAGCTGTGTCCGCCGGCGCCGGTGGCGGTCGTCGAGCGGCTCGCCGCGGACGTCGTCGAGGATCCGACCGCGCTGACCGTCCCCTTGCGTGCGCACGGGGCCGGGGCGCGGCGGCGGCGGTTCACGCGGGCGGTCGTGCCGGCGCTCGTGCTCGTCGGGCTGGCCGCGATCGCGGTCGCCCGGCAGTGGGCGCCACCCGTCGTGCTCGCCGTCTCGGTGCTGCCGCTGCTCGTCGCGCCGTGGCTCGCGCGCGACCGGTATGCCGCCCTGGGTCACCTGCTCACGCCGCGGCATCTCGTCGCGCAGGCCGGCAGCCTGCTGCGGCGCCGGGACGTCGTCGAGCGGGCCGGCACGGTGTCCGTCCTGGTGCGCCAGAGCCTCATGCAGCGCCGGGTGGGAGTGGCGACCACCGTGCTGGCCACCGGGGCCGGCCGGTGGTCCTATCCCGTCCTCGACCTGCCCGCCGCCGAGGCCGATGCCCTGGCGGCCGAGCTGGTGCCCGAGGCGCGGCAGTTCCTCGTCGGGGCCTAGAAGCCCCCGGCCGACGAGCGACTGGTGCGGGACGCCGACCCTCGCCCCGCCGTCTACCGGCGGGTCTCGCTCAGCACGGCGAGCCGAGCCGCGCAGGCCTCGCGCACGGCCTCCTCGGCGGTGTCGCGGACCGTCTCGCGCAGCGCCGCATCGGTCGCCGACGCCACCGCGTAGTAGAACCCGGAGAAGAGCGCGAGGAAGGTCGCCACCTTGACCTGCTCCCACGCGAGGGTATGCCGCCGTGCCCCCGTCGCGACCTCGATGATCGTCTGCGGCTCGGCACCGGTCCACGCGGCCAGGGTGGGCGGGTCGAGCAGGATCATCGCGAGCACGAGGTAGAAGACGAACACGCTCACCCCGACGAGCCCGGCGATGACCAGCCGCGACATCGTCGCGACGAGGCGCAGGGTCGCCCGCTGGCCGGTCGAGAGGGGGCACTGCGCCGGCGTGGGCACGGGCGGGGCGGCCGCGGCATACGGCGTGTGTGCGAGCGCGGTGGTGAGCGAGGCGGGGTCCGGGAAGCGGGCGAGGGCGTCGAGGTCGAGTCGGGTGCGACTGGACAGGAAGGCCGCCGAGAGCCCGATGAAGCAGGCGAAGAGCAGCGCGAAGGACGCGGGGTCGAGCTCGCCGACGGTCTGCCACAGCTCGCCGGTGAAGAAGAAGAAGGTGACGACGCCGACGAGCAGCGGCAGGGTGCGGGTGAACGACGTGCCGGCCTGCACGAAGGAGTGCCCGACCTCGCGGGACAGCCAGGCCCCGACGTCGACGACGCGGAGGTGACGAGCAGCAGGACGAGCGCGAGCAGGGCCGCGAGCACGGCCGCCACCGCCACCGCGTCGACGACCCGGCCGGCACCGGTCGACAGCCACGGCAGCTCGGCCCCGGTGCCCGGCACGACGAGGGTCGCGATCGCCGGGGCGAGGACGAAGACGATCCGCTCCGGCCAGCCGATCCGCTCGACCGTCGTGAAGGCCGGCCGGCCGCGCATCAGGTTGGCGCCGGCCCAGGTCGCGCCGACGACGAGGGCGGCGATGGCGAGCGAGGCCAGGCTCGAGCCGAGGCCGGGCACGACGAGGCCCATCGCGACGAGGAAGAGGACGACGAGCACCGGTGTCGCGCCGACCGAGGCGTCCGCGGCATACGGAGTGTCCTCGAGCAGGGCGGTGAGGCCGCGACGCTGGAACCAGCGCTGCACCGGCGCGGCCTCGGGTGGGGTGGGCACGTCGGGCAGCGTAGCGAGGTGGGTCAGCGCCGGCCCGGGCGCGGCGCATCGAGCAGCGCCAGCCAGCCGCGCCCCGGGTGCTCCGCCGGCGAGCACCCGGGGTTGCCATCGGCGTGCCGCCGGCGGGCCCGCAGCATACGAGGCCGGAAACCGGCTCGACCGGCCCCCTAGGATTCACGCCATGAGCAAGGTCCTGTCCGCCGTCGCCTGGCCGTATGCCAACGGCCCGCGCCATATCGGCCATGTCGCCGGTTTCGGCGTGCCCTCCGACGTGTTCAGCCGGTACATGCGGATGGCGGGGCACGACGTGCTCATGGTGTCGGGCACCGACGAGCACGGCACGCCGATCCTCGTCATGGCCGAGCAGCAGGGCGTGCCGCCGCGGGAGATCGCCGACCGCTACAACCGGGTCATCGCCGAGGACCTCGTCGGGCTCGGGCTGGCCTACGACCTGTTCACCCGGACGACGACCCGCAACCACTACGCGGTGAGCCAGGAGCTGTTCCGCGGCAACCACGCCAACGGCTACATGATCGAGCAGACCCAGCTCGTCGCGATCAGCCCGTCGACCGGCCGGACCCTGCCGGACCGCTACATCGAGGGCACCTGCCCGCATTGTGGCTACACCGAGGCACGCGGCGACCAGTGCGACAACTGCGGCCGACAGCTCGACCCGGTCGACCTCGTCAGCCCGCGCAGCAAGATCAACGGCGAGGCACCACGATTCGAGGAGACGGCGCACTTCTTCCTCGACCTGCCCTCTCTCGCAACGGCCTTGGGGGAGTGGCTGGACGAGCGCGAGGCGAGCGGGCTGTGGCGGCCGAACGTCATCAAGTTCTCCAAGAACATCCTCGAGGGCGTCCAGCCGCGGCCGATGACCCGGGATATCGACTGGGGCATCCCGGTGCCGCTGCCGGGCTGGGAGGACAACCCGACGAAGAAGCTCTACGTGTGGTTCGACGCGGTCGTCGGCTATCTCTCGGCGGCCATCGAGTGGGCCCGACGCAGCGGCGACCCCGAGGCCTGGCGCGCCTGGTGGAACGACCCGGAGGCGGTGTCCTACTACTTCCAGGGCAAGGACAACATCACCTTCCACAGCCAGATCTGGCCGGCCGAGCTGCTCGGCTATGCCGGGCGGGGGTCGCGCGGAGGCGAGCCCGGGGCGGCATACGGGGTGCTGAACCTGCCGACCGAGGTCGTCGCGAGCGAGTTCATGACGATGGAGGGCAAGCAGTTCTCCACCTCGCGCGGGCACGTCATCTACGTCCGCGACGTGCTCGAGCGCTACGGGCCGGATCCGCTGCGCTACTTCATCTGCGCGGCCGGGCCGGAGAGCCAGGACAGCGACTTCACCTGGGCCGAGTTCGTCCAGCGCAACAACTCCGAGCTCGTCGCGGCCTGGGGCAACCTGGTCAACCGCACCGCGTCGATGATCCACAAGCAGTTCGGCGAGATCCCCTCTGCCGCAACGCTGGAGGAGCACGACGAGGAGCTGCTCGCGGCGATCCGCGAGGGCTTCGACGTCATCGGCGGGCACATCGAGCGGCAGCGCTTCAAGGCCGGCATCGGCGAGCTCATGCGCCTCGTCGGGCTCGCCAACGCCTATGTCTCGGCGACCGAGCCCTACAAGCTCAAGGCCCCCGAGCAGCGCGAGCGGCTCGGCACCGTGCTGCACGTGCTGGCCCAGGCGGTCACCGACCTCACGACGCTGTCGGCTCCCTTCCTGCCGCACGGCGCCAACCGGATCCACCAGATCCTCGGCGGCACAGGGGAGCTCGTGCCGATGCCCGAGCTGCGCGAGGTGGAGGACCTCGACGGCGGGCCGGGCTATCCGGTCATCATGGGCGACTACTCGGCGACCCCGCGGTGGGCGCCGCGCCCGGTCGTGCCGGGCACGCCGATCGGGCCGCCCACCCCGGTCTTCACCAAGCTCGACCCCTCGGTCGTCGAGGACGAGCTGGCCCGGATGCGTGGCTAGCGTGCCTGCGGAGCCCCCGCCGTCACCTGATCGGCTGCCGATCGCGGTGTGTGACAACCATGCTCACCTCGACATCGTCCGGCACGGTGACGCCGAGGGTATGCCGCTCGCGGACGCTGTCGCCGCGGCGGCGGCCGTCGGGGTGGACCGGATCGTGCACGTCGCGTGCGACGTGCCGAGCATCGAGGGGATCGGCGCGGTCCTCGACGCCCACCCCGGCGTCGTCGTCGGCGCAGTCGCCTTGCACCCCAACGATGCTGCCCGGCACGGCGCGGCTGGTGACCTGGACGCGGCATACCGAGTGGTCGAGGCGGCGCTGGCCGACCAGCGGGTGCGCGCCGTGGGGGAGACCGGGCTCGACTACTACCGGACCGGGCCGGATGGCATTCCGGCGCAACAGGATTCGTTCCGTTGGCACATCGACGCGGCGAAGCGGCACGGATTGCCGCTGCAGATCCACGACCGCGACGCGCACGACGACGTGCTGCGGATCCTCGCCGAGGAGGGCCCACCCGAGCGCACCGTGCTGCACTGCTTCTCCGGCGACCTGCAGGTCGCGCGGCGGGCGCTCGACCTCGGCTGCCACCTGTCCTTCGCCGGGACGGTGACCTTCAAGAGCGCGCGCGAGCTGCGCGACGCACTCGCGATCACCCCGCTGGACCGGCTGCTCGTCGAGACCGACTCGCCCTATCTCGCGCCGCACCCGCACCGCGGCGCGCGCAATGCGTCCTATCTCGTGCCGATCACCGTGCGGCTGATGGCCGGCGTGCTCGGCGTCGCCGTGCCGATCCTCTGCCAGGCGCTGTCCGAGACGAGCGACCGCGTCTACGGGGCGTGGTCCGACCCCGTGTGACCGGCGTCACGAGCGCGGCATACCTCTGCTGTCACATCCGTCACACACGTAACAGCCGAACGGTCAGTGTCCGTTATCGAAACTTGACCTTTCACCGATCGGCGAGGCACCGTGGAGGGGAAAAGCCGGGAGGCACCCTCCCTGGCACCCTGTCGGGGCGACTTCTCGGACCGGTGGCGATGCGGCCGCCGGACCCTCCGAGCGGCCGTCCGGGTGCCTCGTGCCGGCCCGGGACGCTCGACGTTCGGAGCATCGTGATCTCTCGCCCCATCCGCCGATTCGCCGCTGCCGGCGCCCTCGCCGCCGTCGCGGTGACCGGCTTCGGCGTTGCCCATCTCGACAAGGCCATCGCCCTGACCGTCGACGGCCAGCAGACGACGACCCACGTCTTCGCCAGCAGCGTCGCCGACGCCCTGGCCCGCGAGGGCATCACCGTCGGCGAGCACGACCTCGTCTCGCCGGCCGCCGACCAGGCGATCCACGACGGGACCGAGATCGTCGTGCGCTACGGGCGCAAGCTCACCGTGACCGTCGACGGGCAGACGAGCGACTACTGGACGACGGCGCAGACCGTCGACGAGGCGCTCACCGCCCTGGGCATCCGCGCCACCGACAGCGCGAAGCTGTCGGTCTCGCGCTCGGCGATGCTCGGCCGCGAGGGTCTGACGCTGACCATCAGCAACCCTCGGCAGGTCACCGTGGCCGTCGACGGCCAGACCCGGCCGACCGCCACCAACGCCGGGACCGTCGCCGACCTCCTCACCCAGCTCGAGGTCACCCTCGGCCCCGACGACCGGGTCAGCCCGGCCGCCGACACCGCGGTCACCGAGGGACTCGCCGTCGCGGTCGCCCGGGTGTCGAAGAAGACGACGACGCAGACCGTCGCCGTGCCCTTCCAGACCGTCAAGCAGGACGACGCCACGCTCACCAAGGGGACGACCAAGGTCAAGACCCCCGGTGTCGCCGGCACCCGCACGGTGACCTACGTCGAGGTGTGGGTCGACGGCAAGCTCGAGAGCCGCTCCGAGGCGGGCAACGAGGTGACCAAGGCGGCGACCGACAAGGTCCTGCTGGTCGGCACCAAGGCCGCGCCGGTGGCGCCGGCCGCTGCTCCGGCCGCTCCGGCTCCGTCGGCGGGCAACGTCTCCGGCGCGGGCATCAACCTCGCCAATGCCGCGATGTGGGACCGGATCGCCCAGTGCGAGTCCGGCGGCCGCTGGAACATCAACACCGGCAACGGCTACTACGGCGGCCTGCAGTTCTCCTACTCGACCTGGCTGTCCAACGGTGGGGCCGACTTCGCCCCGCGCGCCGACCTGGCCTCCCGCGAGCAGCAGATCACCGTCGCCAACCGGCTCTATGCCGCTCGCGGCCTGCAGCCCTGGGGCTGCCGCTGGGCCGCCTGACCCGCAGGGTCTTTCGGACTAACCGCCTCCCCGGGCGTCTGTGCAGCAGTGTCGGCGTGTCGCGATGCGACACGCCGACACATTGCGCTCTGGCTCGTGACGAGGCGTTCGCCCGCGACCGCGTTGCCGCACTTCGCCGTCCTCGTGATGGCCGGAGTCGTGGCTGCCTGCCTCGGCGAGGGTGTGCAGCTGCTCCTCAACCCCGGCGGTCGCGCCGGGTTCCTGGCCCTTGTCGGCGTCGTCGTCGGCTGGTGGGCGCTGCAGCGCGCTCGGCGCCGGGCCGTCGCCGGTGCCGCGACACGCCGGCCCCACCCGGAGTAACCGCTTACCCGGGCCTGGGTGCCGCGACACGCCGGGCAACCCGCAAGAGTGCCCAGGGAGGCGGTTACTCCGAGGGGTGGTGCTGCCGGGGCCCGTATCGTGCTGCCGTGACCTCACCCGGCAGCCCGAGCGAGCCGCCCCAGCCGGCCGCCGAGCCGGCCGGCCCGCCGCCCCAGCCGGCCGCCGAGCCGGCCGGCCTGCCGCCCCAGCCGGCCGCCGAGCCGGCCGGCCCGCCGGCCGCAGCCACCACCCTGCTCGGCGCGGCCGAGATCCGCGCCCTCGCCGCGCGGCACGGCATCCGGCCGACCAAGCAGTGGGGGCAGAACTTCGTCGTCGACGCCAACACCTGCCGCCGGATCGTCCGCACCGCCGAGGTCACCGCCGCCGACACCGTCGTCGAGGTCGGTCCCGGTCTCGGCTCGCTCACCCTGGCCCTGCTCGAGACCGGCGCCCGGGTGATCGCCGTCGAGGTCGACCCGGCGCTCGCCGCCGCCCTCCCCGAGACCGTCACCGCCCACCTGCCGGGCCACGCGGCATACCTCGACGTCGTGCCCGCGGACGCCCTGCACGTCACGACGCTGCCGGCCCCACCCACCGCGCTCGTCGCCAACCTGCCCTACAACGTCAGCGTGCCGGTCATCCTCGCCTTCCTCGAGCGCTTCCCGAGCCTGCAGCGGGTGCTCGTCATGGTGCAGCTCGAGGTCGCCGAGCGGATCGCCGCCGCCCCGGGCAGCAGGGCCTACGGCGTCCCGTCGGTCAAGGCCGCCTGGTATGCCGCGGCGCGCCTCGCGGGGCAGGTGCCCCGCAGCGTGTTCTGGCCGGTCCCGAACGTCGACTCCGGGCTGGTCGCCCTCATCCGCCGTGACCCGCCACCGACCACCGCCACCCGCGAGCAGGTCTTCGCCGTCGTCGACGCGGCCTTCGCCCAGCGCCGCAAGACGCTGCGCGCCGCTCTCGCCGGGTGGGCCGGCAGCGCCCCGGCAGCCGAGGCCGCCCTGCGCGCGGCCGGGGTCGACCCGGGCCTGCGGGGCGAGCAGCTCGACGTCACCGCCTTCGCGGCGATCGCCGCCGCCCGAGGGCGCGCCACCGACCCCACCCCATAGGGTGGAGGAGTGACCACCGCCGCCTCCTCCCGCAGCGTCACCGTGCGGGCTCCGGCGAAGGTCAACTGCGAGCTGCGCGTCGGGCCGCGCCAGCGCGACGGCTACCACGAGCTGGCCACCGTCTTCATGGCCGTCGGCATCTATGACGAGGTCACCGTCACCCGCTCGGATCGGTGGTCGGTGCACACGACCGGGCCGTATGCCGCGGCCGTCCCCGACGGCGGCGACAATCTCGCCCTGCGCGCGGCGCGGCTGCTCGCCCGCCGGGCCGGGGTCAGCTCGCCGGCGGTAGAGATCGGCATCGCCAAGGAGATCCCGGTCGCCGGCGGCATGGCCGGCGGCTCGGCCGACGCGGCGGCCGCCCTGCTCGCCTGCGACCACCTGTGGCGGCTCGGCCTCGAGCGTGAGGAGTTGCTCGAGATCGCCGCCGAGCTCGGCGCCGACGTGCCCTTCTCGTTCAGCGGCGGCATCGCGGTCGGCTCCGGCCGCGGCGACGTCCTCGCCCCCGTGCTCGCCCGCGGCACCTACCACTGGGTCTTCGCGATCTCGGCGCAGGGCCTGTCCACCCCGCACGTCTTCGCCGAGTGCGACCGGCTGCGCGGCCGTCGGGCGGTCGCCACCCCCCAGCCGTCACCGGCGATGATGACCGCGCTGCGCTCCGGCGACCCCGAGGCGCTCGCCGAGGCGCTCGGCAACGACCTGCAGGAGGCGGCCGTGTCGCTGCAGCCGGCCCTGCAGGAGGTCATCGACGCCGGCGCCGAGTTCGGCGCCCTCGGCACCCTGGTCAGCGGATCCGGGCCGACGGTCGCGATGCTCGCCCGCAGCTCCGAGCACGCCCTCGACCTCGCCGTCGCGCTCACCGCCTCCGGCATCGCCGCCGAGGTCAAGCGGGCCAAGGGGCCGGTCCACGGCTGCCAGCTCATCGCCCCGCCGCGCGACTGACCCGCCGACCGCGCCCACCTCACCACCTCACATCGGTATGCCGCCCGCCCCCCGCGCCCAGCCCGCGCTCGTCTCGCTCGAGCGGGTCACCGTCGTGCACGGGATCGCGCACGTCCTCGACGAGCTGTCGACCGGGGTGCTCGCCGGCCAGCGGATCGGGGTCGTCGGGCGCAACGGCGGCGGCAAGTCGACGCTGCTGCGGGTGCTCGCCGGGGTCCAGGACGTCGACTCCGGCCGGGTCACCCGGGCCGGCGGGGCGACCGGCACGCTCACCGTCGGTCTGCTCGCCCAGGACGACGCGCTCGATCCGGCGGCGACCGTGCGGCATACCCTCGTCGGCGACCGACCGGACCACGAGTGGGCCGGCGACCCGCGGATCCGCGACGTCCTCGACGGCCTGCTCGGCGGACTCGACGCCCCCGCCCTCGGCGGGCTCACGGCGACCGTCGGCCCGCTCTCCGGCGGCGAGCGACGCCGGCTCGGCCTGGCCCGGCTGCTCGTCGCCGACCCCGACCTGCTGCTGCTCGACGAGCCGACCAACCATCTCGACGTCGAGGGCGTCGCCTGGCTCGCCGAGCACCTCGCCACCCGACGCACCCGGCCCGGCACCGCGCTCGTCGCGGTGACCCACGACCGGTGGTTCCTCGATGCCGTGGCCACCCTCACCTGGGAGGTCGACAGTGGCCAGGTGCACGGCTACGACGGCGGCTACGCGGCATACGTGCTGGCCAAGGCCGAGCGGGCGCGGGTGGCGACGGTGACGGCGGAGCGGCGGGACAACCTGCTGCGCAAGGAGCTCGCGTGGCTGCGGCGCGGCGCCCCGGCCCGCACGAGCAAGCCGCGCTTCCGGATCGATGCCGCCAACGCGCTGATCGCCGACGAGCCGCCGCCGCGCGACTCGGTGGCGCTGACGAGATTCGCGGCCAGCCGGCTCGGCAAGGACGTCGTCGACCTCGAGGATGCCGTCGTCCGGGCGGGGGAGCGGGTGCTGCTCGACCGGATCACCTGGCGGCTCGCGCCCGGTGAGCGGGTGGGCGTCGTCGGGGTCAACGGTGCCGGCAAGTCGACCCTGCTGCGAGCGATCGCCGGGGAGGTTCCGCTCACCGGCGGGCGGCGCAAGGTCGGCTCGACGGTCGTGCTCGCCCACCTCACCCAGGAGGTGCGCGAGCTCGACGAGCTCGCGGCATACCGGGTGGTCGAGGCGGTCGAGCAGGTCAAGCGCACGGTGCTGCTCGGCGGGCGTGAGGTGCCGGCGAGCCAGCTCGCGACCCGGCTGGGCTTCGTCGGCGCGCGGCAGCAGACCAGGGTCGGTGATCTGTCGGGTGGGGAGCGGCGGCGGCTGCAGATCCTGCGGCTGCTGATGGCCGAGCCCAACGTCCTGCTGCTCGACGAGCCGACCAACGACCTCGACATCGAGACGCTCACCTCGCTCGAGGACGTGCTCGACGGCTGGGCCGGCACCCTCGTCGTCGTGTCGCACGACCGCTACCTGCTCGAGCGGGTCTGCGACCGGCAGGTGGCGCTGCTCGGCGACGGGCGGGTGCGTGAGCTGCCGGGTGGGGTCGAGGAATACCTGCGGCTGAGGGCGGCCAGACCGACCCGGGTGGGTGCGCCGGGCGCGACGGGGCGCGACACGCCGACGGCAGGGTCGCGCGACACGCCGGGGCTTGTCGCACCGAGGCCCGGGGAGGCGGTTAGTCCGGGTCCGGGGGCGGGGGCCGGGGCGCCAGCCACGGCGGGGCAGGTGCGCGAGGCGCGCAAGGAGCTGGCCCGGATCGAGAAGGCGCTGGCCCGGCTCGCCGAGCGACAGGAGCGGCTGCACCACGAGCTGGCGGACCAGGCCACCGACCACATCGCCGTCGGTCGGCTCAGCGCGACCCTCCGAGAGCTGGACGCCGAGCGGGATGCCCTCGAGCACGCCTGGCTGGAGGCCGCCGAGATCGTTGGCTGAGCGGGCGGGGTCAGCCCTCGAGCGGGGTGCTGAGCCGGCGCAACAGGTCGGCGAGGACGGTCCGCTCGGCGACCGGCAAGGCGTCGAGCAGGGCGTGCTCGCGGGTCACCAGGTCGGTGATCGCCGCATCGGCGACCCGCCGGCCCTCGCCGGTCAGCCGCACCAGGGCGCCGCGTCGGTCGTGCGGGTCGGTATGCCGCGTCACCAGTCCCCGGCGCACCAGCCGGTTGACCCGGTTGGTCATCGTTCCCGAGGTCACCAAGGTGTCGGTGACCAGCCGGCCGGGGGACAGCTCGTAGGGCTCGCCGGCGCGGCGCAGCGCGGACAGGACGTCGAACTCCCAGCCCTCGAGGTCGTGCTCGGCGAAGGCCGCTCCGCGCAACAGGTCGAGCCGTCGGGCCAGCCGGGTGATCCGCGAGAGGATGTGCAGTGGCTCGACGTCGAGCTGCGGCAGCTCGCGCCGCCAGGCCGCGACGATCCGGTCGACGTCGTCGGTGTGCGCCTCGTGGGCCACTCCCTGGCCGGATCCGGCGTCGTCGGCCGGCGTGCCGCCCCTGCCTTCCAGCATCATCCGAACGTCCCTATTATCCGTCGCGAGGTGTCCGACCCTGCGTGGACACGGCACAATGGAACCACCTCAGGATCGGGGAAAGGTGAGGTAGTCCATGTCAGCCACTGCAGGGATCTGGGGTCAAGCCTGGGTCGATGCCGACGACGGCACACTGCTGAGCGCAGTGCGCGGCGGTGACGCTGACGCCTATGCCGAGCTGTGGCGCCGGCACCTTCCCGCAGCGTATGCCGTGGCCCACCGCTATCGCGGCCGCACCTCCGCCGAGGACGTCGTCGCCGAGGCGAGCACCCGGGTCTACTCGCTGATCCTGGGCGGCAAGGGTCCGACGACGAACTTCCGCTCCTACTTCCTGTCCACCGTCAAGACCGTCGCCGTCGATCACGCGCGCACCGACCTGCGGGTCGTGCCGACCGAGGACGAGGGCCTTGAGGCCGCTGCGCCGTCGGTCGCGGCATACGACATCACCCGCTCCGTCGACCACGACCTCGTGCGCGTCGCCTTCGGCCGGCTGCCTGAGCGCGACCAGCGGATCCTCTGGCACACCGCCGTCGAGGGCACCTCCCCGGCCGCGGTCGCCGGCGAGCTCGGCATGACGGCCAACGGCGTGTCGGTCATCGCGATGCGAGCCCGGGACAGCCTGCGGGCCAAGTACCTCGACGCGCACGCCGACCGCGCCGTGTCGCGCGCCGAGGACGAGGAGTGCCGCTGGGTGCTCGCGTCGATGGGCCGATATGTCCGCGGCAAGCTCCCGGTGCGCCAGCGCGCCCGGGTCGAGGAGCACCTGCGCGGCTGTCGGCACGCCCAGGGCCTGGCTTACGAGATGGCCGAGGTCAACAACTCGCTGCCGGCGCTCATGGTGCCGATCATCTTCCTCGCCGGCTCGGCCGCGGTGAGCGGCTGGGCGACCGCGCTCGGCGCGGCGGCGGCCGGCGACGGCGGTGCGCGCGGCATGCGCGGGGAGCCCAAGGCGGCGGCTGCCGCCCAGGTGATGGCCCAGCTCGGCTCGAAGGCCGCTGCGGTCGCCGTCGGCGTGGCGCTCGGCGTGGGCTACCTCGCCGGGCCGGCGGCCCTCACCGGGGGCGCGGGCGGGCCTGCGGGCAGCTCGGTCGCCGGTGGGTCGGTCGGCTCTGGCGGCACTGGCGGAAACGCTGCTGCTGCGACGGCCACTGCCGCGAGCACCCCCGCCCCCACGGCAAAGGCCGCGCCGACGCCCAGCGTCCTCGGCAGCATCACGACCCAGTCGCCGCAGGTGACGAGCTCCACGGTGGCCGGTCCGATCCGGATCACCACCACGACGCCGGCACCTCGGGTGCGACCGCAGTCCCCGGCTCCGGCTCCGGCGCCCGCGCCTGCTCCGGCGCCCGCGCCGGCGCCGGCGCCCGCGCCGCCCGCCCCGCCCGCACCGCCGGTTCCGCCGGCACCCACGACCGTTCCGCCGACGACGTCGACGACGGTGACCACCGCGCCCGACGGCACGGTCGTCACCACCCTGCCCAACGGCACGACCGTCGCCGCCGCGCCGAACAACGGCGGCAGCACGGTGCAGACGACCACCGGCACGACCGTGCACATCCCGCCGGGTGTGGCCGTCTCCACGGCCGCCAACGGCCAGGTCACCGCCACCCAGCCGACCGGCCCCGGCACGGTCACCACCGTGGTGGCACCGGACGGCTCGGTTGCCGTCACCGTGGTCGCCGGCGGCAACACCAGCCAGGTCACGGCCCCCGCGGGCAGCCAGGTCACGACGACCCCCGGCGGCACGACGACGATCGTCGCGCCCGACGGAACGACGACGGTCATCACACCCATCGGCACGGTGACGACGACCTCCGGCACGACGACGACCACCGTCCTGCCCACCGGCACGACGATCGTGCAGACGCCGTCCACGACCACCGTCACCACGCCTGTCGGCACCCAGCTCACCGCGCCGGGCAACGCCACGGTGAACCCGACCCCTGACGGGCAGGTCACGACAACCGTCGGCGGCACGACGACGACGATCGCGCCGGACGGCTCGACCTCGGTGTCGGTCGGCGGCAACACGGTTGCCACCGCACCGGCCGGATCCACCGTCACGGTCGCCCCCAACGGCACGGTCACCGCGACCTCCCCGTCCGGCACCGTCACCACCGTGCTGCCCAACGGCACCGTCGTCACCGACCCGAGCGGCTCGGCACCGACGACGGTGACGACGACGACCGGCACCCAGGTGTCCGCGCCCAGCACCGCCACAGTGACGACCAGCCCGACCGGCCAGGTGACCACCACGGTCGGCGGCACGACGGTCACCCTCGCCCCGGACGGCACGGTCTCGGTGGTCATCGGCGGCGGGGCTCCGGTCACCGCCCCGGCCGGGTCCTCGGTCACGCTCAGCCCGGACGGCACCGCCACGATCACGCAGCCCGACCGCACCCAGACGGTGCTCATGCCGGACGGGTCGACGATCGTCACCGGCGGCGGCACCTCGACCGCCACCCTCCCCGACGGCTCGACCGTTGCTGCCACGGGCGACAAGATCAAGGTCAACGTCCGAGGCGCCAACGAGGTCGGGATCAGCGACCCGCTCACCGTCCAGGCGGCCAAGGGTGTCTGGACCTGCACGACCGCCGACACCGGTGCGGTCACCTGCACCCGCGAGAAGACGAACAACAACGCCAACCTCTCGGTGACCTACGACCCGTCGGGTGTGACCACGGTGACGCTCGGCTACCCGACCGGGCCCGCGAGGGTCATCACCATCAAGGACGGCGTCATCACCGCCGTCGCCTGACACCTGTTGCGACTGAGCGCCGTCCCCCGAGGGGCGGCGCTCAGTCGTTGCCCTCTGACCGCTCCGCTGCCGAGTGCGGCCCTGCCGGCGTGGTGCCAGCAGTGCCCTATCGACGACCGACAGGTATGCCGCCCTCCGCCCTCCGCCCTCCGCGCATCTCGTCTCAGGCGCCCCGTCCGCGCGTCCGGTCAGCGCTTGCCCTCGGTCGACAGCCGCGGCTTCGCCTCGAGCGCGGTGAGCCCGTTCCAGGCCAGGTTGACCAGGTGGGCGGCGACGTCGGCCTTCTTGATCCGCCGGTGCTCGAGCCACCACTGCCCGGTGAGCGCGACCATCCCGACGAGCATCTGCGCATAGACCGGCGCCGAACGGCTGTCCAGCTTGCGGGCCTTGAACTCCGCGGCCAGCAGCCCCTCGACCTGGGTCGCGATGTCCCCGAGCAGGCTCGCGAAGGACCCCGTCGACTGTCCCGTCGGCGAGTCGCGCACGAGGATGCGGAAGCCGTCGGTCGAGGACTCGATGTAGTCGAGCAGGGCGAGCGCCGCCTGCTCGACGATCGCCCGGGTCGACGGCGCCGTGGTCAGCGCGGTGGTGACACCCTCGAGCAGCTGCGCCATCTCGCGGTCGACGACGACGGCATACAGGCCCTCCTTGCCCCCGAAGTGCTCGTAGACGACCGGCTTGCTCACCCCGGCCTTGGCGGCGATCTCCTCGACCGTCGCCGCCTCGAAGCCCTTGGCCGCGAAGACCGCCCGGCCGACGTCGACGAGCTGCTCGCGGCGCTCCTGCCCGGTCATCCGGCTGCGGCGTGGCGGTGCGGGCTCGCGTGGTGTCACCCCGCCAGGGTATGCCGCGCGCGCACCCTCGAGGGGCGGCTACCCTGGGAGGTCGGCCGGTTCACCGGCCGCCGTCCCCGGTTGGTCTGTTGGCAGGGCCCGCCTGACTTTGAATCAGGATGAGCGACGCTGGTTCGATTCCAGCCCGGGGAGCAGGCCTTCTGGGGGGTACCTTCGACACCATGGACCGACCGATCGGTGGACCCCCGTCGGGCTCCGGCGCGGGGAGACTTGACCCCATGTCGTCACAGACCACCACGCGCGCCCAGGCACGGGCCGAGCAGCAGGCCAAGCAGATCCGAGAGGCCGTCGAGCGCTACGGCGTCAGCGAGGACCTCGAGGGATGGGCCGGGGCCGCCGGCGCCATGGAGGCCGACGGGTGGACCGTGCGCTTCGCGTCCGAGCAGCCGCCGCTGCGGCTCGAGGGCAGCATGCCGACCGGCGACAAGTTCTTCCTGCGGGACGGCCGGGCCGAGGTCGTCCTCGGCGTCGGTGGCGACGACCCGGTGAACAAGCCGGAGTGGCTCACCGCGATCCCCATGCGCGACGCGTCCTACCTGCCCGCCGACGACGCCGCCGAGGTGTTCACGGCGATGCTGCAGCGCTGGCTCGACCGCGGAGCCTGATCCACCCGGGTCGCTGAGCTTTATCGGGTCACCCGATAAACGTGCGCTTCACCCGAGAACCTTTCTCGGGTGAAGCGACACTTTCTCGGGTCACCCGATAACCCCAGCTCCGGTATGCCGCGCCCGCCCGGTCGTGGGGCCGCGCGCCGCTGGGTAGGATCGCATCTCGTGACGACCCGCCCGGCTGCTGTCATCGTCCTCGCTGCTGGCGAGGGCACCCGGATGCGGTCGGCGATCCCCAAGGTGCTGCACACCATCGGCGGGCGCAGCCTGCTCGGCCACGCCATGCACGCCGCTCGCGGCTGCGAGCCGATGCGCCTGGTGGTCGTCGTCCGGCACGAGCGGGAGCGGGTGGCGGCGCACATCGCCGAGCACGACCCGGACTGCTTGATCGCCGACCAGGACGAGATCAAGGGCACCGGCCGGGCCGTCGAGTGCGGGCTGTCGGTGCTGCCGGCCGACCTGCAGGGCACCGTCGTCGTCACCTGCGGCGACGTCCCGCTGCTCACCCCCGAGACGTTGCGCGAGCTGGTCACCGCCCACGAGGCCTCGCACGCGGCGGTCACCGTCGTCACCTCGCGGGTGCCCGACCCAGCCGGCTACGGCCGGATCGTCCGAGGCGCCGACGGCGCCGTCGAGCGGATCGTCGAGCACAAGGACGCCACTGCCGCCGAGCAGGCCATCGACGAGATCAACTCCGGCATCTACGCCTTCGAGTCCGAGCTGCTGCGGGCCGCGCTCGCCGAGATCGACGGCGACAACGCCCAGGGTGAGCGCTATCTCACCGACGTCGTCGCGATCGCCCGGGCCAAGGGCCGCGACGTCGCCGCCCACCTGCTCGCCGACCTCTGGCAGACCGAGGGCATCAACGACAAGGCCCAGCTGGCCCGGATCGGCGCCGAGCTCAACCGGCGCACCGTCGACGCGCTGATGCGCGGTGGCGCGATCGTCGTCGACCCGGCGACGACCTGGGTCGACACCGACGTCACCGTCGGCGAGGACACCGTGATCCGCCCCAACACCCAGCTGCTCGGCGCGACGAGCATCGGCGCCCGCTGCGAGATCGGCCCGGACACCACGCTCGTCGACTGCGAGATCGACGACGACGCCACCGTCGTCCGCAGCCAGGCCGAGCTCGCGCTCATCGGCCCCGGCGCCACCGTCGGCCCGTTCTCCTACCTTCGCCCCGGCACGGAGCTCGGTGCCAAGGGCAAGATCGGCGGCTTCGTCGAGACGAAGAACGCCCGCATCGCCTCCGGCGCCAAGGTGCCGCACCTCACCTACTGCGGCGACGCGACGATCGGCGAGGGCGCCAACATCGGCGCCGGGACGATCTTCGCCAACTACGACGGGGTCACCAAGAGCCACACCACCGTCGGCGCGCACAGCTTCGTCGGCAGCGACTCGGTGCTCGTCGCGCCGGTGACCATCGCCGACGGCGCCTACGTCGCCGCCGGCTCCACGGTCACCACCGACGTAGGCCCCGGAGAGCTCGCCGTCGGCCGCGCGCAGCAGCGCACCGTGCCGGGCTGGGTCGCCCGGCGCCGGGCCGGCAGCAAGACCGCGGCTGCCGCCGAGGCCGCGTTGACCGCGCAGGCGGCCACGCGGCATACCGGATCCGAGGGCGAGGGGACGGGCGCGTGAGCCAGATCCGCAAGAAGACCAAGCGCCACCTCATGGTCTTCTCCGGCCGGGCCCACCCGGCGCTCGCGGAGCAGGTCGCCGACGACATCGGCACCACCCTCGTGCCCACCCAGGCATACGAGTTCGCCAACGGCGAGATCTACGTGCGCTACGAGGAGTCGGTCCGCGGCTGCGACGCCTTCGTCATCCAGAGCCACACCGCTCCGATCAACGAGTGGATCATGGAGCAGCTCATCATGGTCGACGCGCTCAAGCGCGCCTCGGCCAAGCGGATCACCCTCGTCGTGCCGTTCTACGGATATGCCCGCCAGGACAAGAAGCACCGTGGCCGCGAGCCGATCTCGGCCCGGCTGATGGCCGACCTCTACAAGCGCGCCGGCGCCGACCGGCTCATCTGCGTCGACCTGCACACCGCCCAGATCCAGGGCTTCTTCGACGGGCCGGTCGACCACCTCATGGCGCTGCCGATCCTCGCCGAGGAGGTCCGGAAGAGCTACGGCGATCGCGAGCTGGCGGTCGTCTCGCCGGACGCCGGCCGGATCAAGGTCGCCGAGCAGTGGTCGCGCACCCTCGGCAACGCACCGCTGGCCTTCGTGCACAAGACCCGCGACATCACCCGCCCCAACGAGAGCGTCGCCAACCGGGTCGTCGGCTCGGTCCAGGGCCGGATCTGCATCCTCGTCGACGACATGATCGACACCGGCGGCACCATCTGCAAGGCGGCCGACGCGATCATGGCCGAGGGCGCCGCAGGCGTCGTCATCGCCGCGACCCACGCGATCCTCTCCGGCCCCGCCGTCGACCGGCTGCGCTCCTCCAGCGCCCTGGAGGTCATCGTCACCGACACCCTGCCGATCGGCGAGGACAAGCGCTTCGACAAGCTCACCGTGCTGCCGATCGCGCCGCTCATCTCCCGGGCCATCCAGGAGGTCTTCCTCGACGGCTCGGTCACCAGCATGTTCGACGGTCGCGCCTGACCGTGCCCACCCGCGCTGCCGCGCCCGCTCGGGCGGGCACGGACCTCGGCCTGCTCGCCGCCCTCGCGTCGGCGGCGTTCTTCGCCAGCTCCGGACCCGCGGCCAAGTCGCTGCTCGCCACCGGCTGGACCCCCGGGTCGGTCGTCGCCGTGCGGGTCGGGCTCGCCGGTCTCGTGCTGCTGCCCTTCGGCCTGTATGCCGCCCGCTCCCGGCTCGCCGTGCTGCGCCGGACCCGCTGGTGGCTGCTCGCCTACGGGGTCTTCGCGGTGGCCGGCTGTCAGGTCGCCTACTTCTCCGCGGTGCAGCGGATGCCGATCGCGGTCGCCCTGCTCATCGAGTACCTCGGGGTCGTCCTCGTCGTGCTGTGGATGTGGCTCGTCCACGGCCACCGGCCGACCCGGGCAACCCTCGTCGGGATGGTGCTCGCAGTGGCCGGCCTGGTCCTCGTGCTCGACCTGGTTGGCGCCGGTGACCTGCGCCTCGACCCGGTCGGCGTGCTGTGGGGGCTGCTCGCCGCGGTCGGCCTGGCCGTCTACTTCGTCGTCGCCGGGCACGTCGACCACGACCTGCCCGCGGTCACCCTGGCCAGCATCGGCATGCTCGTCGGCGCGGTCATCCTCGGCGGTGTGCTGGCGCTGGGCGTCCTGCCGGCCGGCGTCGCCACCGAGCCGGTCGTCCTCGGCGGGCGGCAGTGGCCGTGGTGGGTGCCGGTGCTCGAGGTGTCCCTGGTGGCCGCCGCCGCGGCATACCTGCTGGGCGCCGTCGGCGCGCGGCGCCTCGGCTCCACCGTCGCGTCCTTCGTCGGACTCACCGAGGTCGTCTTCGCCGTGCTGCTCGCCTGGCTGCTGCTCGGCGAGCTGCCCGGGCCGCTGCAGCTGCTCGGCGGCCTGCTCATCCTCGCTGGGGTCGCCGTCGTCAAGGCGGGCGAGCGCTCAGGAGCCGAGGCCGGCTGACCCGGGAGCGAGGGCAGGCGAGTCGCCCCCGATTTCCGTCGGCCTCTCCCCGTCGGTAAGATCGAACGGTTGCCTCGGCGAGGGACGCGCCACGCTCGGTCAGACTCGATGTCGAGTCGCACCGCATGGTCGTCCGTGATCGACTGGGCCGACCCCTGGGTCAGCCTCCGCCCGCGCGCGACGCGCCCCGCGTCGAGGCCCACGACACCGCACGACCCGGACCACCCCCCGGACCATCCGGCACCCGACCCAGACTTCAGCAGGAGCAGACATGTCCGAGATCAAGCTCGCCGCCGAGCGCCGCACGGCCTTCGGCAAGGGCGCCGCCCGCAAGATCCGCCGCGACCACAAGATCCCCGCCGTCCTCTACGGCCACGGCACCGCTCCGGTGCACATCACCCTGCCGGGCCACGACACGATGATGGCGCTCAAGCAGGCCAACGTGCTGCTCTCGATCGAGCTCGACGGCACGAGCGAGCTGGCCCTGGCCAAGGACGTCCAGCGCGACCCGGTGCGCCCGATCATCGAGCACGTCGACCTGGTCATCGTCAAGCGCGGCGAGAAGGTCACCGTCGACGTCCCGGTGCACACCGAGGGCGAGGCCGCCGCTGAGACGGTCGTCACGGTCGAGCACACCACCGTCGAGCTGCAGGTCGAGGCCACCCACATCCCGCAGTCGGTCGTCGTCTCGATCGAGGGCCTCGAGGCCGGCACCCAGATCAAGGCCGGCGACCTCGAGCTGCCCAAGGGCGCCGTGCTCGTCACCGACGAGGACGCCCTGGTCATCAACATCACCGCGATGATCTCGCAGGAGGCGCTCGACGCCGAGCTCGCCGAGGCCGAGGGCGAGGCGGGCATCGAGCACGAGGCCAGCGACGAGGAGGCCGCCGCCGAGGGCGAGTCGGCCGAGGCCAAGGCCGAGGAGAAGACCGAGGAGTAAGGGCCACCCGCCCTCTCGGTCACCGCTGGCATGGCCACCTGGCTCATCGTCGGGCTCGGCAACCCCGGGTCCGGCTATGCCGGCAACCGGCACAACGTCGGCGCCATGGTCGTCGGCGAGCTCGCCCGCCGGTATGCCGGTGGGGCCGGCGCCGTGCCGCGTGGCGAGCCGGTCACGACGACCACCCTCACCGACCTCAAGGCGCACAAGGCTCGCGCGCACGTCGCCCAGGTGCGCCTCGGCGTCCTCCCTGGTGGAGCGCCCGGCCCGGCGTGCGCGCTGGCGGTGCCCGCGGCATACATGAACGAGTCGGGCGGGCCGGTCAAGGCGCTGCTCGGCTTCTACTCCGCCGACGTCGACCATCTCGTCGTCGTCCACGACGACCTCGATCTGCCGCCGGGCACCATCCGGCTCAAGAGGGGCGGCGGCGAGGGCGGTCACAACGGGCTGCGCTCGATCTCCGGCTCGCTCGGCACGCGGGACTACCTGCGGGTGCGGGTCGGCATCGGCCGCCCTCCGGGTCGGATGGACCCGGCCGACTTCGTCCTGCGCGACTACTCGAGCAGCGAGCGGGCCGACCTGCCCTTCGTCGTCTCCGACGCCGCCGACGCGGTGGAGCTGCTGGTCAGCCGGGGTCTTCTCGACGCGCAGCAGGTCGTGCACGCCCCCTGAGCAGTGCTCGCCTCAGGAGGGGGCAGGGCCGGATCGACGAATTCCCGAGTTCGGCATCCGTCGAACGGCCGATGGGGTTAGACTGACCTAACCAAGTCAAAGCGAAAGTCTCAGGCTGAGGGGCGCCGCGAGTCTTCCCGGGGGGAAGACGAGGGCACAGCCAGAGACCGGGCTTGGTCGGGGGACGGAGTCCTCTCTGTCGCGCTGAGTCACCAAGATGACGTCGGGGAAGGCGTTAGGCAGGGGTTTGTCGTGGCCGAATACATCGGCGCCGGGACACCGGCACGCGTGTCGTCCAGTCGGGGGACTGCTCGGGCTCGGGCATGGGAGCGGTGGGGGAGCGGGCCGGCGCCCTTCCCCCAGCGTGATCAGCGGCTGCCCGAGTGGGAGTCGCACTATCGGCGGGTCCTGCAGATCGGCGACGTGGTCGCCGGGGCGGTGGCCGCCACCGCGGCATACCTTGCCCGGTTCGGGCTCGAGCTCAGCCCGGTCTTCTTCGTGGCCCTCGTCGCGCCCGCCCTCTGGCTGTCCGCGCTGCATGCGCACGGCGCCTACCACCTCAACCGACTCGGCGTCGGCAGCGACGAGTACCGCGCCGTCGCCCGAGCTGCCCTGGCCACCTTCGTCGGGGTCGCGGTCGCGTCCTTCCTGCTCCATGCCACCTTCGCGCGCACCTTCGTCGTGACGATGATCTCCCTGTGCTTCGCCGGCTCGCTCGGCGTGCACTGGGTGATGCGCACCCGCCTCTACCGCCGCCGGCTCGCCGGTGCGGACCTTCGCGACACGCTCGTCGTCGGCCGCGCCGACGCCTGCGCGGCGATCATCCGCGAGATGAACGCCGCGCCGGCCTCGGGCTACCGCGTCGTCGGGGTGTGTGTCGTGTCCGCCGAGGACCTCTCCGACAGCGAGATCGAGGGCGTGGCGGTGCTCGGCTCGATCGACGCTGCGATCTCCTCGGTCGACCGGCTCGGCGTCGAGGTCGTGGCGGTCGCGAGCCACCCCGACCTCGCCGGGCAGCCGTTGCGTCGGCTCGGCTGGGCACTGGCCGAGCGGCACGTCGACCTCGTCGTCTCGCCCGGCATCGTCGAGGTCGCCGGGCCACGCCTGTCGTTGCGACCCGCAGCGGGCCTGTCGTTGCTGCACGTCGAGCGGCCCTCGGACAGCCTCTTCCGACTCACCACCAAGCGGCTCATGGACGCCCTGCTCGCCGGCATCCTGGTGCTGTTCGCGCTGCCGATCGGGCTGCTCGTCGCCCTGCTCATCAAGCTCGACAACCCCGGGCCGGTGTTCTTCTCCCAGGAGCGGGTCGGCGCGCATGGCCGCCCGTTCCGGATGATCAAGTTCCGCTCGATGGTCGTGGACGCCGAGGCGCGCAAGGAGCAGATCGAGGGCGGCAACGAGCTCAACGAGGTCCTCTTCAAGAAGAAGGTCGACCCGCGGGTGACCCGAGTCGGCAGGGTCATCCGGCGGCTGTCCATCGACGAGCTGCCCCAGCTGCTCAACGTCATCCGTGGCGACATGTCGCTCGTCGGCCCGCGCCCGCCGCTGCCCCGAGAGGTCGAGCTCTACGAGGACGACGCCATGCAGCGGCTGCGGGTGCGGCCCGGCCTCACCGGCCTGTGGCAGATCAGCGGCCGCAGCGACCTGACGTGGGAGCAGTCGCTGCGCCTGGACCTCTGGCATGTCGACAACTGGTCGCCGATGCTCGACCTGCAGATCCTCGCGCGCACCGGACGGGCCGTGTTGCGGGGAGCGGGAGCGTACTGACGTGGGCGCTCACCCCCCACTGGTGGGGCGCTGGCGATCGGCCGGGCAGGGCGGGGCAGCCGCCGCCACCCTGGTGATCCTGGCGGTCCTGCTGGGCGGGTGCACGTCCACCCCGTCGTCCCCGTCCGCGACGACGAGTCCGACGTCGACGTCGTCGTCGACGACGACCACGGACGCTGAGAGCCAGGGCACGGCCTCGACCGAGCCGGGTTCGCCCACGGGCACACCGGCCCCGCCGCTGCCCAACCCGGCCCCGTCATCGATCCCACAGGTCACCCGACCCGGCAGCTCGGGCTCCCCGTCGATCGCCGCGCCCCCGGCGTCCTTCGCCGCGCCGGCCACCTATCCGGATGGCGTGGTCGTGACCCTCACCAAGGCCACCGCCGCCGTGGAGACCGGCAACGGCCCCGGCGTCTTCCCAGGGCGTGAGCTGTTGGTGCTCGACCTGGAGATCAAGAACGGGTCCAACGCGCCGATCTCCCTCAACCAGGTCGTCGTCACGACCTACTACGGCCTCGAGCGGCAGCTCGCGTCGCCCGTCTATCCCGGCAACCTCGAGATGCGCGACTTCGGCGGAGCCGTCGCTCCTGGAGCCACCGCCACGGCGCGCTACGCCTTTGCCGTGCCCAAGGCCCAGGTGGGTCTCGTCACCACCGTCGTCGACTTCGATCCCAACCACGCCGCGGCCATCTTCACCGCCAAGGTCACTACGTGAGGCAGGTGGCCCGTCGCCTCGGGTCCCGCCTCACGTCGGCGGCGGCGGGGGCCGTCGTGGCCCAGGTCTGGCAGGCCGCCGGATCGTTCGCCCTGCAGATCCTCGCTGCCCACCTGCTTGGTGCGTCGGGGTTGGGAACCGTCGCTCTCTCCTATGGCGTGCTCATTCTCGTCACCGCGGTGGCCAGCGGGATCGTCGGCGACTCGTTGACCGTGCTCGATCGCCACGACCCTCGGATTCGCGCCGGCCTGGCCGGCTGGACCGTCCTGCTCGCCGCGCTCGGTGGGCTGGGCACCGGCGTCGGGCTGTGGGTGAGCGGCGTCCTCGATGGGTGGCTGGCCCCGGTCGCGATGGGGCTCGCGGCGGTGCTGTTCGTCGTTGAGGAGATCGTGCGTCGCGTGCTGATGGCCACGATGCGCTTCTGGCGCCTGGTTGTCGTCGACACGGCCGCTGTGGTCACCACGCTGGCTGGCGTCGCTCTCGCCGCCCGTGGGTCGATCGCCGTCCATCACATCTTCCTCGCGCTCGCGGTCGGTCAGCTGGTCGGCATCCTCGTCGGCGTCAGCCTGCTGCCCGTGGCCGAGCGCGACCGACCGGCGTGGCGCGGCGCGGCATACCGCGAGGTGCTCGCCTTCGGCGGCTGGCGCGGGCTGCAGGTTGCCGTCAACCCCACGGCTCTCACCGCGATGCGCTTCCTCGTCGTGGCGGCTGCCGGAGCCGCGGCCCTGGGTGCTCTGGAGGCCGCACGGATCTTCGTCGCCCCGGCAACGCTGGTCGTGCAGGGGCTGGGCTCGTACCTCTTCGCGTCCTATGCCCGCGACCGGACGGCGCCGGTGGCCACGCTGCGCGCGCGCGCCTCGCGCGCCTCCCTCGGGCTCGCGGTCGGCGCCCTCGCCATGGGGGTACTCGCGATGGTGCTGGCCCCGTCGATCGGCCACCTGGTCACCGGGCCTGGTTTCGCCATCTCGCCGCTGGCCGTGCTCGCCTGGTCGGTGTATGCCGCGGCGATCGCCACGGTCCAGCCGTTCGCCAGCCTGGCTGCCACTCGCGGGCGGCAGCGCGCGGTGCTCGGCGTGCGGGTGCTCGACTCGCTGCTCGGGCTCGGCGTGCTCGCGGTGGGGCTGGGCATCGGGGTGCTGCCCGTGGCGGCAACGCCGATCGCCCTTGCGCTGGGCCTGGTCGTCGGTGGGGTCGTGCTCCGCAGTCTCATTTCTCGGATTGAGCCGCAGAATCCGGCTCGATCAGGCACCATGGACACCAACAGCGCGCTTCGGGGAGTCGAGCGCTCGGCAGCATCTGCGGGGGCATGATGTCAGTCAAACTTGTATGGCGTGTGCGTGCGCTTGTCGCGGTCGCGGTCAGCGCCCTGGCCGGTCAGCTCCTGATCGCCGCCCCAGCCATGGCGGCCGACGCCGCTCCAGCCACCCCGCCGCTGCCGGCGCCCGTGTCCGCCGCCGCGCTGCCGACCTGGCAGATCAACGGCGTCGCCTGGAGCCAGGTCGTCGTCGGCAACACGGTCTACGTCACGGGGTCCTTCACCAAGGCCCGTCCGCCGGGCGTCCCGGTGGGGGGAGCGGGCGAGGTCGACGCGCTGAACATCTTCGCCTACGACATCCGCACCGGGAACCCGGTGACGTCGTTCAACCACTCGCTCAACGCCCAGGGTCTCGTGCTCCGCGCGGCGCCGGACGGCTCGCGGATCTACGTCGGTGGCGACTTCACCGCGGTTGACGGGGTGGCCCGCGGCCACGTCGCAGCGTTCGCGGTCGCCGACGGCAGCCTGGTGTCGAACTGGGCGCCCAACGTCGGTGGACAGGTGCGCGCCCTCGCCACCAGCGGGGACACCGTCTACGTCGGCGGCAACTACCCGTCGGCCAACGGCGAGACGCGCGGCTCCCTGGCCAGCTTCTCGGCATCGACCGGCGCGATGAGCTCGTGGGCACCGACGGCCACCGGTACCGGCGGCTACGTGTGGGCCATGACGATGAGCCCGGACGCCAGCCGGGTGATCGTCGGCGGCTCGTTCAGCTTCCTCAACGGCGTCGACGCCTACGGCATGGGCTCCCTCGACGCCCAGACCGGCGCCGTCCTCCCGTGGGCTGCCAACCAGCGGATCCGCACGGCCGGGCTCAACGGCGGCATCACCAGCCTCAAGACGGACGGCACCCAGATCTTCGGCTCGGGCTACGCGTTCGGCGCGGGAGCCAGCTTCGAGGGCACCTTCGCGGCGAACCCGTCGACCGGTGAGATCAACTGGGTCAACGACTGCCTCGGCGACACCTACGACACCTTCCCGATGGACCAGGTGCTCTACGCCGTCAGCCACTCGCACAACTGCACGGCGATCAACGAGTTCCCCGACACCAGCCCGCGCTCACGCTGGCAGAAGGCGACCGCGGCGCCGACCTTCCCGACCGGCATGATCACGGTCAAGGACGCCTACGGGTGGGACTACCGTGGACTGCCGTCCGCTGGTCTGCTGCAGTGGTACCCCGACCTCGAGTTCGGCTCCTACACGCCTGACCGGCAGGCCGCCTGGTCGGTGACCGGTGCCAACGGCTACGTCGCCCTGGCCGGCGAGTTCCCCATGGTCAACGGGGTCGCCCAGCAGGGTCTGGTCCGCTTCGCCTACCGGGGCGTGGCCGGCCCGAGTCAGAAGCCGATCTACTCGGCGGCGATGACGCCCAGCGCGACCTCCACCGAGAGCGGGACGGTCCGGGTCACCTGGCAGAGCACCTGGGACCGGGACGACAAGACGCTCACCTACGACGTCTACCGTGACAACGGCGCGTCGATCGCCACGCTCACCCAGTCCTCCGTGTTCTGGAACCTGCCGCGGATGGGCTTCCTCGACACCGGCCGGACGCCCGGCGCCACCCACACGTACAAGGTCCGGGTCAAGGACTCCGACGGCAACGTGCAGTGGACCGTGGCCTCGGCCCCGGTGACCGTGTCGTCCGCGACGCCCGCGGCATACACCCAGTCGGTGCGCGCCGACGGGGCCATCCACCTGTGGCGACTCGGCGACAGCGCCGCGCCCGCGGTCGACTCGGTCGCCTTCGCCGACCTCAACGCCAGTGCCACCGGCGTGGCCTTCGGGAGCGCCGGAGTCCTGGCCGACGATCTCGCCGTGACGAGCGCCGGTGGCTCGACGACCAAGCTCGCCACGCCGGCGCCCGAGCCGCACCCCCAGGCAGCAACCATCGAGGCCTGGGTGAACACGACCAGCACGTCCGGTGGCCGGATCATCGGCTTCGGCGACGCCGGGATGAGCAGCACCAGCCTGGCTGCGAGCAACAGCTCGGTGCTCTACCTCTCCAACGCGGGCCGGGTGAACTTCGCGGTCCTCGGCGGCACGGCATACCGCGGCATCCAGAGTGCCCGAGCCGTCAACGACGGGCAGTGGCACCACCTGGCCGCAACGGTCGACGCCAGCGGCCTTGCGCTCTACGTCGACGGCAAACTCGTCGGCCGCGATGCCAACCCCATCGCGCTGCCGACCTACGCCGGCTACTGGCGGCTCTTTGCCGACCAGACGACGAGCCTGCCGAACAAGCCGACGAGTGCCGGTCTCGCCGGCGCCGTCGACGAGGTCGCGGTCTACCCATCGGTCCTGACCGCCGACCAGCTGCGCGCTCGCTACCTGCTCACCGGCCGGACGGCCACCTGGCCCACGACCTTGCCGGCCGACTCCTACGGCGCGGCCGTGGCTGCCGCCAAGCCCGATCTCTACTGGCGCCTCGACGAGGCGTCCGGAACGACCGCGCTCGACGCCTCCACCACGGGTCAGGACGGGTCGATCCTGGGTGGGGTCACACCTGGTGGCTTGAGCGCCATCGGCACCGGCACCTCGATGTCCTTCAACGGCTCGAACGGTCTCGTGGCGAGCAAGGAGCAGCGCACCAACCCGACCACCTACTCGACCGAGCTGTGGTTCAAGACCTCGACCACCCGCGGTGGCAAGCTGGTCGGCTTCGGGAATGCGGCAAGCGGCACCAGCTCGAGCTACGACCGGCACGTCTGCCTGCTCAACAACGGCAAGCTCCAGTTCGGCGCCTATGACGGTGCCCAGCAGAAGGTCGAGACGAGCAGCGCCTACAACGACGGGCAGTGGCACTACCTCGTGGCCACCCAGGGCGCCGACGGCATGAAGCTCTACGTCGACAGCACCCTGGTCGGGACCAACCCGGCTGTCGGGGCGCAGAACTACGCCGGCTACTGGCGGATCGGCGGCGACAAGTGCTGGGGTGGCGCGACGAGCACCTACCTCAACGGCTCGATCGACGAGGTCGCCGTCTATCCGTCGGTGCTCACCCAGGCCACGATCGACGCGCACTACGCCGCAGCGGGCCGCATCGTGCCCAACCGGATCCCGGTGGCCTCGTTCACCACGGCCGCCAGCTACCTCGGGGTGACCGTCGACGCATCGGCGTCGAGCGACTCCGACGGCACGATCGCCTCCTACTCCTGGCAGTTCGGTGACGGGTCGACCGGCTCCGGCGTCACCGCGGCGCACACGTATGCCGCCTCCGGCACCTACTCGGTGATCCTCACGGTGACCGACAACGTGGGCGCGACGGCGACGACGACACGCTCGGTGACGGTCGCCGCGAACCAGGCCCCAACCGCGTCGTTCACCTCCACCGTCTCGGCGTTGACCGCGACGGTCGACGGCTCCGCCTCCAGCGATGCCGAAGGCCCGATCGCGTCCTACGCCTGGGACTTCGGCGACGGCACGACGGGCACCGGCCCCACCGCGACGCACCCGTATGCCGCCGAGGGCAGCTATGTCGTCACCCTCGTGGTCACCGACGCCGTCGGGGCCACGGCAACCACGAGCAGCACGATCACCGTGTCCCGGCCGGCCAACATCCTGCCGACGGCCTCATTCACCCTGGCCGCCGACCACCTGAGCGTCGCGGTCGACGGCAGGGCGTCCAGCGACGCCGACGGGACGATCGTCGGCTACGCGTGGAGCTTCGGCGACGGCAGCACCGCCACCGGAGCGACGGCCTCGCACACCTACGCAGCGGACGGCACGTACCAGGTCTCCCTCGTCGTCACGGACGACCGCGGTGGGAGCGCCACCGCCCAGCGCGCCGTGACCGTCGTCTCCAACCACGCGCCAGCGGCAGTGATGACGACGACGGCGACGTGGCTCATGGTCAGCGTCGACGGCTCGGCTTCGGCGGACACCGACGGCCAGATCGCCTCGTACGCATGGCAGTTCGGGGACGGTGCGACCGCCACCGGGCCGACGGCAACACATTCGTATGCCGCCGCCGGCACCTACCAGGTGAGCCTCACGGTCACCGACGACGGTGGGGCGGCCAGCACGGTGACCCGGTCGGTCACCGTGGCCCCGAACCCAGCCTATGCGACCGACTCCTTCGCCCGGATGGTCTCCAACACGTGGGGCGCGGCGGACCTGGGCGGGGCGTGGACCGTGACCGGCACGGCCTCGAAATACTCGGTGGCCAATGGGGTCGGCCGGATGACCTTGGGCGCCGGTGCCAGCGGCACCGCTACCCTGCCGGTGAGCAGCACCGACACCGAGGTGGCTCTCGTGGTCAGGACCGACAAGGCGCCCAGCGGAGGTGGTCAGTACGTCTCGGTCATCGGCCGCTCGGTCGGGACGTCCGACTACCGGGCCAAGATGCGCGTCACAGGTACGGGCGCCGTCACCCTCTGGGTGACGCGGATGGACAACAGCGTCGAGACGATCCTCGGCACGTACAACGTCCCGGGTGTGGTCGCCCCTGGCGAACCATTGGCCATCAGGGTCGCCGTCACGGGGACGTCGCCAACCACGGTGCAAGCCAAGGTGTGGCAGGTCGGCCAGACTGAGCCAGCAGCCTGGCAGGCCTCGGCAACCGACAGTTCGACCAATCTGCAGACGCCGGGCGGCATCGGTATCTACAGTTACGTCAGCGGGAGCGCAACGCTCGTGCCCGTCGTGTTCTCCTACGACGAGCTCTGGATCGGCCCAGTCAGGCCATAGATCTGCACCACACACAGTCAGCAACACACTAGGTCAGCCGCCGGGGGACGACGAATCCCTCGGCTCTCGAGGGGGCTCGTCATGGCTGGATCGTCTCGTCATTCGTTCCTGCGCACCATCTCGGTCGTCGCGGCCGCGGGGGTGGCCCTGCTTGGGTCAGCTCCGGGCGCCGTTGCGGCCGAGCCACCAGGCGTCGCGGCCGCGGCGGCCGCTCCGTTGGCGCCCGAGGCGGTCCCGCCGACGGTGACGGCCGATGCGCTGCCCACCTGGCAGGTCAACGGAGTCGTCTGGAGCCAGGCGATCGTCGGCACCACCGCCTACGTGACGGGCAGCTTCACCAAGGCTCGGCCCCCGGGGGTCGCTGCCGGGGGAGCCGGTGAGGTCACCGCGGGCAACATCCTGGCTATCGACATCACCACCGGCAACCGAGTGGCGAGCTTCAACCACAGCCTCAATGCCCAGGGCTTGGTCATCCGCGCCTCGGCCGACGGCACGAAGCTCTTCGTCGGCGGGGACTTCACCGCGGTCGATGGGCAGACCCGGGGGCACATCGCCTCCTTCGACCTGCCCTCGGGCGCGCTCAACTCCTTCGCCCCCAACATCAACGGCCAGGTGCGCGGGCTCGGCATCACCTCGACGACCGTGTACGCAGGTGGCAACTTCACCAGTGCGGCGGGCGCTTCCAGGACCCGGCTGGCCGCCTTCCAGCGCGCCAACGGGTCGCTGACGCCGTGGGCTCCGAGTGCCACGGGCGGCTACGTCTGGTCGATGGTGATGTCGCCCGACCAGACCAAGGTCATCGCCGGTGGCTCGTTCACCACGGTCAACGGTCAGGAGGCCTACGGGATGGCCTCGATCAACGCCGACGCGACGACCAACCCGTGGCCGGCGACGGCCAATGCGCAGGGTCGCATCCGGGCCGCCGGCGCCAACGGCGCGATCACCTCGCTGAAGACCGACGGCACCAATGTCTTCGGCACCTCCTATGCCTTCGGCGCGGGGGCCTCCTTCGAGGGCCCGTTCTCGATCAACCCCAACTCGGGCGAGATCGTCTGGGCCAACGACTGCCTTGGCGACACCTACGACATCACGGTCATGGGCAGCGTGGCCTACAACGTGAGCCACCAGCACGACTGCTCACCCATCGGCTCGTTCCCCGACACCAACCCGCGGGTTCGGTGGCAGAAGGCCTCGGCGACCACGGCCTACCCGACCGGCATCACCGAGCGCAATGACGCCTACGGTTGGAACTTCATCGGCGTCCCCTACGCGCAGGTGCTGCACTGGTTCCCGAACTTCGCCTTCGGCTCCATCACGGCCTCCGGGCAGGCTGGCTGGGCCGTCGACGGGACGGCGGACGGTCGATACCTGCTCGTCGGCGGCGAGTTCCCCCGGGTCAACGGCGTCGCCCAGCAGGGTCTGGTGCGGTTCGCTCGTTCCGACATCGCCCCGCGCAAGGTCGGACCCAGCTACGCGACGATTCCGGCGACGCCGGTTCCCGCCACGACGGCCGTGTCACTCGAGGCGGGCACCGCCCGGGTGACCTGGGGCACTGCCTGGGACTACGACGACTCGACCCTCACCTACGAGCTGCTGCGTGACAACGCCGTGTGGGTGCCGCAGGCGACGCGCACCATCGCGTCCAACTTCTGGACCCTCCCACGGGCTGGCTTTGTCGACACCGGCCTGGCCGTCGGATCGACGCACCGCTACCAGGTCCGCATCACCGACTCCGCCGGCAACCAGCTGTGGAGCCCGATCTCCAACACCGTGACCATCGGCGCTGGTGCACCGAGCGCGTATGCCGCCCAGGTGAAGCAGGACGGCGCTGCGCACCTCTGGCGTCTGGGCGAGCCCTCCGGCACCTCGGTCATGGACTGGGCTGACTTCGACGACGCGACGCTCAGCGGCGGCTACACCCGGGGTGCCTCGGGGGCGACCGCCGACGGCGACAGCTCGACGACCTTCGACGGGATCAACGGCCTAGCGGTCAACAGCGTCCGGATCGAGGGCCCGCAGACCTTCACCGTCGAGGCCTGGTTCCGCACCACAACCTCGTCGGGCGGCAAGATCGTCGGCTTCGGCGACCAGCCGACCGGCAACTCGAGCAACTACGACCGACACATCTACATGGAGCCGGACGGCCGGGTCACCTTCGGTGTGTGGAACAACGGCGGGTACACGGTGAGCAGCCCAGGCGCTCTCAACGACGGCCAGTGGCACCACGCGGTCGGCACCATGGAGCCCGGCACCGGGGTGACGCTCTACGTCGACGGCAAGCGGATCGGCCGCAACCCGACCAGCCAGGCGCAGCCATACTCCGGCTATTGGCGGATCGGTGGCGACAGCCCCTGGTCCGGCAATGCCTACTTCGCCGGTGACATCGACGAGGTGGCCGTCTACCCGACCGTGCTCACCCTCGACCAGGTCCGCTCGCACTGGACGGCATCGGGGCGCGCGGTGACCTGGCCGACGCGACCCACCGATGCCTACGGCGCGGCGGTCTGGGACTCCGGACCGGATGTCTACTGGCGTCTCGGCGAGGCAGCCGGTCCGGCCGCGGTCGACTCCTCCCCGAACGGCGCCAACGGCCAGTATCAGGGCAGCGGGCACACCTTCGGACAGCCTGGCGTGCTGTCCGGGAACACGGCGGTCCGTTTCGACGGGGCTGAGGGCACGCAGGTCGTGTCCGCGACCCAGACGGCCAACCCCAATCCCTACTCCGAGGAGCTGTGGTTCTCGACGACCACCACCGTGGGCGGCAAGCTCATCGGCTTCGGCTGCTCGCAGACCGGTCGCAGCAACTGCTACGACCGGCACGTCTGGATGAACAACGACGGCACCCTGCACTTCGGCGCATGGACCGGCTCGATGAACATCGCCAGCACGACCGAGAGTTTCAACGACGGCCAGTGGCACCACTTGGTGGCCACTCAGGGCACCGACGGGATGAAGCTCTACGTCGACGGGATCCTGCGGGGGACCAACCCGCAGCAGGCCGCCGAAGGGTACAGTGGCTGGTGGCGTCTTGGCGGCGACAACTCGTGGGGCGGCTCGTCGGCCTACTTCAACGGCGTCCTCGACGAGGCAGCCATCTACCCGCGGGTGCTCACCCCGGCGGAGATCGCCGACCACTTCGCCAAGGGCGGCGGGCTGATGCCCAACCAGGCGCCCTCGGCGAGCTTCTCGGCGACGACCTCGCCGTTGACGGTGGCAGTGGACGGCTCGGCCTCGTCCGACCCGGACGGCACGATCGCCTCGTACACCTGGGACTTCGGTGACGGAACCACTGGCACGGGCTCGGCCGCGACGCACACGTATGCCGCGGCCGGCACCTACACGGTGACGCTCACCGTCACCGACAACCGGAATGCGACGGCATCGACGACCCGCTCGGTGACCATCGCGGCCAACCTGGCGCCGTTGGCGAGCTTCACGACGACGACCTCGCCGTTGACGGTGGCCGTGGACGGATCGGCCTCGACCGACCCGGACGGCACGATCGCCTCGTACACGTGGGACTTCGGTGACGGAACCACCGGGACCGGCACGACCGCGACGCACACGTATGCCTCTGCCGGCACCTTCACGGTGACGCTCACCGTCACCGACGACCTCAGTGCGACGGCATCGTCGACCCAGTCGGTGACCATCGCG